>JANRMF010000001.1:0-9119 GCA_033761815.1 Rickettsiaceae bacterium
GGTAACCTGTAATCAAAATTGATATCACAAAAGCAGTGAGACATGCTTTATCCCATACTTGGCGTAACATTCTGATTTTATGAAGGAATATCTGTCCTCCTCTAATGTAGTTATTGATCATTTGCTTTTATTTTTATGTGCATCATAGAGGTTCTGAATTATCTTCTAAATCTTTATTGCCTACCTACAAAGGCAAAGCCTTGACCTAGCTCTAGGAGAAAATTCTGTATATGATCTATCAATCTCCCCTCTAAGTCTTGCTCTAGAATTTTTCCTTTGATGTTTAAAAACTCTAGATGATAGGGGTCTTTTATAATAGATTTCACTAAATCAGATTGTGTAGATGGCAGAGTTTGATCAAAATTATTATGACTTTTGCCATCTCTTGCATAAAGATCAGTCTCTATTTGTAAGCTGAGTACATTTCGCGACCAACCATATTCTAGGGTTTTTTTTGCGTACCAGATTCTTTGGCTTACGTCTTGTATTTTAGAAAAAATCATAATATTGTGCCCCCAAGGAATTTCTCCAACAGCCTGTTGGAGAAATTCCTCATTGGCTTTATACTCAAGAACAAATTGCCTCATATATGAAATATTTTGATATGATAATCCCTTCATTTCTGGGAATTCTTTCTTCAAATCTTTAGAGATATTTTCAATCACTTTCGCGCCCCGCCCTTCTGCGCTCTGCCTCTCTAGAATTTTCTTGCCGATTCTCCAGTATAAAAGAATCATTTCTTTATTCACTGCCAGATGCGCTCTAATTCTGGCTGAACTAATCTCTGATTTTAAATCCTGCAGTAGTTGTCCATATGTATGGGGCAATAATTCTTGCGTCATATCATTCTCCTTTTGTTTTATTATATCGTTTATGTATATTGTTGTTGATACATAGATTCTGTCAATCTTCAAAACCTTTTGCTTTACAGAATTCATTTGCTTCCAGTTACTTGGTAATGCTATAATCATTATTATGACGATAGACAGGACTGGATTACAAAATATGCAAAAGAGCCTTCCAAGAGATACTACAGCAGATATCAAAATGGTTAGTACTGCGGCCAAAACTCCTAATCCTAAATCTTCATTTACTGATAGGTTCCTAACCCATGATAATTTCTGGAATATAATGTTCTTCGAGATGGTGCTTATAGGATTTATCATAGCAACATTTTTTGAGAGCGTGATGGTATTTTGGATATGTTTTGTGATATCGTCATTTATTACATATAAAAGACAGAAATTATCGATTAATGCGGATGGTGTTTTCATAAATACAGATAAAGGGCTATTGAATGATAGGTATCCTGTGTTAGCATGGGGCTGGTTTATATTATCAGGTTTTGCTTCTATAGGAGTTGCGTATCTATTGCATATTCTAACAATAGACAGCATGATATCTATGGAAATGACGAGATTTATTATGTTTAGTATCTCTCTTTTGATGTTCCTATCGTATTTTTTATACATAAATTGTCCTATTTCTATTTTGTTTTTTGCAAGAGCCTGGACCCCAGAAGTTATAGGAATAGAGGGAGATAGCAACAGATCCGATGCCTTTAAAGGTGTGCATAGAGATATATTTCGTGATTTTATGCGAGAAAATCCTATAACAGACCCTAGATGGAGCGGATCTAGTAGTAATATTTTTAATAGTAGCCATAGAAGATAATCTCATTTATTTTCCTTATTTTTAATAGTCGATGGATTTACTGGCCCTCCTATTCCTAAATTTTTTGAAAGCCATCTTTTATCCTCAGCTTTATTCACCTTCTCCTGATTCGCCCCTGCTGCGACCTCATTTTGGGCTTTTGCAAAATTATAAGAGTGTTTGTTATTTGAGATGAGGGAGTCTACTTTTTGCTCTAGATTATTTGTTACGAATTCGTCATTTGTTGGATCAATCTTATGGTTTTTAGCCTGATTATAACTACGAGTTTTATGAAAATTGTAATCTTCATGGATTTTTTCTTTGTTTCTGACTTCTGCATCATGAATTCTTGTTTCTTGGTTTTTTTGTAAAAAGAGAGTATTTGAGCCTTTCATTTGACTATCTACTAAACTTGAAGTTTTATTTTCTGATATGTCGTTCCAAATTTTAGATACTCTTGGATCTTGACGTTCTATCATTTGGTGAGCTTCTCTTGGAGTGAGATTATATCTTTGTGATAATTCCTGCTGCACGGCGTGATACATATCTTGATCCATAGAGCCATCCATAGATTGAATTTTAGAAAGAGATTTACTTAAACTCTGCACTCTATCAGATTGAATATTCATAGCTTTTTCAGCGGATTTCTGAGTTTCTAAGCTGCTTCTTAGGTCATCGCTATAGCTTCTATCTATGTTATTTGAGCTTGCAAATTGCTCGCTTGAAGCTGCTCTTATCGTATTATTATAATCTTCTCTTGTGAATATCTCTCTATTAATTTGCGTATCATCTCCAAGAGATTGATTTGCACTATCTCTAGATGATGCAGAGCTATCAAATTTAATACCAAAGATTTTATTATCAGTAGATTCTGTATTTGAACTAGAACCAATAAGAGATCGGGTCAAACTCTCTGCGATCCCAGCCTTTGAAAGGCCGTTTCCTATAAATCCTCCAATTTTCCTCGCCGCTCTTGCGACATCAACATCTCCTCTTAAGACTTTTTCACTTGCTTGATCAAGTGAATATCCATATTGCTCTCTTAATGTATGAACCATATTTACCGCCTTTTGTAGTGAGGCGCCCTCCTCTCCTGTAGATGAGTAGTCAATCGTTTGGCCTGCTGATTCTCTTTTTGCTAGGGATTCGATGAAGCTAGCTGCTTTGGAGAAGGTAGATCTTTGAGCTTCGTGATATGAGGCCTGCCTTGATTCGAGCTGATTTTGTGCATCCTGGAGACTAGTTGCAATTGATGAACTTTGCGCCTCTTTAAGGGAGAATCGCGTGCTACCACCACTCATGGTAAGTCCAGTACCGCTTTGGATTATGGTTTCTCCGTTTTGTAAGATGCGTTCAATTGATCCGTCTAGATTTTGTAGCTCATATGCTCCTGATTTATATGAGTAGTTGAAGTCTGTTTTAAAGCCGGTTTGGATTGCTCTTTGTATATTGCCGGATGAGTAATTATCGAAACTTTTATTATTTGTTGCAACTTCTTGGGCTGCTTGGTTAGAGGCTGATGCAGATGCTGCTGTGATGCTTGATGCAAGCTGGATAAAGCCAGATACTCCTTGCTGGACTAGCGAGAATGCAAGATAAGGGATTAGCATCTGCAGACCAGATGCAACTGCTACTATTTTATCTGAGTAATCTGCCAGATTGCTGTAATTGGTGAAGTTGATTCCTCCTGCTTCTATTATGTAATGCATTTGGTTATTGCTATATAGGTCGATGAACATGTTTAATATAGCATTTAGTGATGGCCATAACTGCAAGGAGGCAACTATTGTTATATATGATAGATATTTAGCTCCCCCACCAGATAGTAACATTAAAGGTATTATGAAGATAAAACTTGCATAGATCATGCCCTTCATAACTGATAATAGTAGCGGTAGATATTCACTCGCAAGATCTCCTGAGATGCGCCAGTTATTTTCCTGAGTCATTGAACTTCTTGCATATCCGTAGGTTCTTGCATAACTGGACATTGAGTTCATCATCATATATTGCCTTAAGGTAGATTCTGCTGATATAGCTGTTGTAAAAACTGATTCATTATTATTTGGGCCAAATACCATTATAATGTTTTGTTTAAGAAAGTTATTCCTATTTAAGGCATTTCTTGGCAATAAAGCATCTGATAGGTGGGCTCTTGCGAATTCTGTTTTTGCATATTTTAAGATGAGCCTTTCGATCTCTGAGTTAAATGAGGCATCTAATATATGAGCTGCATCGTTACATGTTACAAGTTCGTTTTGTGAATTTGATTTAATTGCAACTTTACGAAGGCGCGAGGATTTGGTTTTAAGTAAAGTCCAGATATCATTTGATTCGAATAAATCATTGATTGTATATTTATGACCTATTGATGCATCTAAGGATACGCATCTTGTAATAAAATTATCCATATTACTGCTAAATTCTGGGTTCTTGATCTTCCAATTGCGTGATTCTTTGATAAGCCTTGCACCAAAGACCATGCCATAATCTGTATAGTTTGTATTAGTGGTGCCCGGAACATTAAAAGCCTGCTCAAAAGTTAGCGTTAGTAAATGACCTACTTGCTCCAATATCCCAGCAGGAATTGCAAAACCTAATGGAAGATTATCAACATGATCTCTGGTTTTATTGACCCGATCTATGATAGTCATGCTAGTTTTTGGAATAAGGAGAGAATTGATAATAAGAATCATAGTTCCTATTTTAGCCAGAATTGGCCTTGGGCTTGAAATGGATTATGTATAAGCAGCTTTAGTGACATAGTAAAATACAGCAATAGCAGATGTTCCTTTGATAATCAGATTACTGATATTACTATTTGTTATCATCGCAATAGCATTAAGTACGTAAAACATTGAATCAATATGTCCGTAGGTATATATAGTAAGATCAAGGTTCATGTTATTATCTTGTTTTGTTGTATTTGTTTGGTTCTGTAGTTTTAATCCTCTAGAGTTTTCATCATATCGCCAAATTTATAGTTAAATTCTGCTACTTGTTGCTCAAGGCGCTTTTTGACTTGGGTGATGACCTGTAGCTTCTGAAAAGAGGCGAATTTGGAGTCTTGGAGGTATTTTCTGATATTCTCTGAATCTTCTAGGAAGTTCCTTATAATATTACTATCTATCTGGGCATGTTCTAAGCTCTGTACATTACTCATTACTTTATTAAGCATTACTTGCATGAAGTTTGTAATTACGTCAAAGCAGACTACTTCGATAAATTCAGAAACTCTAACCAACATATCTTCTGGATTTGCTTTAGTAGCAAGCTCAGTTTCAATCAGGTTAATGATAGGGATGCTTGAGAAGCTAATTAAGGAGGTTTCTTCGTCGGTTAGATTATGGTCATCTAATCTGATTTTATTTGTTAGATTTCTCATGATTCTGGAAACGTTACCATAGAGGGTTTCATTTTGAGAGAGGTTAGAATTGGTGATTGCCGGATTGATGCATTGATGATTTTCATCACAAGAATAAAGACTTACGTTAGATGAGCCAGTAGAAAGACCAATATATTTCTCAAGTAACTCTTTATCAACAATAAGAGAGGGGTAGGATGCAAATTTGAACCTTCCATCTTCCTTTTTTCTGGTAATAGTTCCAGAAATTGACATCATGAGCTCTTTTAGGCCCGAAATAGCAGAGCTTTGCTCTCCTTTAGATAAAGCTTTCCAGACAAGATTAAATTCATCTCCAAGCATTGATTCAAATTCCCCGTCTGATTTAAGTATCCTCTCGCCTGCAGAATCTGCGCATCTTGTAGTTGTTTGAAACATATCTCTATTTGATCCTGTCTCATTGGACTCCATCATACAGTGCTGTTTTTCAGAAGAGGTGATTCTGCTAAAGGCCCCTTCGGCTATGCTTTGCGATAACGAGCATTGATTTAATGTCATGCTATTAATATCTCTTGCGACTGTTTCAAGGTAAGTCATGATATCTTCACATTGAGGGCAAGCCGATTTGATACTCATTTTGACAAGATAGGCCCCGCTTGCCTGAGCTACTTTTTTAAGGAAGGAACTAAATTCTCTGCCAGAAATATATGAGAAAGCCCCGAAACGGAAATCGCCAGATCCAGTACAAGCATCAAATTTAAGCTTTGGAGTCTTTATATAAAAAGGAGTTAATTCATTAGGTCTTGGACCTCTAAGTAATATCGATCCAGCTGACATATAACCTCCTGTCTGATCCTTAATAATCTCTGGAGAATTTAGGTTACTAAGTGATCCATCTGGAGATGCAAATTTCATAAGAGCATCGAGCCCTGCATAAGACGAGGCTGGTAAAAATATGGTGATAAATAGAATCATTTTAAGGCATATGATTGCTACTTTGTTATTATTCATAATCTGCACCTCCTGTAATTTTGGTAAGGGAACTTCTGCTTAAGGTTTTGTTTTGAGGGGGCCTTATTTTTTTGAGATATTGATCTGCCAGTAGCACATATTCCTCTAATTCTGAGATAGTCACATATCCTCTGATAAGCTCCATTGCCATATTCCCTTCTTTAGCAACAATCACAACAGCAGGAAATGAGTTAATATTAAGGCTTCTTGCAAGATCTGGTAGTTTTTTACCTGGAAAATAATTTGATAAATGTCCATCGCTTGAGGCTTCTTCTGTTTTAAAACCGTAGATGGTACTGAAGCTTTTAAGCAGGGGAGCAAAATTTGCGCAGTAAGGGCAATTACCTTTAGAGAAAAAAACAAGATTATAGCGTTTGGCGAATTCTTTGATGATAGACTGATTTGATTCTTCTTCTATTTTACGTTTGAGTTTCACGGCATGGACATTTTCCGGCTCTTTTAGTTTGCTGAAGATTTCCGGATACAAAAATTTCACTTCCCGCACGTTATCATCTAATTTAAGAGCCCTACCCCACATTTGCTCCTCAAGTAACATATATTTTAGAATATTATCTGAAGTAGGCCTCGCTATCATCACTTCGCGCAAATCATCAAGCTTCTTCTTTAAGCGCGAGTTTTCTATTCTCGCTTCTTCCGGAGTTATGGTTTGCGCAGCAGTAAGTTGCTCCGAGTTTTTGTTTTGAGCTTTATGCTTTTTGGGTACTTGTTTTTCTTCAAACCACATCCAGCCTTTATATCTTTGATCAAAAAATGATGAATTATTCCCTATATCAGCAAATACGCATAAAGGACTAGATAGAATAGATATCAAAATCAATAGATAACTTCTTGTTCTCATCTCTGCTGCTCTCTTTCTATTGATCTTTCTATATTCGGATTAAGTCCATCTCCTTTGGGATTTGTATGATTGATTGAATCAAGGGATGATTTTGCGCGCATCTTGAGATCTGATGTAGATGGTATTTTCATTTTGTAGTGGATTTCTGATATGAACTCCGAGAAATCCATCTTCTCAAAATCCAGCCTCCTGATTTCAGATAAAGTAAGGCCCCTGCAATCAGGAGCGCCTGGTGATCCAAATCCGATTCCAAGTTGCTGCCGGGCCTGGGCTTGAAATACTTTGGTAAATAAATTGCTAAAACAACAGAAGTAATGTTTGCTGACGTGGAATGGTTCCTTGCCACTTTTTTTATTGCCGGCGTAAATACATTTATTCTGAGATCTTAGGTTTTGAAGATTTTGCTCGCTAGATGTACATTTAGCTCCGAGCATGTCTTCACCCCAGCCTTTTTGTTTACAGCAATTAAGATATGAGGCTGGTTTTTTAGAACAATGAAGGCTTGATCCTTTAAATATCTGAAAATCTAAATCATCTATTCCAGAAAGCCTACTTACTGCGTAAAGCTCAGATATGGAACTCATTAGATTTGAATCCATGTCATAGCTTTTATCAATACAATTACCATCTATGCAGGGTATTCCTTTACATACAAATTCTTTGGCCTTTTCCCCCTTGGAGATTTGTTTTATTTCAGTTTGAAGATGGCTATAGGAGATTTGATCTTCGCATGAAAAATCCTTACCTTGATTGACACAATTACCATATCTATCTTTCTGGAAGCATTCTGTTTGCGCGATTTCATAACAATGAGCGAAATTCTTACAATCATCTTTAGAAGCAACCTCGCATGTTTTTACATAAGAATATTCCCAGCAATCTTTATATAATTTTACGCCGTCAATTATTTTATATCCAGCTCCTATTGAGCAGATCTTCTGTGAATTGGCGCAAGGGAATCCCGGACTAAAGGCTGCAAAAGAGGGATTGTTTATGGCAATTGATGAGACAATTATTATTAATAGCAATCTAAGAGGAAGATGGAGGTAAATATAATAGCAAGATTTCATTTCTTGTGAATGCATTGCTCCTCCCATGATTCTTCCCATTTGCTGCAGCTATTGGTTTTTGCGATGAATTTGAGCCATATTCCGCCTTTATTTCCAACAATAACTCTGATGTCTATTTTGTTAGGCCCTTGCTTTAAGTAAGATTTAAGATTAATGCTGCCCGAAGTAAACCATGTATTTTGTTCTGATGAATGAAAATCTGATGCCGAAGTTTGAACTCTATAGAACCAAGAAAAAAAGTCTATTCTGTGATGATGGAGAATAAGTCTGTCTCCTCCAAATGGGCCATTAAATATTTGATGATCATTGATGCTAATTCTGATAAAATCATCATATCCTATTTCAGCGAGGCTAAATTCTGCAAACTCTGCTAATTCTTCTATATTAAAATTTATATTATAATCAAACAAAGTACCGGGGCCACCGCTCAAGGAATGATTATATGGCCATCCAAATGTAATTTCACCTTTTGCGATATTTGATGAAGTCGGTAAATTACTCGTAAAATTTAGAGAAGATGGGAGCTTGAAGCTTTTTGAGCTACAGCGTAGTTTGACAATATCTTTACAGTCATATAGGTTTTGTTTTTGCTCGCAAGGCGTTTGCCTGTAATCTTTAGCACTTTTTTGGGTGAGGACTTCTTCTTGTACAAAAGGTAGGACTAATTCATTACTACCTATAGTTCCTTGGCAGTCAATCCCGTTTTCTTTTAAAAGAGAAGTTAGGGACTCCATCTTGGATTCGATGGTATTTACTATTGCATCTATATCATTCTTATGAGCAGTAGAGCCTTGCTTTGTATAGTCTACTTCAAAGTCATTCATATATGAGTTTTCGCTCTTAAGCCTTACGCTTCTACCTTCAGATTCAAGGCTATGTTCTGGAATTTGCGAAAGTCTAGATCTTTCGGATTCAAAGTTTTCTAGATCTTCTTTAGAGAGCATCTCTGATATATTTGGAGCTGTAACAGAAGTTTTAGCCTGATCTATTGCTTGATTTATGTCTAAGTTAAAATCTTCTATATTTTCTATATTACTATTGAATTCATTTGTTACTTTATTTAAATTGGTTTTAATTGGTAGATTCTTTTGAGTCTCTTGATAGTTTGGATATGATAAGTCAGATTCTATTTGCTCCTGCCCAGAATTAATTTTGGAATTTGACGAGGCTATAGTTATATTGC
>JANRMF010000002.1:0-3570 GCA_033761815.1 Rickettsiaceae bacterium
TACCCCGCCAAAATGCAATATTGCATCTTCTGCCTGCTCCTCAATAATAAAGATCATGTTGTCTATGGAGATAGTTCCAACTAACTTACCCGCTTTGTTAATAACAGGAACAACAGTTAGTGCATAATGTTTGAATATATAAGATAAATCACTTAGAGAAGTATTGGTATCGGCAATTTTAATATCCTCATTCATGATCTGGCTAATTTGAACAGTCCTATTTTCTTTTAGCACCTTGCTCAGAGTTACTGTGCCTATTGGTTTATTTTTTGAATTTACAACAACAACAGCGTGAAATTCCTCTGGAATATCATCATTCTTTCTTATGGAGTCAATTGCCTGACCTACCGTCCAATGTTCATAAAATAGAATATATTTTTTGGACATTACCCTTCCTGCTGTATGTTCTGGGTAATTAAATCCCTCTAGGATATGTAGCCTATTTTCCTCTGGAAGAAGTTCAAGAATTTCGGACTTAAGACCATCGTCCAGCTCATCCATAAACTCAATTGCGTCAATAACGCTTAAAAGGCCAACAAACTCAGCAAGTCTGTTGCTGCCATAATGCTGAATGGCGAGTAAGATTGATTTCGAGCTAAGCAAGACCAATAATTCTGGACTGAAATCATTTTCGATTAAAGAAAATATGGTTGCAACATTCTCGTTTGAAAGGCTATCGATGAGGTCTGCAAGGTCCGCCTGGTGCAGCTCTAAAATCGCTTTTTTTGCCTCTTCTAATTCGTTTTCATGGAGTAATTTTTTAATATACTCTAGATGAGAAAAAATTGACCCTTGATCTGACAATTCTGAAGAATTTATTTCATCTTGTAGCATAGGCTTAATTACTCTAGTAGTGCGCAGACGCAAAAAATAAAAATGGTGCGGCCAAGAAGATTTGAACTTCCACTCCTTATCAGAACAGCGACCTCAACGCTGCGCGTCTACCAATTCCGCCATGGCCGCAGAAACTAATTTTGTTATAGCAATTTGGAGAGCCACAATATATCAAAATCGACTAATAATAGCAATTAAATTTTGCTTTTAGTGCAAAAAAATGATAGATATATTTTCATTTGCTATTATTTAACTCAGGTTTTATGTGTCTTACACCGATATTTTATCAAGACTAATTTCTTATAAATCAGTTAGCCCAAGTGATGATGGAGCCATAAACTACATAAAGGATTTGCTGGAAAAAGCAGGGTTCAGATGTCATGTCCAGATATTTGGTAAAGACGAGGAGCAAACAACGAATCTATATGCAGAATATGGCGACAAAGGAGCAAATCTATGTTTCGCAGGTCATGTTGATGTAGTACCTGCAGGTCTTGAGGAAAGCTGGAAATATCCCCCATATATCATGACTACTCAAGAAGATAGAATTTATGGCAGAGGAGTTGTTGATATGAAAGGGGCGCTTGCCTGCATGATAGAGGCTGGGCTTGATCATGCACGGGCTAAATCTAGAGAGAAGTTGAGTTTTTTGATCACCTCAGATGAAGAGGGGAGCGCTGAATTCGGTACGCGCAGGATGCTTGAGTGGATGCAAGATAATGGCCATAAAATAGATTTTGCAATAATAGGGGAGCCAACTTGTGATGAAGAATTTGGGGATATTATCAAGGTCGGCAGAAGAGGGAGTATCAATTTTGCACTAGAAGTTAGGGGGGAGCAGGGGCACGTGGCATATCCGGAAAAAGCCCAAAATCCGCATAAAAATATGGTAAAAATTCTTAGCGCGCTGCAAAATTATGATATAGATATGGGTGATGCCTTTTTTGCAAAGTCAAATCTTGAGATTACATCTGTAGATACAAATAATAGCACCACAAATCTCATCCCCTCAAGAACAAAGGCAAAGTTTAATATAAGATGCTCCGGCGCAAAAAAACCCAGCCAAATTATCCAAGAAATTGAAAATATGTGCTCAGCAATTACCCAAGATTTTGATCTCAAATACAAAATATCAGCCCTCCCATTTCTTGCTGAAATGGTAGAATTTACAGAAATATTCCAAAAAATTGTAATAAGCGAAACAGGCTCCGATGGAAGCTTTGGCACATCTGGCGGAACTTCAGATGCAAGATTCATCAAAGATTACTGCCCGCTTCTAGAGTTCGGGCTTTTAAACGAAACCGCACACAAAGTGGATGAAAATACCAAAATTACCCATTTACAAAAATTATATAATGTATATAGTAGAGCCATAAAGTCTTTCCACAGAATTTAAACTTCATTCATAACAGGATGATAAAGCGGGTGTGGCGGAACTGGTAGACGCACTAGACTTAGGATCTAGCGCTGCAAGGCATGGGGGTTCAAGTCCCTCCACCCGCACCAAAATTTAGGTACAACCAATCTTAAAGAAACTTATTATGCAAATAAACGAAATACAAAACGAAGGCCTTGAGATCAAATATCAAATCCAATTCCCGTATGGTTCTATATCGGAAAAAGTGAGCACAAGACTGGAGATTCTTGCAAGAGATTCCAAGTGGCCAGGTTTTAGACCCGGTAAAGTTCCGATGAAATTAGTGGAGCAAAAATTTAAAGCATCTGTAGTTAATGAGATTTTAGAAGATATGATAGAAGATAGAGTTAATACTATCATCAAAGAAAAAGAGCTAAAACCAGCTTTGCAGCCTCGCGTGGAGGACCTCAAAATCGAGGAAGATAGCAATATCGAATTTACAGTTGCAATCGAAGTGCTTCCGAAAGTTCCCTCAGTTGATTTTGCAAAAATTACCGTAGAGAAACCCATCGCTGAAATTAAAGCGCAGGATGTGCAGGACAAGATAAAAGAATTATTCAAATTTAGATCGACATTTAAAAAAGCAGCTAAAACTCACAAGGCAAAATTAGACGATAAAGTCATCATAGATTTTGAAGGATTTGTCGACGGAGTTGCTTTTGCTGGTGGCAAAGGAGAAAAATACCCCCTAACTCTTGGTTCAAAAACATTTATTGATGGGTTTGAAGACCAACTAGTGGGAACAAAAGAGGGTCAAAGCCTTTCTGTTTTTGTAAAATTCCCAGACAATTATGGTTCTGCAGCGCTTCAAGGAAAAGATGCGGAGTTCAAAATTTTTGTCCATGAAATCTTATCCCCTGAAACTCCTGAGATTAATGATGAAAATGCAAAAGAGTTTTCTGCAGAAAATCTAAAGGATTTGGAAAGTAAAGTTGAAACCTTCCTTGGAAATGCCTATGAAGCACCTTCTAATATTTTCGCAAAACTCAGCCTATTTGACAAATTAGAAGAAGTCCTGGATTTTGATGTTCCCCCATCACTACTTCTACAAGAAAAAGCTCAGCTTATAATGCAAATTAAGAATCAAGCAGATGATGAGGAGCTCAAAGGTAAAACAGAAGAAGAATTCGACGAATATTGCAAAAAAATCGCTTTAAGAAGAGTGAGAATTGGTCTATTACTCGCAGATTATGCTGAGAAAAATAACATCAAAGTTACTTACGAAGATCAAAAAAATGAGATAAGCAAGCAAATCATGCGCGCGCCTCAGGCCGAAGAGCAGATTTTGAAATATTTCAGATCTAGTCCAGATGCGCTAA
>JANRMF010000003.1:0-11206 GCA_033761815.1 Rickettsiaceae bacterium
GTGAACTCATAACAACCTCAAAAACTCTGTATCCCGCATGAATAGTGCATTTGCAGCTTTTTAACTGTCAAAGTGGGGAGAAAGATAATAAATAAAAAAGAAAGCGGGTTTAAAGAAGTATACGAAAAACTCAAGCGCAAAATCCATGAAGTTCTGGATGAGAAATTCAAGCAAAAAGATTCAAAATAATCAAAAACCAGAAATAGCTCAGAGCTTAGCTTAATAGCATCTGAGACATTTTCTTAGCACTTCTTGATTTTGCGCCTTGGTGAGTTTGAGATGTGCCTTTTTGCAAAGTTCTGACATAATCAGCAATTGTTTCTTCAAGTTCAGTAATTTTGTTCCTAAAAAAATGATCCGCCCCATCAATTGTTTTATAATCCACCTTAATTTTTTGCTTGGATAATTTTTCCGCAACGCTCATAACCGCATTTTCATCCACTATACTATCTTGATTGCCTTGAATGATTAGACCAGGAACCGGGCATGGTGATAAAAATGAGAAATCAAACTTATTAACAGGCGGAGAGATAGCGATAAAATTATTTATTTCTGGCCTTCTCATGATTAGTTGCAGAGCGATCCAAGAGCCAAAAGAGAATCCTGCGATCCAAAATTGGTTAGCTATCGGGTTTTTCAGCTGAAGCCAGTCGAGAGCTGTTGCAGCGTCAGTGAGCTCCCCCACTCCGCCATCATATTCTCCTTGAGATTTTCCTACTCCTCTAAAATTTATCCTAAGGACTGACATATCAAGTTGCAAAAGAGACTTATATACTGCATAAACAACCTTATTATTCATACTACCTCCATATAGCGGATGTGGGTGAAGAACAAGGGCTACAGGGGCTTTTTCGTTGCTTGATTGAAAATATTTGCCCTCGATTCTACCGGCTGGGCCATTAAAAAATACATCTGCCATATTGACAATTCCTTACTAAAATACTAGGTTATTATGGTACGATAAAAAACACAAACTAACATAGATGTGGATTTTATTCAATCTTTTAAGAATAGGACAGTGTAAAAAAGATAACTATATGATGTTAACAACAAAGGGAAGATATGCGGTTATGGCTCTTGCGGATATTGCTATTCATTCAAAGAATGGCCCTGTAAGGCTTGCTGAAGTTGCAGATAGGCAAAATATTGCCCTTGGATATTTAGAGCAAATTTTTGCAAAATTAAAATCACTATCAGTAGTGAAGGCATTGAGAGGGCCAAATGGCGGATATATACTCAATATAGATGCATCAACCATCAAAATTAGCCAAATTATTGATGCGGTGGATGAGGAGATAAAAATTACACGATGCTCTGATAAGGATAATGGTTGCGTAAATAAGAGTGTAAAGTGCATTACTCATGATTTGTGGCATGGGCTTGGTTCTGCAATTAGACATTATCTTGAGGATATATCTATTGATGATGTTATTAGGGGGCAAGTTAAGGATGCTGGATAATTTGGTGTACTTAGATCATAATTCTACTACAACCCCAATAGATGGGCTTGTTGATATAATTCAGCCTCTTATGAGCGCTCCGCTTAACCCATCTTCTATACATAAGCTCGGGCGGAATGCGCGAAAATTACTTCAAGATGCAAGGACTCAGATATTAGAGAGCGCGACTTCTTCTTCAAATGCACATAAGGCGGGTTATAGGGTAATTTTTACCTCAGGTGCAACAGAGGCAAATAATTTGATAATTCGCAATTTTTCCGAGGATTACATATTATATTCCCCAACAAATCATGCCTCTGTTATTGAGCCGGCTAGACTTTTAAAAAATGCCACCATGCTCAAAGTTGATGAGATGGGGCTTGTTGACCTTGATTACCTTGAGTCCTTGCTTCAAAAATTAAAAGGAGCAAGAGTGCTTGTCTCTGTTATGGCGGCAAATAATGAAACCGGAATTATAGAAGATATATCTGCAATATCTTCCCTTGTACATTCATTTGGAGCGTATATTCACTCTGACTGTGCTCAGCTTTATGGAAAAGCGCCACTTGACCTTGCTGATATAGGCGCTGATTTTGTTAGCATTAGTAGCCATAAGATTGGCGGGCTTGCAGGTAGCGGTGCTCTGATTGTGCGTGGAGATTTTGAGATTAAGGCAGAAGTAAGCGGGGGAGGGCAGGAAAAGGGAGAGCGATCTGGTACGGAAGGCCTTATTCCCGCTGTTAGCTTTGGCTATGCAGCAAGCTTTGTCCCAGAGAGGGTGAAGTTTTTTGAAACGAAAGTGAAAAAAATGCGGGATTTTATTGAGGAAGCTATTAGCGATGAAAATAAATCTGCTATGATAGTAGGTAGGGGCGCATCCCGCCTTCCAAATACTACGCTCTTTATCACCCCGAATCTTGGTGCAAATTTACAATTAATGTTATTTGACCGGGAAGGTATTTGCCTTAGTAATGGCGCTGCATGTTCTTCTGGAGTTGTAAAACCTTCTCATGTTTTAATGAGTATGGGATTTTCAGAAGATGAAGCAAGATGCGCGATCAGGGTTAGTTTTGGTGTAACAAACACAATGAAAGATGTGGAAAAATTCATATCCGTATGGAAAAAAATAGGAAATAAAATATGAGCATAAATAAAATAGAAGAACAAAAAAATAGTTTAATCAAATCAGGAACAAGATTTCCAGTTTACTTAGACTATCAAGCTACAACCCCTACAGATCCTAGAGTTGTGGATGCTATGATACCATATTTTTACAAAAAATTTGGCAACCCTCATTCACGAAGTCATGCTTATGGGTGGGAAGCAGAAGCGGCAATTGAGCTCGCAAGAGATAATGTTGCAAAGCTAATTAACGCTGCTGGAAAAGAGATAATATTTACCTCAGGAGCGACTGAGTCTAATAATCTTGCAATTAAGGGGGTGGCAAGATTTTACAAGCAAACCAAAGATCATATTATTGTCTCAAAAATTGAGCATAAATGCATACTCGATGCTGCAAGACATATGGAGTTAGAGGGGTTCAAGGTTACATATTTAGATGTGCTTCCTAATGGGTTGATTGATATTGAGGCTCTCAAGTCAGAAATTACAGAACGTACTGCCCTTGTTTCCATCATTGCTGTAAATAACGAAATTGGCGTGATTCAGCCACTTGAGGAAATTGGCCGTATTTGCAGAAATGCTGGGGCATTTTTCCATAGTGACATAGCGCAGGGCTACGGTAAAATTAAAATAGACGTAGAAAAGGCAAATATTGACCTTGCAAGTATTTCGGGGCATAAGATATATGGTCCAAAGGGAGTTGGGGCGCTATACATAAGAAAGAGGCCAAGGGTAAAACTTGAGCCAATTTTCAATGGGGGTGGACAGGAAAGGGGGATGAGGTCTGGCACTGTTCCAACTCCTCTTGTTGTAGGGCTCGGGGAAGCTGCAAAAATTGCATACGAAGAAATGGAGACAGAATATGCCAGAATCAAACATCTGAGCAATTATTTTCTGGATAGGCTCCACTCATCTATAAGTGATATTTTTGTCAATGGAGATTTGGAAAGTAGGTATCCCGGCAATCTGAATATTAGCTTTTCGTGTGTTGAAGGAGAATCCATGATTCTTGCAATTAAAGATCTTGCAGTATCTTCTGGGTCTGCATGTACATCATCATCCCTTGAGCCATCTTATGTTCTAAGGGCTATTGGGGTGAGCGACGACCTTGCTCATACTTCTATAAGATTTGGGTTTGGAAGGTTCACAACAATTGAGGAAGTTGAATTTGCAGCCTCGCTCATTATAGATAGGGTGCAAAAACTCAGAGATATGAGTCCATTATGGGAGATGGTTCAAGAAGGAATCGACCTAAAGCAAATTAAATGGACAGAACATTAAACAAATAAAACAAATAAAGAGGAAAATATGGCATATAGCAAAAAAGTGATAGATCACTACGAAAATCCAAGAAATGTCGGCTCTCTCGATAAAGAAAGCAAGAATGTTGGAACAGGAATAGTGGGAGCTCCTGCATGCGGGGATGTGATGAAGCTGCAGATTCAGGTTGGAGATGACGGCGTCATTGAGGATGCAAAATTCAAAACATTTGGCTGCGGATCTGCGATAGCTTCAAGCTCTTTGGTTACAGAGTGGATTAAGGGCAAAACGCTGGAGGAAGCAAATCAAATTCAAAATACGGAAATAGCGAAGGAGCTTTCTCTACCTCCTGTTAAGCTACATTGCTCACTTCTTGCGGAAGATGCTATCAAGGCTGCAATTAAAGATTACAGAGAAAAAAGAGGGGAAATTTAGTTAGATGACGCAAACTTTGCAGCACACAACCCCAAAAAAACAGCCAATCACTATTTTGCCATCAGCATCAAAGCGGATTAAGCAGCTTCTTGCGCAAAGAGGGAGTAAATCATTTGGAATAAGAGTCGGAGTTAAGTCTGGAGGTTGCTCAGGTCTAACTTACACAATTGAATATGCCGATGAGTCAAGGCCATTTGAGGAGATAATCAGTCAGGATGATATAAAAGTTCTGGTAGACCCAAAGGCAATTATGTATCTAATTGGGACAGAAATGGATTTTGTAGAAGAGAAATTTAAATCAGGCTTCATATTCAAAAACCCAAATGAAAAAGGAAGATGCGGATGCGGGGAGTCTTTTTCAGTATGAATTATTTCGAATTATTCGCTCTTAAGCCCCAATTTCAAATTAATCTTACTCAGCTTGAGGAGAGGTATATTGAGCTTCAGAAGCAAATACACCCCGATTCTGGTCAAAAAACCAAAGACATAGAAGCGTATGATCTGAACCAAGCTTACCAGACTCTGAAAAATGATTATTTGAGAGCTTGTTTATTGCTAAAACAAAACGGGGTGGATTTATTAGATGAGAATCAACAGAGCAATGTAGATAAGAACTTCCTCCTAGAGATTTTGGAAAGGAATGAGCTCATTGACGAGCTTGAAGATCTAGGCGCTCTGGAGCGTGATATAGAGGAAGTCAGGAACCAAAGAAGCGATTGCATTGAATCAATAGATCTTGCTTTTCGCTCTGGTGATAAGCTTCGCGCGGTAAATTACACTATATATCTAAAATATTATGATAATTTGCTAGCAATATTAAATAAAAAAATACAATCATGTTTTTAGATATAATTGACCCGGCCGCTCAAAAACAGAATCAGGAAAGAGAGATAATAGTAGGAATAGATTTTGGCACTACTAACTCTCTGATAGCCATCAAAGATCAAGATGGAGTTAGGTTGATACCAATTGATGGGAGCGAGATTTTGCCATCTGAGACTGAGTTTTATGGGCATAAAATCAAATCCATCAAAAGATTATTCGGTAAATCCTATAGCGAGCTTATGAATTCTGGTATAATTAGCAGAGAGCTTAAGTCAATTTTGGTTGAAGAAAACGGTAGAGTGATGATCGCGATCAATAATGAGAAATTCCATCTCATTGAGATTGCCGCAAGAATTTTTACAAAATTAAAACAAAGCGCAGAAAAGTTTTTAGGAAGGAATATTCAAAAAGCAGTAGTCACAGTTCCTGCATATTTTGACGAGCAGTCCAAATCTATGATAAAACATTCAGCCCAAATTGCTGGTATTGAGATTATGCGCTTAATATCAGAGCCAACTGCAGCTTGCTATTTCTACGGCCTAGATTCAAAATCTTCGGGAAATTATTTGGTATATGATTTTGGCGGCGGTACATTCGATGTATCGGCTATCAAAATTCACAATGGAGTGTTTAAGGTGGAATCTATAGGGGGGGATGCTGAGCTTGGCGGGGATGATATTGACTATGCAATCTCTCAGTATCTTGCGCAAAAATATAATATAGACGAGGCTACATCAAGCTCTGCATATTTCCTGAGTATTGCAAAGCAAATAAAGGAAACTCTTGCAGAAATAGACGGAATGATTATCAGCGAAGAAGAGTTGCATGGCGCAATTAGCCAAATTCTTGATAAAACAATATCAACTACAAAAAAAGTTCATTATGAGAGTGGTTTAAATCCCCTTGATGGTATTATACTAGTTGGAGGTAGCACTAAGCTGAAATTTGTTAAATCGCGACTTGAAGATGCTTTTAAGGGCGTGAAGGTAATTACGAGCTATAATCCGGATGTAATAGTGGCACAGGGTGCTGCAACTCAAGCCTATAACTTATCAGCAAAATCTGGTGATGTGCTTATTGATGTCGTGCCTCTCTCCCTTGGTATTGAGATGATGGGCGGGGTTGTTGAGAAAATCATCCCCCGAAATACCCCAATTCCAGCTTCATATTCTAGGAAATTTACCACTTATGTAGATGGGCAGACAGGTGTCGATTTTCATATAGTCCAAGGAGATAGAGAAGTTGCATCTTTATGTAGATCTCTTGCGAAATTTAGCCTTAATTCTATACCGCCTCAAAAAGCAGGCCAAGCGGCCGTTGAGGTAACTTTTAACATAGATGCTGATGGGCTTTTGTTTGTTAAAGCTCATGAAATTAATACGGGAAAAGTAAGCGAAATTTCAGTAAAACCATCTTTTGGGCTAAGTGAAGGGGAAATTTATGATATGCTTAAATCGGCGATGGAAAACGCAGAGCAAGATTATATTACGGCAAAAACCATAAATCTTCAGGTGGAAATGCGGAGCCTAATTTCCGCTCTAATTTCTATGATAGAAAAAGTACTACCTATAGATGAGGATGAGGATGTAATTTTCTTAACGAAAAAATGTAATGACTTGTTGAAAAAAATCGATATTTTAACAGTAGATGAATTAGAGAATGAGATACGTTTTCTGAATAAACGCGTGGAAAAATTCATAGATAAAATGGTTAATCAAGGGCTAAATGAATATTTAGCAGGGAAAAATATAAATCAGATTTCTTCAGAGTAGAAAAAATGACAAAAATTACTTTTATAATAGAAAATGACAAACAAGTTGAAATTGATGCGCAAGATGGGCTAAGCGTTCTTGAGGTGGCAAAAAATAATGATATTGACCTAGAAGGGGCCTGCGAGGGATCCCTTGCTTGCTCTACATGTCATGTTATAGTTGAGGATGCGGAATATTATAAAAAATTACCAGATGCAGAAGAGGCTGAGGAGGATATGTTAGATCTTGCTTTTGGTCTTACTCAAACATCAAGACTTGGATGTCAGATAATTGTTACCAAGGAAATGGAGGGGATTAAATTCAGACTCCCATCTGCTACAAGAAACTTATAAGTTAATAAAACAAGGCGCTATATGTTTATTCAAACCGAATCCACCCCTAACCCAAATGCTCTGAAATTTTTCCCAGGTCAAGATGTTGCCAGTGAGCCGATTCATTTTGACTCAAAAGAAAACGCATGTGGAGTGAAGTTAGTAAGCGCTCTATTCAACATAAATGATGTAGAAGCAGTATTTTTTGGCAGCGATTTCATCACAATTACTAAAACAGAATCTGCAAAATGGGATATTTTAAAACCATTTATTATCTCAGAAATGATGAGTCATTTTAGCGCAAATCTACCGGCTCTAGAAGGCCACAGAGAAAAGAAAAAAGACCACAGCCTATCCGATTTAACGGAAATTGAAAATCAGATTATAGAAATCATAGAGACTAGAGTACGTCCTTCGGTTGCTATGGACGGCGGGGATATTACATATAAAGGGTTTGAAGATGGGGTTGTTTACCTTGAGCTAAAAGGATCTTGCGCGGGATGTCCAAGCTCATCCGTGACTCTTAAGAACGGAATAGAATCTATGTTGCAATATTATATACCTGAAGTCAAATCAGTCGAAGCGATAGAGTAAGGGAATCATACGAATCGCCATCTATAATCCTACGTTGTTGCTCGTCCTAACCTAGCATTTAGTGGGCTTCGCTCCTCGCGCTTAGTATTATTATAACTGGTGATTGGTATCATACCTTATAGCCCTAAAATTACTACCAATTAGATAGGAATTATTTAGAACCTAAATTGACATAAAGTTTGCGTCCCGCTATATTGATTCATAAGGAGTATGATAGGAAAGCAATGATAGAATCACTAAACTGGCATCTTAATAACTTTTATACTAGTCAAAAGTTCTGGCTTTTGCCCACCTCACTCATTTTGAGCTTTATTTTATCTGCATGTTTTATCCTAATATCAATCCCCATTCTTACGCATTTTAAGATTGTTGATATGCCAAATTCCAGGAGGGCGCACCTAAAGCCGACCATTCGCGGAGGTGGCATAGGCTTTGTTATAGCCTTCCTTATGAGTTTATGTTATGTTTCCTCTCTTACAAATGAGCATCTCAATATTTTGCCATTAATCATAGCTTCAAGCCTTGCAGCCCTAATTTCCTTTATAGATGATGTGAAAGGAATCAGTATTGTTCCAAGGCTCTTCATTCATTTTGTTGCAGCTAGCATTTGCTTAGTATGTTACTTATCTCCCCATTTAATATTTCGCGGTGAAGTTGCTCCGGATCTTGACCTTGCTTTATGCATCCTCGCATTAGTGTTGTTTACGAACATATATAATTTCCTAGATGGGATAGATGGAATTAGCGCCGCTCAGTCAATCCACCTTTCGGTAACAACCTTACTTTTATGCATTATACGGGATAAAGTGATTATTAATGTAGATTTAGTGTTTTATTCAAGTGCTATTATATTTGGCGCCTCTTCTGCTTTTATGATATTCAACTGGAGTCCAGCTAGTGTATTTATGGGGGATGTTGGAAGTATATTTTTGGGACTAATCCATGGTAGCAATCTACTACTAATCGCAGCATCAAGCGAGAGATTATTTTTAGCATCAGTAATTGCAAGTTTATATTATATCGCAGATGGAGGGATTACAATTTTGATAAGGCTCATGAAAAGGGAAAAGATTTGGCTCCCTCATTTGAATCATTTTTTCCAGCAGGCAGTCAGAAAAGGCATGAGCCATAGGGAGATTGTATCGAAAATAGCTTGCTGCAATTTTATCTTACTATGCCTATCTATTTATTCTATATACTCACCCCATGTTGCAATTATCTTCTCTATTATTTGCATCACATTTATTATAGTCCACTTTCACCATCACAAGTGATGGATTAGCATGGTGAGTTTATGGATTTATACATACTTCCCATAAAAGTGCAGCTCAAATTATCTCCGGATATTTTTCTGGTCTTGCAATGAAATATTCATATGCTCTACTATTTTTTGATACAGTTGTATCTTGGTTATATATCCTCTTTTCAAACCCTCCCTTTTTGGCCTTTTTATCCAGCCTAACTTTCTCTATATCTTCAAGGGTTAAATCATAAAGACTTCCGATACTATAAACGATTTCTAGCACATCCGCCAGTTCTTCTAATATTTCATCTCTAGAGTCTGCATCTTTAACTTCTTCTGCTTCTTCAATTAGTTTTTCTTTGAGTCTAACTTCATACTCACTCTCGTCCATAAATCTTGCTACATATTCCACCCCTTCTTTATCCATCTTTTCCAGTTGATTGTCGCGGACTAATTTTTCTACTTTAAATTTGTGTTTTGTCATGCGGTGTACATTATATTTATGATGGTGAATTATAACCTAGCGCTGAATTTTCTCAGTATCAAATTCTTAAGGTAAAGATACAACAAAATTTCCGAATACTTTTTGAACATCATCGCTTTCTTCTAGCGCATCAATTAGCTTTTCGAGTTTTTCGGCCCTTTCCTTATCTTCAATTGCCATAGGGCTTTTTGGCCTCCAGCCTATGCAGGCTTCTTCCGGTGCTCCAAATTTTTCGGTCATTTTTGCAAGGATCGTGTTAAAGTCTTCGATTTCAGTATATAAAGTATGTAATTCTTCGTCAGATTCAGCATCTGATGCGCCAAATTCTATTGCGATTTCTAGGAATTCTGACTCTTCTGAGATAGTAGCCTGGTAAGATATTATCCCAAGGTGATCAAACATAAAATTTACACTCCCAGTTTCGCCCAGATTACCACCATATTTCGAAAAACAGGATCTTACTTCTGATGCTGTTCGGTTTCTATTATCCGTAAGAGCTTCGACGATAATCGCGATTCCTCCGGATGCATAACCTTCATATCTAATTTCATCATAATTTGCTATATCTTCTCCGCTTGATACGCTTTGTAGGGCTCTATCTATCCTCTCTTTTGGCAGGTTCATTGATTTTGCCGTAATAATCGCAGCTCTTAATCTTGGATTAAATTCAGGGTCTGGCTGGCCGGATTTTGCAGCCGTTAGAATCTCTCTAACTAGACGTGTAAAAATCTTGGCTCTTTTTTTGTCCTGTGCGCCTTTGCGATGCTGAATATTTTTGAATTTGGAATGGCCAGCCAATGAACACCTCTAATTTCTTATTATTTGTGCCTATGAATGACTCTACCCTTGGAGAGGTCATATGGAGTCATTTCTACTGTAACTTTATCGTTTACTAAGATTCTGATTCTATTTTTTCGCATTCTGCCTGAAGTATGTCCAGTGATTATGTGCCCATTATCAAGTTTGATTTTAAAATTTGCATTTGGAAGTAATTCTAGCACTACTCCTTCAAATTCTATTAGCTCTTCTTTTCCCATTTAACTCTTAATTATAAAACGAATAAGTCATTTATGTATATCTATAACTATTTTTCTTTGATTATCTTAGGAAAAATAGTGGCTCCCCGGGCAGGATTCGAACCTGCGACCAAACGGTTAACAGCCGTTTGCTCTACCACTGAGCTACCGAGGAACAGCGACTTGGGAAATTTATAGCAAAATATTCTCTAGTTTGCCAGTGTTTTTTTTGATTATATATAATTTTCTCGCGGGGCTAAGGTTTTTGGGAAAAATTTTTTCATTTATTCTCAATTTTTTGCAGCACAGAGTCCAAAATTAGACATGCAGCCACGCTATCATCCACCTCGTTTCGAGTTTTGCGATTAAAACCTGCAATCTTCAGCAAACTATCAGCTGCTTTGGTAGTGCGCCTTTCTTCTTGCAAATATAGAGGGAGATTGAAAAAACTATCCAGTTTTTCAGAAAATACCTTTACCTTTTTGCTACTTATGCTCTCATTCCCATCTTGGTGCAGGGGAAGACCAATAACGATTCCGGATATATTTTTGCCCGTAATAATTTTCTGGATTGATGCGCAAAGAGAATCTATAGAGATATTTTTTATTACAGCAAGGGGTGCGGACATAGATCTATTAGGCGAGCTTATAGCAAGACCGATTTTTTTATCGCCGTAGTCAATGGATAAAACAGGGCCGCTAACAC
>JANRMF010000004.1:0-3291 GCA_033761815.1 Rickettsiaceae bacterium
TGAAATTTGCGATCTTGTTGATGCGGAATGGTTTGCAGGTTGGCTTGCTTTTAGGTTTGAAAAAAAGCCAGAAAAAGCTCAGAAACATTTCCTCGTGGTCTATAATTCATCCAAATCCTCTATTTCAAAAGCAAGAGGTGCATACTGGCTCGGAAGGGTTTATCAAAAGCTCAAAAATGACCAGCAAGCAGAGAAATTTTACAAACTTGCAGCAGAATATGGATTTACTTATTACGGAATGCTTGCATCAAGCGAACTTGGGCATAAAAATTTATCTATAAAGAGCCCGCCCGAGATTCTAGAGCAAGATAAATTATCTCTAAGCAAGAACCAATATGCTCAAATTGCTGAGTTTTTCTGCTACTCCTCTAAGCAGGAGATGATAAAATATTATGCAAAACAGGCCTTTATGTCTGCAAAATCTAAAGGTGAGATCGCCCTACTCCACTCCCGGCTTAGAAAAAATTTGGATTTACACTGGAGGGTGGAGGTTGCAAAACTTGCCTCTCAAGCTGGCCTATTGATACTTGAAGATTCTTTTCCTCTGCCATATAAAATTCCAAAAAATGTCTTAGAGGTGCCACTAGTTTATGCTATAATGAGACAGGAGTCTGTTTTTGATGTCAAGGCAACAAGCTATGCGGACGCTCAAGGATTAATGCAGATAAGACCTGCAACTGCAAAAGCTTTAGCACAGGAACTTGGGATTAAATATGAGCCTGGAAAAATATATAATCCTGAATATAATATAAAACTTGGGAGTTATTATCTTGAGAGAGAGCTTAAAGCAAACGATAGCTATATAAAAACCGCATGTGAATATAATGCAGGACCTGTATCAAAAAAATGGGATGAAAGATTTGGGAATCCAAATGGAATGAAACTAAGGCAAGTAATAGACTGGGTGGAGCTAATTCCATATGAGCAAACAAGGACTTATGTTCAGAGAATTATTGAAAATATGCAAATTTATAGATATGTTATCCAAAATGACAAAAGGCTCCATATAGCAAGAGATTTAACCAGAGGCTAGGCGAGCAAAATTAAGGAATAATAAATAAAAAAGAAATGGCGATTTTAAAAATAGTAACAGCTCCGGATCCGATATTAAAAAAACCATCTAGTCCGGTTGAAAAAGTTACAGAAGAGACTCGTTCACTGATGAAAGATATGCTAGAGACTATGTACTCAGATGCGGGTATAGGTCTTGCCGCTGTTCAGATTGGTGTTCACAAGCAGATAATAGTTATTGATCTACAAACAGATGACGATGAAGAAAGGGAGGGTTCATTTTACCCATTATATCTTATTAACCCGGTAATAACAGATAGCTCAGAAGAAATGAACGTAGCAACTGAAGGATGCCTTTCTGTGCCGCAGCTCAGAATTGATGTACCAAGACCTTCAAGCATTGTAATAGATTATCTAGATTACCACGGGGAAAAGAAAAATTTGGAGGTAAGTGGATGGCTAGCAAGGGTAATCCAGCATGAGATGGACCATCTCCACGGCAAGCTAATCATAGACTATCTTAGCTCGATCAAAAGGGATTTTGCAATCTCTAAACTAAAGAAACTAAAAAAGCAGCTTTTGTAATGAGAGGGTCAAAAAAGAGCCTAATTTTTATGGGTACACCGGAATTTGCCGCCCCATCTCTTAGGGCCTTAATCAGAGATCATGAAGTAAGAGCTGTTTTTACAAGTCCCCCAAAGCCAGCAGGAAGGGGGATGGAAATCAAATTTAGCCCTGTATATGAGATAGCTGCAAAAAACAACATTCAAATTCATACTCCAAGAACCTTAAAGGACCGAGCAATTCTAGATATTATAAACACTATAGATGCAGATATAATTGTTGTATGCGCTTATGGGTTCATAATACCGCCATCCATACTCTCTGCAAAAAAATATGGCTGCATAAATCTTCACCCATCAAGATTGCCGAAATTTAGAGGGGCGAGCCCTTTGCAGCATACTATAATTGAGGGAGAAACAGAATCGTCTATATGCATCATTCAAATGGATGCAGGTCTTGATACGGGTCCTATATTGCTGCAAAAAGACTTTTCCATGCCTTATAGAGCAACTCTTGCATGGCTCCATGATTATACAGCAAAAGAAGGGGCGGAATTAATCAGCAATGTAGTATCAAACATTGAAAACCTAAAACCAGTTGCGCAAAATCTATCCGGCGCATCTTATGCGAGCAAATTATCAAAGGATGATTCTTACATAAACTGGGTTGATTCTGCAGAAAAAATAGATTGCGGAATAAGGGGTAGGTTTCCCTGGCCGGGAAGCTATATGAAAACAAATCTTGGTGATATTAAAATTATTGAAGCCAAGCCATTTGCTGAAAGTTCAAGCGAGGAATCATATAACAAAGAAAAATACCAATCCGGGCAAATAATCGACTCAAAAAAACTTATTATTGCCTGCGGAGATGGGTTGCTTAAAATCGAAAAACTTCAAGTTCCTGGTGGCAAACAAATCTCAGCTTTAGAATTCTTTAACTCAAAAAAACTAGAATGGATCAGCTAATCTTGTATTGGTAGAATTATTGATATAAAATTGTTTTACATTAAAACAACACATATAAATGCTCAGAAGAAATAATTTAATTCATAATGCAATTAGAGATAATAATATTGAAGAAGCTAGGAGGCTAATTAATTTACCAGATACAGATGTCAACGTCGTAACTAATATACATAACATCAACTATAATAGTGATTGTCCATGGAATTGGAGTTTGCTTCACTCCACCGCGTTCTTCAATAGATATAAATTACTGAAACTACTAATAGAAAAAGGCGCTGATGTAAACGCCAGAACTCCAACGGGAGATGGGGCTTTTCACCTAGCATATAGGAGGTGGGGCTTTTCACCTAGCATATAATATAAATTGCTGGACAAAATCTACGAGTAGAGACATGAGCATGACTCTAAAAATTCTTTACAAAAACAAAGTCTCAAAAAATGCAATAAATCATCAAGGTCAAACCCCTATAAGCAAAGCTATTCGTTATGCTCTTTGCTATTCAGATGTAAATAAAGAGTGCCACATCTTTGACTTTGTGAAATTTTGCTTATTTCATCATGCTGATATTTCTGGGTACATATATCATAGCAGCAAGTTTTCTTTGATGAAATATAGTAAATTAAGTTGACGTTTGAGAGGAAGGATGCTATATTGGAAGGAAAATGCCTGCATCATATAGCCAAGATTTCCGCAAAAAAGTAATAGAATATGTAGATAGAGGTAATAGCTGCCATAATGCATCTATAAAAT
>JANRMF010000005.1:0-13950 GCA_033761815.1 Rickettsiaceae bacterium
GTGGATAGGCCTACAACGACTCAAGGATTTCACTTTGGCTTTTGAAACTTTTAACTCTTGCAAAACTTATGGGTAAAGATATGATGAGTATTAGGTGAGCGACGAGTGGGCAACGTAGCTAATTCAACATAAAAGACTATATATACAAATAGCATATCAAGATACTGTCCTTGAGCAACAAAACAACGCGACTTGTTCCAAACCAGACTTAGGTTCTGACTCATTCCTCTTTATATAGGAATGAGTCAGAACCTAGCATTATTTCTTGATTTTGATAGAATTTATTGCCTTATATCCAAAATATTGATTCACCCTCTCTAAAATAGCAGTTTCTGCAAATTGCAGCTCTAAAACTAAAGATGGGCTACTTGCTAAAAGCGTTAGGCAGGCAGTTTTTCCGCTTGCAGTTTTGAAATATTTTAACCCCGCGGGAATCGCTAAATATGAAATATTAGAGCCCACTATTTTATTCCAATTTGCAGCTATTTCAGCAAAATCCTCGCCATTTTTTTTGTAAACTTTTTTTAAAAACTTTGCAATAGAGTCCGAAAGTTTGGAATGTGTCATTGTGAGCTATAGTTTAAATATCGCCATTTTACAACTTTAACGCACCTTTTCAAGCGGGTTATTACCAGAGAAGTTCTCTTTGCTAAGATTTCAATAGACTTCTAGTATAATTATACTACTATTCCTCATAGGTAAACCTTTCTCGTAAAGGGTGTTATGCCTCTAGATCTCTCTCCAACTTAGAAAGTAAAATTCAAAAAGAGCGCTTCATAAAAAATGACAGTACAACTAATCTTTGATTTCTTTTTGGTGCTCGCTAGAATTTCAGCCTTATTCACCATGGTGCCTGGCCTCTCGGACGAGAGAATTTCGATAAAAACTAGACTCGGCATGTCTTTTGCGGTCACCCTCTGCTCCGTAAGTTTTGCAAGCCAGTATTTGCCGCCATATACAACATCATCCTCCCTCCTTGTTTATTATATGATTTCCGAGATTTTGATAGGAATGATGCTTGGGCTTTCTTTGAGGATATTATTCTCCTCCATTCTCACTTTGGGGAATATCGTCTCAATGCAGTCAGGGCTTAGCGCTGCAACAATGTATGACCCATCTCAAAAAGAACAGGTAGCAATTTTTGGTAGTTTTGTGCTCACGATTAGCCTTACTATGATTTTTGCCTCCGACTCCCATCATTTATTCATAGCAGGATTCCTAGAGAGTTACGAAAAATTTCGCCCTGGCTTTATGCTAGATATGTCAGATATGTCATTGAAAATTACAAATACTGTTAATCAGGCCTTTAATATCGCATTTAAAATCGCAGCTCCCTTTATTATCGTTGGAACTTCAATACTTGTGGGAGGGGGGGTTCTTTCAAGACTCATGCCGACATTTCAGGTTTTTTTTGTGATTACACCGGCGCAGA
Source organism: Rickettsiaceae bacterium (assembly GCA_033761815.1). GTDB lineage: Bacteria > Pseudomonadota > Alphaproteobacteria > Rickettsiales > Rickettsiaceae > JANRKH01. Next base: position 1,433 of record JANRMF010000005.1, read on the forward strand.
TCTTAATAATGTTTATGGTGCTTTATGTTGTGATGAATAAAATAATCTCTATAGTCATTGAATGTTTAATTGGTGCTTTTTAACATATAAACTAAAAATTTATCAATCAACTTCCTTGCTTTATTGATTTTGAACGCCAAAAATGTTATGATAATATAAGAAATTAGTGAATATATTATTATATGAAAAAATTCATAGTTACTTGTGATTTTGGCGGACAAAAAGCTCCTTTTGCTTTTTACATTGGAAATCCTGAAGCTTCTCGCCACCCAATTCTCAATCAGGCTGACTGGCTTTCAAAAAACCGTGGGGGCTCAGTGCCGCCAGCTTTTATGGAAACAATCTCAAAACTAAAAACTCTAGCTGAGAAAAATAACGTCTCCCTGGAGGAATTATGTGTTTATGCGCTTGGGTCCGCTCAGCAAGCAGCGAATGAGGATGCGAGGGCAAAATCTAGAGGCGGAGGAGTATCAGAGGCTCAAAATCCAGACGAGGTAGAGACGAATCCTGGTGATAATCTCTCTGCGCAAAATCCAAATCTTGATGAGGATGATAATGAGTTGGATCTAGTTTCCGACTTAGATCCAGATGAGCTAAAATTCCTGAAATCCATAGAAGAAAATATAGAAAATAGAAAGGAACAAGACGCACAAAAAGAGCAAAACTCGGAGGCTGAACAAAATCCTGAGGATAACAAATCTTAACAAAACGCCCAAAAAACCCATAGTAATACTGACTCCGCCTCAAAATAACCCCATCACACGAAGTATAATTAATATTTGGTCTTTCCGCTGTTGCTGCCGCGTCCGCCGCCGTGAGTTTTTGGCGATGCGTAGAAGGTTCCCTTTAGACGACGAGAGGAGGAAGGAGGTGTTATGCCAAATCCTCTACCTCTCAGTGAATTAACAGCGTTTATTGCCGAGGAGCTAACACCTCTTGTTGTATCAATTATCTTTTGATTTGGACGGAATCCTTCTTTTAAAGAATTATATTGGTCAGAAATTTTTACTTTTTCTTCGTCATCGAGGTGCTTATTTGCAATAAAATTTCCATTTTCGTCCACCATCTGTTTAGCAACTAGAACTTCTAATCTATTGAAATCTTTAATGATAAAATAACTGCTAGAATCTATTTTAGCCAGTCTTTTTGCTTCTTGTGGTTTTTCTTTGAATTTTGCCACTACAAAATCAATAGCTTGGAAATTCTCAAACGCAAGAGTCGCACTTGCGGCTAATTGTTTCGCATCAGAAAGATTTATTGTTACTTTCGGCTCAATATTTTTAACTGATTTTTCTGGATTATCGCTTTCAGTTCCGAGGTAGCCCTTCATGTACTCCTGTATGTCTATGCTTACTGATTGGCGCTTTGGGTCAGTCGCCACTTCATCAACCGGGAGATTAAACTTAATATCACCAATAGTCAGTTTTTGATTTGGCTGCCTAGTTATTGTTGTGTTTTTATTGGAGTTCTTGACCTCTGAATCAGCAGGTGCTATTACTTTCGGCACTTCTGCACTCTTTACCACGTCTACAACATTAGGAGGAGATTTACTTATGTCAGTTTTTAAATCTAAAGCATTGCGCTTTCTGGCAGATTTAGAACTATGAGTTACCCCCCTTCCCTTTGAAGCTCTCTTTCTTTGTATTAGAGCCATTTTCTTACCTCTTGATAAATTTATCTAATTTAATGTTAATGTTTTTCGCAAGATCATGCAATTTTATATATTAATATCTTTGCTAAGTAATGATATATTGTGTTTATTTTGTTACAGAGTAGTATTTATGAATTTGTGGTTAGGGAGGAGTGTCATATACGTATATAAACATTAAGAATGAGCGAGCCCTAAACGGCAATTCGTATTCGTCATTTAAAAATTGGAATTTCTATTAGATAGGAATGAATCAGAACCTAGATTATCCCGTTTGATCTGAAGCTATATATCCTTCCACTGCCAACAATTACATGGTCATGCACTGCTACCTCTATTGTTTTACAAGCTTCTATAATTTTATTGGTAATTATTATATCAGCTTTTGAGGGGGTTGCTATTCCGCTGGGGTGATTATGCACCAAAATAATTGCCGAAGCGCCGTGAAATATTGCCTTTTTTACTATCTCTCTAGGGTAAACTTGAGTTTGATCTACTGTTCCTACATCCTGAATTTCCTCAGCTATGAGGTGGTTTTTTGTGTTTAAATATAATACTCTAAAGCTTTCTGTATTTTTATTAGACATTGTAGCAAGGAGATAGTCATTCAGCGCGGCAGATCTACCGAGTATCTCCCTCTCTTTTAACTCATCTGATAGGATTCGGGCAATAGATTCTTTGATAATTGCAAACTGAGTATATAGTGATTTTGGAATTTCCTTGCCCATCTCAGATTGCAAATCTTTTAAGCGCACTTCATCTAGATTAATTACCTGGGGAAATCCCCCGCATTTTTTGATCAAAGTTTTTGCCAGGTTTTTTACATCTCGTCTAGGTATTGCATTAAATAAAATTAGCTCAAGTAATTCATAGTCATGTACAGCGCTTGGGGATATGGTGAATCTATCTTTTAGCCTCTTTCTGTGGCCCTGGTTTAGATTTGGATCGCTCATTTTGTGCTATATGGCGGGCATTTGTAACCCTTTTCTGATAGGGTAAAAATCTCAAAACCATCTTTAGTCACGCCTATTGTGTGCTCAAATTGAGCAGATAGTGATTTATCTCTGGTCGTCACGGTCCATCCATCGAATTTGCTGAGTATGGTAGAATAATGGCCCGCATTAACCATTGGCTCTATTGTAAAAAACATTCCTTCTTCAAGTGTAAGACCGGCTCCTTTTTTACCATAATGAAGAATGGAGGGTTCTGCGTGAAATATTCTGCCTATTCCATGGCCACAATAGTCCCTAACTATTGAGTAATTATGCTTTTCAACATATTCTTGTATTGCATTGCCTATATCTCCAAGGGTTGCACCTGGTCTAACTTTTTCTATACCCTTCATCATGCTATCAAAAGTGACTTGAGTCAGTCTTTTTTGCTTAATTCCAACATCGGAGACAAAATACATCCTGCTTGTATCACCGTGAAATTCATCCAGTATTACTGTAACATCTATATTAATTATGTCCCCGCCTTTGAGGGGCTTATCATTCGGTATACCGTGGCACACAACATGGTTTATAGAGGTGCAAATTGATTTTGGAAATCCTCTGTAATTTAGAGGCGCTGGGATTCCTCCATTTTTTACTATAAAATTATGGCATAAATCATTTAATTCGTTAGTTGTGGTGCCCTCTTTGATATAATCCGTAATGAAATCTAGTGTTTGCGACGCAAGGCGCCCTGCCCTCCTCATTTTTTCTGCATCCAAGCTATTATGTATTGTAATACCCATATAAAATTATCCTCTCAAATATTATTTGCGTTTGGTTTATGGATTGTGATTTTAGCAAGTAAATATAATTTCTAATTCTATATGTGCAATAGAATATTTAGCATAATCAGTATTTAGGGGGTATTTTTATCTTACCATTAATTTGATAGTTTTGATGCTCTTTGCATTAGCTTCCAAAATTTCTGCAAAAATATTATCTTCAAGCGCTATTGTTGTGCCGGATTTTGGGAAATATCCCGCTCTTGCAAGAACAAGGCCGCCTATCGTTTCAAAATAGTCATTTTGCTTTTTGAGCTGAAGAGAGAGGGCTTTTTCGATTTCTTCAATCTCAACTCGCGCATTACACAAAAGAGTATTCTGGTTAATTTGCTTGAAGGTTTCCACTTCAACATCCTCTGCATCATGCTCATCTTCTATTTTTCCAACCAATTCTTCTATAATATCTTCAATGGTTACTATCCCATCTGTTCCGCCATATTCATCAATCACGACAGCTATATGGGTTTTGCGCTTTTGCATCTCGGATAAGAGGTCGACAAGTTTCATTGAAGGCGCAACGGTAAGGTGCTTGCGTAGCAACTTCTTGAGGTTTAGCTTCTTGTTTTGCACAAGAGAGCAGAAAAGATCCTTAATGTGCAAAAATCCGATAATATTATCGAGAGTATCTTGGTATACAAGTGTTCGGGTATGACAATTATCTAGAATGGTAGAGCTGATTTCCTCTTCGGAAGAGGTTGAGCTAACTCCGCAAATATCGCTTCTTGGTATCATGATTTTTGAAACAGTTTTTGCCCCGAATTTCAAAAAATTGCTAAAAATTTCATTCTCACTAATCTCTGGCTCGTAATTTCCGGCTTTATAATTTTCGAATTTTTTTTCTACTATATCATTTGCGAAATATTTGTCTTGGAGGTGGTTTTTTTTGAAATCGAAGAATTTTAACAAAGAGTTGAAGAAGGAGACTTTACTGTCAGCTTCTTCGGTTTTCGTGGCGATAGCCACGACTTTTGTGTTTTTTTTATGCATATATGGAGGGCCTATTGATATCTAATTTTCTTAGCAAAGTAGTTTCCAGTGTTTTCATAATTTCGTGATCTTCCTCATTTTCATGATCGAATCCCACTAAATGAAGTATAGCATGAAAAAGAAGGTGGGTAAAATGATTTTGCACAGAAATTCCAAACTCTTTGGCTTCTTCTTCTGTAATCTCAAGCCCAAAAGCCACATCTCCCAAAATAACCTCTCCCTCAAAATCCTCTTGTGTATTTGTTTTATAGTCGAGCTCCCTATCCGGAAAAGATAGCACGTTTGTTGGTTTATCCTTGCCAAGAAAGCGCATATTAAGGTCGCGCATTTCTTTATTATCCGTCAGTAAACATGTCATCTCGACGGATTTTGCCTTGTTCATGTAAACACTATTTTCTAAAAAAATACTGACAATTTTTTTGATAAATTTTTTCGAAATAAATTTATGTTCGGACCATTTTTTTTCGCGCTTTATTATCTCTATTGTAATTTTTTTTGTCATAATTTTAGTGCTTAATTTGCCATAGATTTTGATATCTTATATATATTGCTTGTAAACTAAGATTTCAATGCCCAGCATTACCTATTTTATATTTATATCTTTCTATAAATTGACTACTAGGTGCGCGCGCAGAGCAAAATCTAGTCTCTCATAATATTTTTTTACGCTAGTATGTCAGAAGATTTAGACGATAAAGATTCCAAAACCGAACAACCTTCCGAACGGAAACTTGAAGAGTCAATAGAAAAAGGTCAGATATCATACTCAAGAGAGGTGACAAGCTTCGCGATGCTCCTTAGCCTTGCAATTGTCTCAAGCTTTATTCTACCCTATTCTGCCCAAAAAATCGGATTTAGTCTCAAATTACTCATAGAACATGCAGGAGTAATGGAGCCAAATCAGATCGGGTTTGGGAAGCTAATGATGCAATATTTCAACTATGCTATATTATTTTTCACTCCCGTTTTTATATTTTTTATAATCATGATCATACTCTCAAGCTTTCTTCAGCAAGGTAGATTCATCATAGCGCCCGAAGTTCTCATGCCAAGCCTAAGCAGAATATCCTTGCAAAGCGGTCTAAAGAGAATGTTTTCTGGCAAAAGCTTAATGGAGTTTGCCAAAGGTCTAGTCAAAATTATAATTACGGGAACTATTATATACTATATAGTTATTAGTGATATTAAGGCCCTATCACTATATTCTACTATGTCTGAAGCTGGAATCATTAAAGAGCTTGGCAAAATAGTAAATGATATTTTGGTCTCTATTTGCGTATTGATGTTTGCAGTCGCATTTGCTGACTTCTTTTATCAAAAATACGAATATATCAAAAACCTCATGATGACAAGGCACGAAGTGAAGGAGGAATATAAGCAAGCAGAAGGTAGCCCGGAGGTCAAAAGCAGGCAGCGCAAACTCATGAGCGATGTTGCAAGAAAGAGAATGATGGCCAATGTTCCAAAGGCAGATGTAATTATAACCAACCCAGAACACTATTCTATCGCGCTAGAGTATAAACAGGGCCTAATGCCTGCGCCAATTATTATAGCAAAAGGTATGGATCTTGTCGCTCTTAAAATAAGGGAGATAGCAAAAGAAAATGATATACCAATAGTTGAGAACCCACCCCTTGCAAGGGCTTTATATTTAGTGGGACTTGGCAACTTAGTTCCAACCGAACATTATGAAGCAGTCGCAGAAGTAATTGGCTATGTATATAAAATGAAGAATAAAAAATTCACCTAAAATTTATGAATTGAACTGGCCGTGCTACTTCAATTTCTGGGAATTTAGGGCGCTTGGAAATTCTGAATAAAGACGGCGATGAAACCCCGATTCATTTCGAATTTCATGAAAATGTAATGAAATTGTAAATTTCTCTTGTAAGAATAATAATATCTGTTACAACTAGGATCCTTAACTCAATCACTGAAATAATTATGGGCAATTGCAGTTCTGGTACTAAGATCGCAGCTATTGATGCAAAATATTACGAAACAAAATTAAATTCTGCAACTCGGGCTAAATTCCTGTTAACTAAACGCCTTTTATTTGAGGTGCAAAAGACGAATCCATCACATGAGATTATTATAGATCTCTGTATTAAGGGTGCTGATATAAATGGGGAAGATTTCGGTTCATTATGCCCAATTTTATCTTCTGCATGTGAACAAGGCTTGTATAATGTTACAGAGCTACTAATTTATCTTGGTGCAAATGTCAATAATAACACAAATCCTGATATTACTCCTCTTGTTGCTGCCTGCAAAGCATCAATGCCACAAATCGTGCAATTACTTTTAGATCACGGCGCTAATCCTATTCAAGAAGCTCCCTCAGGATCGACTCCATTGCAAGCTGCATGCGAATTTCATGATAAAGAAACAGTAGAATTACTACTACAATCAGGAGCAAGTAATAATGTTCCGGTTTCATTTCTCGAATTTTTTGTATCTAAAGAGGAGATGGAACTATTAAATGTCTTGAGAGATAATAACAGGACTTGTCCATTGGATGTTGTAAATTTTCACCTATCTCATAATTTGCCAGATCATTCTCAGAAGATCTTGCAATTACTCCATTTTCCTGCTGAATTTGACGGTCATATTCATGTTATCGGGCAAAATGGTGAGGAAATCCCACTTCATTTCAAGCCTGATGCAAATTAACTATCAATAAGAGATAAAAATGGATAATATAGAACTTGCAGAAAGCCCGCTCCAAATGACTCCCCTTTCAGGGGGATTATCAATACGAGATCCTTGCGAAATACATAGAAACATACAAAATCATTTTGAGTATGATTTTCAAGCTAGAAGGCTTGTTGACTTGGAAATGAGAGCGCTGAGGGATGAACTGCACATGCTCAGGAAATCCGTGTGGAATGAGTATATGAGTTCTGACTTGATCGAAGCTTGCTTACGCTCTGCATCATCAGGGGTGGTAAATCGCATTCTTCAAGAAGGGGCTAATGTAAATTACATAGATCAGTTCGGAAAAAATGCGCTTGCTGTATCCATCCAAAACAATAGGCTTGATATTGTAAAGCTCCTAATCCAAAATGGAGCAAAGGTGAATCATTTTGGATCAGAAAGAAATACTTCCCTTCATGTGTATTTTATGCCATTGAATCAATCCCAAGCAGATGACTATAAAGAAATTATCAAGTTCCTATATAAAAATAACGCCTATATAAATGCTCAAAATACTCAAGGATATACCCCTCTCACAAAAATCATTTATCAAGAAGTTAATTCAAAAATTTTGATATCCCAGTATAGTTATGATCTTGTAAAATTCTACATTTCCCATGGTGCTGATCTCTCAGTAAATATAGAAGGTATGTCAATTATGTCCTATATGGGATCGAAGCTTTACAGGGACAATATTGAATTAGGGGGAGAAGTAAGCAAAATTATACATATTCTTCACTATGCCGATAAAGCGTGCGGAATGAATAACTTTCCCGAATATACTGATGAGAAAATTAATCAAATAACGGGTACTATATATGATGAAGAAATTATGTCCCTTGAGATTATAAATTGGTATCCACCTCTGGTCTCAATAAACCCATTTAATATGCAAGAAGGTAGGGTGCCTTTTGAAGCAATAAAGAATAGATGTAATAATTTTTTGGCAGTAAGCGGGCTAATTACAAGAAGTTTTGGACTGAAAAGTTTAGGATATGCGGCTCAGCATCTAGTCTCTTTCCTTAAGATAGACGATTATCACAATTTAATCAAAGCCATTCTTGAAACTCCAGCAAAAGCCTCAGAAAAGGGGTACGGGATAGAAGATGCGAATGAACTCAATCAAGATGGATCATGCCTTGCAATATCAGAAGATAGTAATGCCTTTTATGAACTCGCTCTTACAGGGGATGAAAACTGACATCCACCCCCCAAAAAAAACCGTTAACTCATTGATTTAACGAGTAATTTAATCGGGAGGGCGACTAAGATAAAAGCAATCATGCCGCTTACGCTTAAGAGAATAAACCAAGCCCACTCCCTCAGCCTTGGGCGGGTGCTAAATATTTTATCAAGCGATTTTTGCGCGCGATTAATACATGCTTTTATCACTAGTTTTACCCCTGAAAATATAATAGCAATATCCAGTATATGCCAAAATTAGTGGTAATGCTGGCACCACTCCAACAAGCATCAATGAAAGCCCGGGGCCTGCTGTTGCTGCATCCCAAATTGTATAACGAAACGGTATGATAAATGGGTAAATACTTATAGCAAGCCCGATATATCCCATAAGAAAAATCCCCACTGATAGAAAAAATGGCCTCAATTCTGCCTGTTTTTTTAGTAAATCGCTCCAAAGTAATATGAATAAAAAAGCTGTAATAATAGGTACTGGTGATAGATAAATGATATTTGGGAAGCTAAACCAAAAAAATCTTACTTGCTCATTTATCATAGGCATTGCAATACTCACAAAAGCCATAAAAAAACAGATGAAACTAAGAACATAACTCGCAACTCCTCTTGCCCATTCTTTAGTGATACCATCTGTTTTCATGATCAGCCATGTTGCTCCTAGTAAGGAATACCCAAAAACAAGGGCTATACCAGTAATGACTGAGAAACCTGTGGCAAAATCGAATGAGTGACCGGAAAAATTGCGCCCCTCTACCTCAACCCCTTGCACAAAAGCCCCGAGAATTACCCCTTGGCAAAATGTTGCAATTAGCGAGCCAAAATGAAATGCGTAATCCCAAATTACCCTGGATTTATTGCCTGCCTTAAACCTAAATTCAAATGCAACACCTCGCAAAATTAGACCAAGAAGCATTGATGTAATCGGTATGTAAAAGGCTGGTAATAATATAGCATAAGCAAGAGGAAATGCCGCAAAGAGTCCTCCCCCGCCAAGCACTAGCCATGTCTCATTTCCATCCCAAAAGGGCGCTATAGAATTCATCATTTTATTCCGGCATTTATCGGATTCTGCAAATGGAAATAAAATTCCCACACCAAGATCAAACCCATCCAGAAGTGTATATAGAAATATTGCAGCCCCAATCAAGACTGCCCAAATGAGCGGCAAATCAACGTAATTAGAAAAATCAAACATATAAAGCCTCTGTTTAAAGTTTTTTCTTAAGGCCGGACTCAACAACCGAAGCTCCGACTCCGCGTTTGTAGAATTGCTCATCCTCAGTATATTCTATTATACCCTTTGATATAAGTCTTAGAACATAAAAACTTCCAGAGCCAAAAACAAACAAATATATAACAACAAAACATAGTAATGACCAAGCAACTTGAGGTCCTATAATAGCAGGACTAACGCCATCTGATGTTCGCAGCACGCCATAAACCACCCATGGCTGCCTTCCAATTTCGCTGACAAACCACCCAGCAAGTATAGCGACAAAACCAGAAGGGGACATTAAGACCCAAAGATAGTGCAAGAATTTATTAGTATATAAACGCCCTCTAGCATATTCGGCTGCGCTAAATAGCCCCGTAAATATCATCAAAACTCCAATTCCCACCATCACCCTAAATGACCAAAATACAGCAAATACTGGGGGGATATCCTCCTTCGCAAAGCTTTTTAATTTTGGAATTGGATTTTCGAAAGAGCCTGTTAGAACCCAGCTTGCAAGACCTGGTATTGTAATGCCATATTCTGTCTTTTCTAATGCCTGATTCGGGATCCCGAATAAATATAGGGGTGCGTGGTTTGCGTGATCCCAGTTACCCTCCATGGCAGCAACTTTTGCAGGCTGGTGAATCATGGTATTGATTCCGTGCTCATGCCCGATGAAAAGCTGAATGGGAGAGACAAAAAACGCCATCAAAACAGACATAAAAAACATGATTTTTGCTTCTTTTATGTGCCTTTTTGTGATTAAGTAAAAAGCAGACACCCCTCCTATGACAAAGCTAGTAGTTAGATATGCCGCTGTAATCATATGCAAAAATCTATATGGAAATGATGGGTTGAATATAATATCTAGCCAGTTAGTTGGCATGAGCCTCCCATCCTCTTGGACATAAAAGCCAGCAGGAGTCTGCATAAAGCTATTTGCGGAAAGAATCCAGAAGGCAGAAAGGAGTGTTCCCCCTGCGACTATGCAGGTTGCAGTAAAATGCATGTTTTTGCTCACCCTGCCCCATCCAAAAAGCATTATCCCCAGAAAAGATGATTCCAGAAAAAAGGCTGTGAGTACTTCATATCCAAGCAAAGGTCCGAGAACATTTGCAGTTTTATCCGCAAAAGATGACCAGTTTGTGCCGAATTGGTACGACATGGTAACTCCAGAAACTACGCCCATGCCAAATGCGACTGCAAAAATCTTGACCCAGAATTTATATATATCTCTGAATGTGTTATTTTTTGTTGCAAGCCACAAAAATTCCACCATTGCAAGAAAGCTTGCAAGGCCAATTGTAAAGGCTGGGAAAATAATGTGAAAACTCACAGTGAATGCGAATTGGATTCTTGCAAGAAGAAGGGGGTTTAATAATTGTTCCATCATTTTTTTGGGAGATTGTTTTTTTTGATTATATCACAGAAAAATCCACCGCTAAGACCATTTAGCGAATTTTTTCCAAAATTTCTTCAGTTCCGCAATTTTGCAACTATTTCTCCTTAAGACCTGCGCATAAATCAAATAATTTATCTACAAGGCTTTTATTTAGCTTCGAAAGTCTGATATTGAGTTTCGCAAGATGAGAGACGCTCTGGGGTAGATATTCGGTGATTTTAAGCAAATCATTGTCCGAAATTGCATGCATCCTGGGAATATTTAGCTCAATCGCGCAGGATTCCCTGAAAGATGCGAGTAGCTGGAGATTATACAAAAACCTCTTATTTGTCTCTTTTGTCCTGACTTTTTTCCACATTTCATCAAACTTCACCTGATAAAACTCTTTGGCGCTAAAAGACTCCATAAATCTACAGAAATTATTGTATATTTTCTTTTCTTCCATCATTTTCTTCAGAGAATTATACAAATCTATGAGGTGCTCAACATCCTGAGCTGCATAAAGCTCCATATCATGGGGAATAGGCCTTATATCCCACTCCCTAAATTGCTGCTCTTTTTCTATCGCAATATTTAAAATCTTCAGACAAGCATCTTGATAGCTTATCTGATCCCTTATTCCGAGAAATTTTATAGCTTCTTGAGTGTCGAAAATATTTTGCGTCTCAATCCCCAGAACATCGTGAAAAATTCGCACATCTTGGGAACAAGCATGAAAAATTTTCACAATATCTTTATCAATCAAAACCCCCTTTATCGCCGCTAAATCAAGGGAGAGAGGGTCTATTAGATATATCTCAGCATGGGTGGATATTTGCACTAATGCAAGTTTTGCGAAATATGTATTCTTTCTGACAAATTCAGTATCTATCCCGATTAGTTTTTCAGAAGATAGGATATCAGCGAGATCTTCTAGTTGTTTGGTTGTGTTTATGAATAACATTTTACTTGCCTAGGTAGTTGCTTTTTAGTATATATATCCATTTCCAGCTTATAAATATAGAAGTAATTATGCATAAGTTCCGTACCCATCATTGTGCTGTTTTGACATTAGGCGATGTTGGCAAAAAAGTAAAGCTTTCGGGGTGGGTCCATAGAAGAAGAGATCACGGTAATTTACTCTTCATTGACCTCAGAGATCATTTTGGTATTACCCAGCTTACATTTACCGATCAAAATAAATCATTAATGGATGAGGCTTCCCGCATTAGGTTCGAAAGCGTCATTACAATAGAGGGAGAAGTAGTAGCAAGAAGCACTGATGCTGTGAACCCCGCACTCTCAACTGGCGAAATAGAAGTAAGAGTTGACTCTGTGATTATCGAATCTATGGCAGACACGCTTCCATTTATGGTAAGCCTTGACCAAGAAGCTCCTGAAGATTTGCGGCTGAAATATAGGTTTCTAGACCTTAGAAGGGAAAAACTGCACAACAATATCATTTTAAGATCGAATATTATCGCAGAAATTCGCACCTTCATGACATCCCTTGGTTTTTGCGAATTTCAAACCCCAATTTTAACAGCAAGTTCACCCGAAGGAGCAAGAGACTTCCTTGTTCCAAGTAGACTTCATCCCGGAAAATTTTATG
>JANRMF010000006.1:0-8114 GCA_033761815.1 Rickettsiaceae bacterium
TTCCCAACTTATTTATCACCATCTTACGGACGAATTCACAAACATCTTACGGACGATTTTTCCAGACGACCGAATAAAAAGTTACCAAATAAGTGATTACCACTTTTTTAAACCAAAAAATATATTAAATAACGCAAAAAAACAAATTAGTCTAGCTAGTTCTTTACAAGAGTTAGAATATATTCGTCTTGAATATATAGGTAAAAAAGGTTGTATTACCAATGAAATGGCCAAAATTTCTACTATAGAGCAAGACCAAAGAAAATCTTTTGGTGCATTGATTAATAATATAAAGAAAGAATTTGAAGAAATATATCACGAAAAGAAGAAATATCTTGAGCAGGAGTTCTTACGAATAAAACTCGCAAAAGAAAAAATAGATATAACTTTACCAGCTGCTTGCAAGCCAAAGGGCTCCATTCATCCTATTATGCAGGCTAAAGCAGAAATTATTCAAATTTTAGTAAATTTGGGCTTTATGCTTAAAGAAGGCCCAAGTATTGAAACAGAATGGTATAATTTTTCTGCGCTTAATATAGATGAAAATCATCCCGCAAGACAAACTCAGGATACATTTTATCTTCCAGGCAGAGTGCTACGCACACATACTTCTCCTGTTCAAATTAGAACGCTTGAATCATCTAGCCTGCCTATCAAATTTATAGTACCAGGTAGAACATATAGGTCCGAGTTTGATCAAACTCATGCTCCCATGTTTCATCAAATTGAATTAATGGCAGTAGACAAAAACTTAAATATGCGTGATTTGAAAGCCGTAATACTTAAGCTGATAGAAGTATTTTTTGAAGGACATAATCCGGAAGTGCGCTTTCGTCCAAGTTTTTTCCCATTTACTACCCCTTCTGCTGAAGTAGATATTAGATTCAAAGATGGTAAATGGTTAGAGGTGCTTGGATGCGGTATGACTCATCCAAGTGTTATTAGAAATTGCGGGCTTGATCCTAATGTTTATATCGCCTATGCGGCAGGATTAGGGCTCGAGAGAATGGCGATGTTAAAATATGGCATAAAAGATTTGCGGCAATTTTTTGAGGGGGATTATAGATGGTTGTCCCATTATAATTTTTCTTGCTTTGATATACCATCTATTATTGGAGGAATAACTCGGTGAAATTTACATATAACTGGCTTTTAAAGTTTTTGGACACAAATCTAAGTCCAGAAGAAATCGGAAATATAATGACAAACATAGGCATTGAGGTGGAATCTATTTTTAACCCTGGAGAGTATCTTAAAGGCTTTTCTGTAGCTTATGTAGAAGATACTGCGCCTCACCCAAATGCAGATAAATTAAAAATCTGTAAAGTATCTACTAAGTCGGGGGTAAAACAAATTATATGCGGAGCTGCAAATGCAAGATCTGGAATCAAAGTAGTATTTGCTGATGTGGGAACTATAATACCAAATGGAGAATTTACTATCAAGCTTTCTAAAATTAGGGGAGAAGAAAGTTGCGGTATGCTTTGCTCTTTTGAAGAATTAAAATTAGATGGTGACTCTAATGGTATTATCGAACTACCAGAAGACGCAATTATAGGGGCCGCAATCAACAAATATCTGGGCTTAGATGATGTAGTTTACGAAATTTCAGTTACTCCCAATAGGGGAGACTGGCTTGGTGTATACGGTATTGCAAGAGATTTGGCTGCAAAAGGGGCGGGGACTCTAAAGAAATTACAAGGCACACAACTTATTCCAAAGAATAAGCGGGAAGATGTCAGTATGCCAGCCGCCTGCAAATTACTTGGACTTATGAGAATTAATAATATTCGCAATACAGAATCTCCAGAATGGGTAACAAAATTACTAAAGCAAATAGGAATTAATCCAATTTCTGCAGCAGTGGATGTTACTAATTATTTTTCTGTTTCTTATGGGAGGCCTTTGCATGCATATGATGCCGATAAAATATCCGGATCTTTATCCGCAAGACTTGCTTATGAGGGGGAAATCTTTACAGATTTGCTAGAAAAAACATATAGTTTATGCACTGAAGATTTGGTAATAGCAGACAAAAATGGCATTAGGTCCCTAGCTGGTATTATAGGAAGTTATGATTCAAGATGGTTAGATTCGACAAAAAATATTATCCTGGAATCTGCTATATTTGACAACATATCCGTAACAAAGTCTGGAAGAAAGCATAATATTATATCAGATGCAAGGTCAAGGTTTGAAAGAGGAATAGATGAAGCTCAAACAATAGAAATGCTTTATGCGGCAGGAAATATGATTCTTGAGTTATGCGGCGGAGAAATCGATTCTGTAGATATAAAAGGAGTATTGCCACAAGCAACATATATAAGTTTTGATCCAGAGCTTATTGAAAAAAGAATAGGTATTAACCTTGAGCCGGAGATTATAGAAAAAATATTAACAGCTCTTGGGTTCGAAAAGCAAATTTCAGAAAAACGTAGCTCATTAGATATGCCTTCATACAAAATTCCTTCTTGGAGACATGATATAACATGCTCTGAAGTACTAGCCGAGGAAGTGGCAAGAATTTATGGTTTTGAGCATATTATTCCAAGTTCTTTGGTGCAGGAAATTAATTTTTCTCGTATTTTAACCGAAAGACAAAGATGTCTTGATGAATTAAAAAGGATGACGGCATCATTAGGATATAATGAGGTAATAAGCTGGTCTTTCATGAGCAGTAAAAAAGCAGAATATTGCTCTGAAATTCAAGATGAACTTCGTTTGATTAATCCCATAAGCTCTGAGTTAGATTATATGCGACCTTCGATAATACCAAATCTAATGGATATTATTGCAAAAAATCATGCAAGATCTATATATGATATATCAATTTTCGAAGCAGGGCCAATATTTTTAGGAAATGAAATCTCAGATGAGCATTGTGTAATTGCTGGAGTTGTAACCAGCGCTAATGATACTATGACAGAATTATCCTTTAAGAAAAAGACAGGTTTTTTTGAAATAAAATCCGATGTAAATACTATATTACAAGAATCTGGCATAAATATAGATTCATTAAAAATTTCTACAAGCCAGGTAAAATATTTACACCCAGGAAGATCTGCTTCATATTTTCTTGGCAAAAAACTAATAGCTCATTTTGGAGAAATTCATCCTCAAATAATGAAGCTATTTTCATTAGAAACAAGAATATATGGGTTTGAAATTTATGTAGATAATATTCCAAGTTTGAAGTCTAAAATGGGACGCAGGGAGCATTTAATTTTGTCTCAATATCAACCTGTAACAAGAGATTTTGCATATATATTTGACGAAGATTTGAAGGCGCAAGATTTATTGTCGCAAATTCACAAGTGCGATAATTTAATTAAGTCAGTTGAAATATTTGATATTTATAGCGGAGAAAAAATGGGTCATTCGAAAAAATCTATTGCTTTTAGAGTGAGGATAGAGCCAGAAGATGGAACATTGGAAGATCATGAAATAGGGCATATATCAAGTAAGATTATGTCTATTGCTAAAAAATTTGGAGGAGAGATAAGGGGTTAGAATATTGTTTTGAGTCAAAAATTTTGGATGGCTAAAGGTTAATTAAATAAATACATAAGTTTATTTATTCTATATTTCAATAATATTAATGAAATTTTGTATCAAGCAAAATAGAAAAAACTTAGAATTCTGATAATAGCCCTTGAAAAATAGTATAATCGTGCTTATAATATAAATATAATAAAATTTTAGGGTATTTATATGTCTAATACTAATATGTTTTCCCAGGCCTTTGTTGGCAGCGGTAAAAAAGTAGATTCTGGTCTCAGAAACTATATGCTCTCAGTGTATAATTTAATGTGCGCAGGGCTTTGCGTGACAGCTTTATCATCTTTTGCTTGCATGAATATTCCACTCTTTCAATCTATTTTCTTTGTGTTATCTCCTAATGGATCGATAATTCATTCAACTGGGATAGGGATGTTAGCATTCTTTGCTCCATTTTTTATAGGCATGACCCTATCTATTGGAATAATGAATTTAAACATAGCAACTGCTCATAGCCTATTTTTTGCTTATGCTGCATTAACAGGGGTTTCTCTTACTCCTATGCTTAGTATGTACACAGCGGCCTCTGTTGCTAAAACCTTTTTGATTGCAGCATCTGCTTTTGGTGGCATGAGCATTTACGGTAATACTACCAGAGCGAACTTAAATTCATGGGGTCCATTTTTATTCGCCGGTCTCTTTGCGGTTATTATTGCAAGTATAATGAATATGTTTATTGGTAGTAGCGCTTCGGATTTGGCATTATCTGCTATTATGGTTGTATTATTTTTAGGCTTTACTGCTTATGATACACATAGAATAAAGGAAATTTACTTTTATACTGGCGGAGGAGAGATGGGTCAGAGATTTGCGGTTATGGGAGCTTTTTCCTTATACCTTGACTTTATAAATCTTTTTGTCCATTTATTACGCTTCATGGGCAATAGAAGAGATTAAGATATTAATTTTGCTGGATTGTAAATGGAGGGCTAATGTTTTTAGTCCTCTTTTTTTATTATCTTAGTAAAAAATATGGATAAAAACCTTGCATCAGTCTCATGAAATTAATATCAGTATTTAATGAAAATATGAAAAAAATATACATAATAGCCGGAGAAAAATCTGGCGATAAGATTGGCGCATCCATAATAAAAGAGCTTAATAAGCAATATGGAGGATTAAGCTTTGCCGGCGTAGGTGGTAGTGCTATGAATGAAATGGGCCTTACTTCACTTTTTCCTATTGAGCAAATTAGTCTAATCGGATTTATAGAAATTATCCCTCATATATTTAGATTAAGAAGATTAATAAACGACACAGTAATTCATATACAAGAATTTAAGCCTGATTTAGTAATAACAATAGATTCTCCTGGATTTTCTACTAGGGTAGTTCAAAAAGCTAAAGAGATTATACGTAGTAAATTTGTTCATGTTGTAGCCCCCACTGTTTGGGCATATAAACCTTCAAGAGCAAAAAAATTTGCAAGACTTTATGATCTGATGCTCACTTTATTGCCATTTGAGCCCCCATATTTTGAACAAGAGGGTCTTAAAACAATTTTTATAGGTCATTTTATACACGAGCAAACTATATCTAAGGATCCTAAAATTTTTAGAGAGAAATATTGCATCCGTCCAGAAGAAAAATTACTGACATTGTTGCCTGGCAGCAGGGAGGGGGAAGTGAAAATGCATATGCCTATTTTTATCAAGACTATAAAATTGCTCAGAAAAAAAATGAATATTAAGGTTGTTATTCTTGCGTCTTCTGAGGCTATACAAAAACTTATTTCTTCTTACCGGCAAGAAGAGGATTTATTTGATACAATAGTAGTTGAAGATGAAGCATCTAGTTTATATGCAGCCTCTAATGTTGCTCTCGCCAAATCTGGTACTAATAATCTAGAAATTTTAATGCATGATCTACCGTTAGTTATTTGTTATAAAATTAATTTTATATCATGGATTTATATTAAATTATATATACTAGTCAAATTTGCAAATTTGGTCAATATTATGTCGAAGAGAATGATTATACCAGAATTTATTCAGTCTGATTGCACTCCAGAAAAACTATCTGATGCTATAGAAGATTTACTTACCAGTCCAAATAAAGCATCCATGCAAGTGCAGGAGGCCAAAATATTTTTAGACCAAATGAAAAATACAGAAGGATTCCCGGGGGCACTTGCAGCAAGGGCAATTAATGAGTTGCTCAGCCTAGATGCCGAGAAATAGGAAATTCGCTAAAAAATATGAATAGTTTATGGGGCCATAATGGCTTTTTACCTAATTTGATTTCGATGATCAAATATTTCGCATCTAGCGGATTAGATTTTCTTGCGCCCTATAAATGCATATCATGTAATGCAATTTCCATGGAAAATAATGCCCTGTGTAGTATATGCTGGAGCAAGCATATATTTATAGAAGAGCCTTTGTGCAAAAGATGTGGCATTGCATTTGAGATAGATATAGGGGATGAAGCTCTGTTGTGCCCAAGGTGTGCAAATGATTCAACTGGATATGATGTAGCAAGAAGTATCTTTAAATATAATGAGGGCTCTAAGAGTATTATATTTAAATTTAAATACGGAGACCAAACTCATCTGGCAAATTTTTTTGCTAAAATGTTTATGGTCAAATATAGAGATTTAATAATGAGCGCCGATATTATTACTTGTGTGCCTATGCATAAATTAAAGCGTATATTTAGATTATATAACCAGTCTCAGGTAATTGCCAAATCCCTTTCTAACAATGCTAAGATTCAGTTCCTCCCTAATCTTATTATAAAAAAATCTTACACTAAGTCTCAGTCTTCTCTTTCTAGAGAAAAGCGCAAAACCAATCTGAAGGATAATTTCTTAGTTACGGCCAAACTTGCAAACAAAGTAATTCTTATTTTAGATGATGTAGAAAGTACTGGCTCTACCTTAAAAGAATGTTCTCTTGCGCTAAAAAAAGCCGGAGCCGAAACAGTTGTAGCACTTTCTATTGCAAAAAACTATTGGTAAGTAATTAATAAACCTCTTGCATAACCCATAAAATAGTTATTATACAATTCGTAAGAATAAATTAGACAAATCAATTTTTGGCCGAAGCCGAGCGCATGCTTATATTAATGGGTAGCAACAAAGCAAGATCCGCTAAATTCATTTGGATCATTTAAAAATGAAGATTGGTATTAGAGGATGCCGTTTTAAAATATGGCAAGCCAGATATTGTTAACAGTGATCAAGGTAGTCAGTTTACTAGCTGTTCATGGGTTCAAAGCTTGCAAGGTTATGGTATTAGGATTAGTATGACCGGCAAGGGGCTGTGTATGACAATGCTAATATTGAACGTTTATGGAGGTCGTGTAAATACGAGGAGTCGTATTTGTATAAGTGGCATTCGGTACTTGAATTAAGAACTAATATTCCAGAATGGCTGAGCTGGTATAATTGTGCAAGGCCTCACCAAGCTTTGAATTATCAAACACAATATGGATAAGTCAAATGACTTACCCACAACTCCACAATTACAACAACTGCAAAATCTAGATTTATATTGATTTTGTAGTAATTAAGGTATAAATGAGTCCCTCTATTTGGCTGATATTTGGTCTACTAAATGGGTGTCATCTCACTTTAACACAAGAGGACAAAAAGAAAAATCAGCAACTTGCAAGCGAAAGAGTGGGAAATGAAAATGTTATTGGTATGCTTAAACGTTTTAATATCATATCTGATACATATACAGAAATAGAGGAAAAAGATTCGGACTCAGATTTAATTAATCTCTGCAATTTATAATTGGGAATTGAGCATATAAGGTGATGCAAGAGGTGTAATTGCCCATTTTTAAATGATCCCCCAAAAGGCTTTATCCGTATTGGCTCCTGCGTATGTATTTATATAGACTCGGGCAACGCCTTGCCATCAAATCGATTTGGCGGGTTTAATTCTTGCAAATGGCACAAGAAATGGCCAAGGGAATTATTTAAGCCAAAAAAAAGGATGAACAAAAACTTACTCATCCCATGTTAAATGTAATACCGTAAATTGCCGTTATTATGAAGCTTCTGCTTTTTTAGCTTCCTTTTCTGCTTCTTGCTTTGCGCGCCTTGCTGAATGAGCTTTTTCGCGCTTGCTATCTAATTTTACTAAATATTTAGGCATTTCTATGCCTGATTTTTTGATAAAAATAGCAACTTTTTCTGTTGGTTGAGCTCCTTTAGATAGCCAGTAATTTAGTCTATCCATCTTTAATATAACTCTTGTGGAGTTTACCGCCGGAAGAAGGGGATTATAAGTGCCAATTTTTTCAATAAAATCTCCATCTCTGGGAGATAGTGAATTCGCTACTACTATACGATAATACGGTCTTTTTTTAGAACCGCTTCTTGCCAATCTAATTTTTGTTGCCATAATAATCTAGTTTATTTGATTTTTTCTTCTTTGAATATAACATGTTTGCGAACTTTAGGATCATATTTCCTAAAAGATAGCTTTTCTGTTTGAGTTTTTGGATTTCTTTTTTTGACCAAGAAATACCCCGTACCCGCTGTACTAACAAGTCTTACAAGTAAATTTTTATTTTTTTTTGCCACTTTATTTCTGCCAATATAAT
>JANRMF010000007.1:0-25884 GCA_033761815.1 Rickettsiaceae bacterium
ATGAGAAGGGCTATGAGGCATATACATTTGCTTGGAGCCAAAGATCTAGTTCTTCACAAAATGCTTCCAAGACTTGTGGACCTTATGGGATCTAGCTATCCCGAGTTAAAAAGGGCCGAAAATTTCGTATCTGAAGTCCTAAAGTCTGAAGAGCAAAAATTTAGAGCATCTCTCGATAAAGGCATAAAATTACTAGATGAAGAATCGGGCAAGATAGGGGACGGCAAAATTTTGCCAGGTGAAGTTGCATTCAAACTATACGATACTTACGGATTCCCATTAGACCTCACACAAGATATACTCAAAAATAGGAAAATTGCAGTCGATCTTGAAAAATTTGATGCCCTTATGGAAGATCAAAAAACAAGAGCAAGAAAAGCGTGGAGCGGATCTGGTGAGTCTAAATTTGATGATATATGGTTTAACATAAAAGAACAATATGGCTCTACTGAATTTGTGGGATATAGTCTTGATATATCAGAAGCTGTAGTTGCAATTATAATCAAAAACAAAAAGGAGGTAAGCTCTGCTGCGGCAAATGAAGATGTTATAATCATAACAAACCAAACTCCTTTTTATGGCGAAAGCGGCGGTCAGATGGGGGATATTGGGTTTATCTCTGGCCAGGGGCTGAAAATTCGAGTAAAGGATACAAAAAAATTCCTAGGCTCTGTTATTGCTCATATAGGAACCATAGAAAGCGGACGCGTAGAAAAGGGCCAAATAGTCACGCTCGCAATAGACTCAAACTATAGAGCAAAATTAAGAAGGCACCATTCCGCAACTCATTTGCTTCATAAAGCATTAAAAGAGGTGCTGGGTAATCACGTCGCGCAGAAGGGATCGCTTGTGGCACACGATAAGCTCAGACTAGATATTAGCCACATGAAGCCTGTAACAAAAGAAGAGCTTGCCACAATAGAAAATCAGGTTAATGAGATGATTTTAATTGGCGGAGAGGTGCGCACAAAGCTAATGTATACTGAAGAAGCCATATCAAGCGGAGCAGTTGCACTATTTGGCGAAAAATATGAAGACGAAGTTAGGGTTGTTTCCATGGGGCTTGCAGGCAAAAACGATACTCATTACTCTGTTGAACTGTGCGGAGGTACCCATGTTGCAAATCTTGGCGATATTGGCTTGTTCAAAATTATGTCAGAATCTGCAATCAGCGCGGGAGTAAGAAGAATTGAGGCAATATGCGGGATTGAGTCTTTGGTGAAGTTCAATGAATATGTTGATCATCTTCACTCAATTTCTGATTTGCTAAAATGCTCAAAAACCGATGTAATCTCACGGATCGAGGATTTGATTGAAAGTAAGAAAAACTTGCAAAATACAATCGAGAAGTTAAATGAGAGAGAATTTTTCGTCAACTCGGAAGAAATTAATGCAAAAGCTATTAGTGCGGGTGAGTTTTTGTTGTATAATAAAATAGTCAAAATGGCAGACGTAAAAACACAGAGAAAAATCGCAGAGACAATATCAAAACAATTCCCAAATCTGATCTTCATCTTCCTTTCAGACCTTGGAGAAAAAGTTTCTATAGTAGTTGCATCAGGTGCAAATGCCCAAAATAAAATCTCAGCGTCTAACGTTGCAAAATTTGTATCCTCTATTTTAGGCGCAAATTCTGGCGGGGGGAGTGATTCTCTAGCCCAAGGGGCTGGGAATTTCCTATTGAGTGAAGAAGAGATTATTAGCAAAGTCAGAGATCATATATCACATATCACTTAATAACTGACTAATTTAAAAAGAATTTATTTATCTTCTATGTAATTTATAGTAAATTATTATATAATACCTTAAGTAAAAATCCTAGGGAGGGTGATATGCGATTAAAAAATTTATCTTGTTTTTGTTTTGTTGTATTTTTCGGCTTGAATAGTTTTGCATCTTCTGCGACAAGGGTAAATCCAAAGTCAGATAAAACTCCAACTGCGAATCAAATTAGGGAATTAAGAGATGCTAATTTAAACTCGGTTGATGGGAGGGCTCGCAAACTACTAGAAACACCAAACCTACCTAATATTAATAATCAGTAGAAATTTACTTATAATCTATGCTATTTTGTAATTTCTTGGTTTTGCGGGTATTTCTTTTTCGGCTTGCTTTAGTAATCCTTATCTCTGGTATATATTCTTCTCTTGTATAATGACCTCTATAAGATCTGAAAACTTCAATATCTCTGGCATTTTGACTAAGAAGATCCTGGCATAATATAGCCGTATCAATTGGTCGCTGATTTTTTGCAAATTTATAGTCTCTTGTGTCCAAAAATTCATCAAGATGCATTAATTGCCAAAATTTACCATCAAAAACCTCCCCCTTAAAATAACCACTTAATTTCGAATATTCGTAATCCCCAGGAAAAGTTGTTGTGGCATCATTATGAAGCACAAGCCTCAGATCACCCTTGATCTCAGAGCCTTCTTCATATTCATATTTTAAGTATACTTTTCCAGTAAGTGTAATTTTTTTATAATCATCTTTCATCGTATGCAATTTTATTCTTTTAAATAAGAGCTAGTTGCTCTAAAAGATATAGAAAAAATAGATTTAGTAAATATGATATCGAGCAAAACTAAAGATCATAATATTTCTGATGTATCTAGCGATAAGTCTACTCAAGACTTAAGCTATAGTTCTACTGATCACTCAGAGGTAATATCAGAGCGTGAATATCTAATTGAAGCAACCAAATTAATGGAGGATATCACAAGCTCGGTAGATAAATGCGATGAAGATGCATCAATAGAGATAGACTATATAAATGATGTTCTTACCCTTGAAATCAAGGGCGCAATATTTGTCATTAACAAACAAACTCCAAAAAAAGAGATTTGGCTCTCCTCCCCTGTGTCAGGCCCTGGGCATTTTTCTCTCAAAAATAATAGATGGGTAAATTCAAAATCACAGGAACTAAAGGAGATTCTATCTCAGGAACTTTCTGAAATTTCTGGCCAAAATATAATATTATTGTGAATTCTAAAGCTATAAATAATAAAGACTTACTGATTAGAATCCTAAATCTTCTTAGGCCATTTAGACTTAAGCTAATATTTGCAGCCATCTCTCTAATTGCAGTTGTGATATGCCTTCTCTCCATCGGAAGAGTAATTAAGAAATTTATAGATGATAGCGCAAGTATAATGCCTTTTTATCAATTGGTTATATTAATTATAAGCTTTGGCGCGGCGAGTTTTGTTAGATCCTTTTTTGTGAATATCATAGCAGAATATGCAGCAAGTAATGCAAAGAAGGATGCCTATGTTTCTATGCTTTACCTTGATGTGAATAAAATAGATAATTACTCCTTTTCGGACCTAGCCTCTAGGATCAATTCAGATAGTGAGCAAATATCAAAAGTAGTAACGGACCTTGTCTCGTTTTTTATCCGCAATAGCCTAACCTCTCTTGGAGGTGTCATTATGATGCTTCTGACAAGTCCAAAATTATCACTTATGTCCTTTTTGGTGATAGGAATAATTACATTTTGCGCAAGGTTACTTAGCAAAAAGATAAGGGAGCTTGCAGCAAAGGCAGAGTCTGCAAAATCTATCGCATCTAATATTGTTCTTGAATCTGTCATTAACTACAGAGTAATCAGGGCATTCTCTGCAGAGAGCGCAATGATTGAATATTTTGATAAGCTTAACATTGATGCACAAAATAAAGTGGCACTTAGACTGAAATATAGGTCCATCTTTTTTGCATCCACAATTACATCAATGTTACTAACTATCACTGGCATAGTTTGGTATGGGAATGTTCAGGTCCAGTCTGGCCTCTTATCCTCCGGCACTCTTGCATCCTTCTTGTTTTATGCCTTCATGACCTCCGTCAGCTTTGGCGGAATAATAGAAATGATGGGGGATTTAGACAAAAGCATGGTCAAATGCTCAAGATTATTTGAAATAATTTCCGAAAAATCTGAATCTTCTTCTAAGGATATAATTAGTCTTAAAAATGAATCCTTTCTCGAGCTGCGTAATATTTCTTATTTTTTTTCCTCTGGAACTATTAGCGAGGGCAAAAAAAATGATATAATCAGTAATATTAATATAAAATTTGAGGTGGGTAAATTTTCTGTCATTACCGGGCGCTCTGGACTTGGAAAAACAACATTGTTAAATTTAATAGTGGGGATTTATTCTCCTGAAGGAGGGGAATTTCTCGTAGGCTCTCGTACATATAAAAAATTTAGCCCAGAAATGTGGGGCGATAATTTAGCTTATGTACCGCAGGACCCTATGTTATTTAGTGGAACTATCATTGATAATATTACTTTCTTTGAGAAAAATCCTGACCATAAAAAAGTTATGGAGATATTAGAGGGGCTTGATCTCAAAGAGTTTGTTGAAAGCTTGGAAAATGGCGTTTTTTCTGAGACTGGGAGCTTATCTACCAAAATTTCAGGAGGGCAGAAACAGAGAATAGCAATTGCGAGAGCGTTATATAAAGAACCAGAGCTACTCATTATGGATGAAGCGACAAGCCAGCTAGATGAAGCAACCGAGACAAGATTACTCAACTTTGTCAAAAAAACATTATCTGGAAAAACAATTATTTGCGTTGCTCATAGAAGAGGCGCAATTGAGAAAGCTGATATTATTATTAATCTGGAAAAATCATAATTTCTCTTTGCCTCTGTGCATATTGCTATCCCCGTGAAAATCCTTGTTATCCCCTGTGAAAAAAACGGGGATCCAGGAGATAAAAACCAAAAAATAATTTAATATGCCCTATTTACTAAAATCTATTTTTTTGATCTGTATAAAGCTCTATCAAATAATCTTATCCCCTTATTTAGGGCCAAGTTGTAGATTTTTACCCACATGCTCCGAGTATTCCTATAGGGCAATTAACAAATATGGTGTAATTAAAGGAATTTTCCTCAGTATAAAGAGAATAGCAAGATGTAATCCTTTTTTCAAAGGGGGGATTGATGAAGTCTAGTGAAGTTTTCTCTGTGCGCATTCTTAAGATAAATAAAATTTATCATTTTCGAAAAAAGAATATTGCGCACAAGGAAAGTGATTGGTAAAATTTAAGTAAGCATACTGACGCGGGTAAATATGGCAAAAATTTTGGTAGTTGAGGATAATGACCTTAACATGAAGCTGTTTCAAGATTTGTTATGCTTGATCGAGTGTGAGATTATCGGAACAAAAACAGGGTCAAATGCTTTGGAATTATGCAAATCCTCCATGCCAGATTTGGTTCTAATGGATATTCAGCTAGATGGGATATCTGGAATTGATTTGATTAAAGAAATAAAATCGGATAAAGATTTGCAAGATATACCAGTTATTGCTATATCTGCTTATGCGATGAAAAATGAAGAAGCCAAAATACTTCAGTCTGGTTGCGATAAATATTTATCAAAGCCAGTTTCTATAGAGGATTTCTTTTCGTCAGTGAAATATTTTCTACACAAGGAATAAAAATGACAGCAACCATATTAGTAGTAGATGATCTTGAGGCCAATATTAGGGTCCTAGAAGCAAAGCTACTTGTTGAATATTACACAGTTCTGACTGCAACAAGCGGCCAGGAAGCCATAGAGATTTTATCAAAGCAGCGAGTCGATGTGATATTACTAGATGGCATGATGCCGGGTATGGATGGGTTTGAAACTTGCAAAAAAATCAAATCAAACCCGGAAACTGCACAAATACCAGTAATTATGGTAACCGCCCTTTCTGATATAGACGATAGAATAAAGGGCCTTGAAGCTGGGGCTGATGAATTTCTTACAAAGCCTGTTAATGACGTTGCACTTTTAGCGAGGGTTAGGTCTCTATCTAGGATTAAATCAATGGTCGATGAGCTCAAAATCAGAAATCAAACTAGCATACAGCTTGGTGAAAATACCATAGAAATAGTAGATAAGTTTGAGGAATGTCAGATATTAGTTATTGATGATGACATTGTTCAGTCTAAAAATTTGATCAGGTCTCTTACGAAATTGACGCCTCACGTAAGAGTTATATCAGATGCAAAGGAACTTGATGAAATCAATGAGGATTATAGTCCAGATGTCATCATAATTAGCTGCCAATTATCCTCTTCCGACCCCTTAAGAATAGCAGTGACGCTAAGGGTAAAGGATTTTCTCAGATATACAAGTTTTGTACTAATGACAGAAGAGGATGATATGAGTGTTGTTATCAAGGGCATGGACCTTGGAGTGAGCGATTATTTCCTTTATCCCATTGATGAAAATGAATTACTAGCGCGAATTAAAACTCAGCTAAGGAGAAAAAAATACCAAGATTCCCTGAGGGATGGACTTGAAAAAACCGTGAGCCTATCGGTGAAAGACCCCCTCTCTGGCCTTTACAATAGAAGATATTTTGATGTTCACATAGAGCACATAATCAAAAAAGCGGAATTTTCTGGTAAAGGCTTTGCTCTTTTTATGCTTGATATTGATCATTTTAAAGCGGTTAATGACACTTATGGACATCAGGCTGGGGACGTAGTAATAAAAGAAACGGCAGAAACTATAAAAAATGCTTTAAGGGTTACAGATTTAGTGTCAAGATTTGGCGGGGAAGAATTTGCAGCCATAGCTTATGATGTTTCGAAGCAAGTATCGGTAGAAATAGCTGAGAGAATTAGGGATTTGATAGACCGCCATTTATTCTTAATCCCAGGTTCTCAGAAATCAATAAACAAGACAGTTTCAATAGGAATATGTTATGTTGAAGGGCAAAAAATCGACCCAGTCACACTCATAAAACAAGCTGATGAGGCTTTGTACGAAGCAAAAGAAACAGGTAGAAATAAGGTATGTGTTTACGGGGATGCTTAATCCCACCAACCTACATGTCATTATAACCATCCTTCTTCTCTCTATATATGTAATCACCCTCTCATGAGAATACTATACCAATCAACATCTATAATCTTACGTTGTTGCTCGTCTCTAACCTAGCATTTATAGTCTTGTAGGCTCAATTAGATACTAAGCTCGAGGAGAGAAGTCTATGAGTATTAGGTGAGCAAGGAGTGGGCAACGTAGCTAATCCAACCTAAAAGACTATAGTGGACCTTGCTCCTCGCGCCTAGTATTATTATAACTATTGATTGGTATTATGTATAATAAGCCAGATAGTTTACTTATCTTGACTATAGTTAATAAAAAAAGAAGTTTCTTCTATATTGTGAAATTACATAAAAGGATATAAATAATACTTTACTTTGAAGTCATGTGCATATATATTGCTCCGATTAGTTATTATGAAAGTACTACTACTTATATTGGCATGTAAAAAAAATGTTGAACTTTTTTGACGTTTGATATTATATTTAGTATTACCACCCTAGATCATTTTAAAAATTTATAACCGTTTATGCAAAATTTATACAAAGTTTCACTTGCTAATTTGGGTACTCTGGACCCACAAAAAAAATTTGAAAGCTGCATGCTAACTATCAGCGTTGGTCAGGAAGTTCATGAATCCGAAAAATTCAAAGCCACGCTACAGATGATAGGCTCTAGATTCAAAAAATGTACTATCGGAGTTTGCGACACTCTTCAAAGACACAGTCTTGCTATGATTTCGAAATTAGATGCAGAAGATCTTTATGAGGTATCAAAAAAAGAAGGTACGGCCTGGATAGAGAGAAATAGCGACTATTTGGAGCATTTCTTAAACATACCATATGAAATAAAACGCTGGGATGAGTGGTTTTTCCATAAGAAATATAAAGAATACAGGAAAAAAATTGATCATTTATTCCAGACTGACCAAAAATTTGTGGACATAGTGCATGGGCTTGCGCTTGAATTTAACGCAAGGTTGAAGAAGAGAAATATACCAATAAATGAGTCAAGATGCATCAAAATAAGTACTGAATATTTGCTAGAAGAGTGCGCTGCTATGTGCATATGGTACGAAGAAGGGTACGAGGTTGATGTTTACCCATCAGGCAGAAATGATGCGATAGAATATGGATTTAGCGTCTTAATGAAGGAGCATTACGATAAATTACTTCTTCTTGCAAAGCTAAACTTTAAAAAAGAAACTAATATTCAAGGGCTTCTTGTCTCTGACGTCGCTGTTCAAAAAATATTAGATATAATACCTGGCCACGTTTACTGGAAAGGAAAGGACGGAAAGTTCCTAGGATGCAACAAAAGACAGGCTCAAAACTATGGCTTTAAAAATGTAAATTCAATTATTGGCAAGGAAGATTCTGACTTTTTAAAAGCGGATATTGCAAAGAAAATTAGAGAAGTTGACAAAGAGATCATTGAAACCAAATCCGAACAAATTATCGAGGAGCAGACTTTTGTTTCAAACGATGATAAGATGAAAAAAAGATGGTTCCTCAGTCATAAAAGCCCATTTATCTCTGATGCTGGGGAGGTTCTTGGGGTTATTGGGGTCTCGATTGATATACATAAAATAAAGCAACTGGAAGATAAATTGCTCAAAAGTAAGCAAAAAATTCAGAATGCGCTCTCTGTGAAAACTGAAATTTTGAATAATATGAGCCATGAAGTGCGAATTCCTATACACGGAATAGATGCAATAGCTCAAGGCCTTGTTTCTCACTGGGATGAACTCAGTCAGCAAAAGAAATATGAATATGTAACTCATATAGCGAGCAACTCTAAGAGACTACTCTCTCTTGTGAGCAATATTCTAGATCTTGCAAAATTTAGCAACGCAAAACATGATCTACTTATAGAGATAATAAACCTCGATGAAATGATCAAATCTATGATAGAAGAAGTCAAATCTCTATACATAGCAGATAAAGAAATAGAAATCATATATAAAAACCATTGCTCTAAAAGTCTTCTTAACTTGCCACTTGATAAAGAATCAATCAATCAGGTACTGAGAAATATTTTCTCGAATGCGGTAAAATTTAGCTCAGCAGATTCTCCAAGCAAAATTGAGGTAGAGGTCAAGTTCAAAGGCAAGGCTGGTAATAACGGTGAAATTTTGCTCTCTATTAAAGATCAAGGACCAGGAATCCCTCAAACAGAATTAGAGGAAATTTTTGAACCTTTCAGCCAAAGCACAGTAACAAAGACAAATGCCGGCGGAACTGGCCTTGGCCTTGCCATTGCGAAGGAGATAATAGAGCTTCATAATGGAAAAATATGGGCAAAAAATAACGAAGGTGAAACTGGTGCTACATTTTTCATCTCTCTTCCTGAGATGGGGTCTTCAAAACAAGAATCTGGTAGATCCAGAGAAGAGAAACCATCTCTACCTACTCCCACCAGAAAGCCTACAATAATGCTCATTGATGATGAAGAAGTTTGCCTAGTAAGCATGGAGCTCATGTTACTACAGAAAAAAGATGTGGAATTGATTAAAGTAATTAATCCTCATGAGGGTCTTAAAACATTAGAAGAAAGAAGTTCTGAAATTGACTTAGTATTACTCGATTTAATGATGCCAGGGCTTGATGGGATAGAATTCTTAAAGAGAAAGAATCAGATAGAGTCAATAAAGAATATACCAGTAATATTACAAACTGGCAGCTCAGATATGAATGAAATTAGCAAGGCATTTTCATTAGGAATAAAAGGCCTAATTCGCAAACCATATAAAATAGAAGAAATTAGTGTAGAAGCTGATAAAGCCCTTGAGCCAGCTAGAATTGCTAATACTTCTACGAAAAAGGTTTCTTAAGGAGTAAATAGTTATGGGAAATTTCTTCTCTTCGATTGGATCAACAAAGAATATAAATAATAATATATCGCCTTCTCAAGCGTCAGAAAGGATGGGTCAGTTAATATCAATCTATTTTCGTGGCAATAAACTATCAATAGAGAATTTTACAAATGAATTCACACAACTAATTAAGTATGGGGCTGATGTTAATCTGGAAAGTATTCATGGCTTGACTCCTTTGCACGCAGCATGCTACAATGGCAAACTTGAGGTCGCTCAATTACTCATAAAAAATGGGGCTGATGTTAATCATGCAGGTCACAATGGCAATTCTCCTTTGTGCGTAGTGTGTGATAATAACCAGACTGATCTCGTAGAACTACTCATAAATAATGGAGCTAATGTTAATCAGGCAAATGATTTAGTAGGCGATACTCCTTTATATTGGGCGTGTCAAAATGGCGACACTGATCTCGTAAAACTACTCATAAATAATGGAGCTAATGTTAATCAGGAAAGTTATTTAGGCGGTACTCCTTTATATTGGGCGTGTAAAAAAGGCTACTTTGATATTGTAGAACTACTAATAAATAATGGAGCTAATGTAGATACATCAATATTAAAATCTATGGTTCAGCAGGAAGATAGTGTTTATATTGATGAGCTGGTAAACGATTCCAGCATAGAGGGTCTTAGAGAAAGTAAGGAAGTAACAGTGCACCTTCGTAACGGAATAGGGCAAGAAATTTTAGACATACTGCATCTTCCTCAAGAATTTGAAAACCATATTCATGTTATAGGGCAAAATGGGGCGGAGATGACTTTACATTTTGCAGCATATCCACCTATATTGAAGTGAGATGAATTCAAGGATGTAAGACTTTTTGCAAGAATTAAATTCGGGCAATTAATTTAAGAAGGAAGATGCGGCAGAGTGTACTAAACTAGATGAACAACGCCAGATCCGTAAAATCCTATACGTCATTTAAAAATGGGATTTTGTACTGCTTTAATAATTTTTACCAATCATCATTAGACCGAATATCACAAATAAGTATATGATCGAAAATGCAAATAATTTGGGCGCAGAGTTAATGCCTTTTTCATATTTGAGATCTGTTGCTGCGAGAATAAAATATCCGCTCATAAAGGATGATGTGAATAAGTAAAATATCCCGCATAAGCCTGTAAGATAAGGTAATGCACATGATATAGTCATTAGTACCGTATAGAGCAATATCTGGTTTTTGGTCACCTCCCTCCCCTTTACTACAGGAAGCATAGGTATGTTTGCCGCCCTATAATCCTCTGATTTATATAAAGCTAGCGCCCAAAAATGAGCAGGAGTCCAAAGAAAGATAATTAGGAACAAAATCATAGAGTCAAGGTTCAATGAATTAGTGCAAGATGCCCATCCTATAAGAGGAGGAAAAGCGCCGGCAGCACCTCCAATTACTATATTTTGGGTTGTGCTCCTCTTTAACCACATTGTATAAATGAAAATATAAAATGAAATCGAAGCAAGAAGCAAAAGGCCGCTCAGTAAATTTACGCATACCATCATCCCGATTACCGAAATCACCGCCAGAAAAATTCCCATAGCAAGAGCATCAGACTCATCTACTGCTCCTCTTACTATGGCTCTTTTTTTTGTCCTCTCCATTAGTGTATCTATATCTCTATCGTACCACATATTAAGACACGCTGCAGAACCTGCGCCAAGAGAGGTAAATAAGATAGAGGTAAAAGCCGTAAATAAGTGAATCTTACCAGGGGCAAGTATAATGCCAGAAATAGCAGTAAAAACCACCAAAGACATAACTCTTGGCTTTAATAAAGAGATATAATCTTGAATTGTTGAGTCTTGCTTTATGTTATGAATAAAAGGGCTTATTCCAGGAGTTGCGTTTGTCATAAAATTTCCAAATTAATGTTCAGTTTCGGCAATAACTGGCCTTGTGGAAAAGCTATGAAACTCAGGAGGGGATGATATAGTCCACTCAAGCGTAGTAGCACCCTCGCCCCATGGGTTATTAGGGCATGGAATTTTATCCCTGAATGCTTTAAATATTATCCATAAGAATAATAATATAGCAGCATTAGAGATATAAGCTCCTATGGATGAGACTAGATTCCAGCCATGAAAGGCATCTGGATATTCTGGGATTCTCCTTGGCATTCCAGCAAGACCAAGAAAGTGCTGAGGAAAGAATGTAATATTCACCCCTATAAACGTGATGAAAAAATGGATTTTTCCAAGAGTCTCGTTATACATATACCCACTCATTTTGCCAAACCAATAGTAAAAAGCTGCATAAGCACCAAATAATGCCCCAAGTGACATAGTATAGTGAAAATGCGCAACTACATAGTATGTGTCATGAAGAACCCTGTCTATAGAAGCATTTGCAAGAACAACTCCAGTTACTCCGCCTACAGCAAAAAGCATTATAAATCCAACGGAAAAAAGCATAGGAGTTTTAAATTCTATAGATCCGCCCCACATAGTAGCTATCCAGCTAAAAATTTTGATTCCTGTAGGAACTCCGATCACCATTGTCGCAACGCTGAAATATACGAGAGAATTATATACAAGCCCAACGGTAAACATATGGTGAGCCCAAACAACAAAGCCAAGAAGCCCAATACATGACATTGCAGCAACCATTCCCAAATATCCAAATACTGGTTTTTTTGAAAATGTAGCAACAATCTGGCTAATCACCCCAAATGCAGGGAGTATAACGATATAAACCTCAGGGTGACCAAAAAACCAAAAAAGATGCTGAAATAAAACCGGATCACCACCACCAGATGGAATGAAAAATGTAGTACCAAGATTTCTATCGCATAAAAGCATAGTAATTGCGCCGGCAAGCACAGGAAGAGCTAGGATTAAAAGAAAAGCAGTAAGAAGTATGGACCAAACAAAGAGCGGCATTTTTAGCAAGCTCATTCCCGGGGCCCTCATATTAAGAATCGTAGCAATTATATTAATGGAGCCAATAATAGATGAGAGGCCTGTTAGATGAAGGATAAAAATTGCAAGATCAACGGATATTCCAGGGTGAGATCCTATCAAGCTGAGGGGGGGATATAAAGTCCACCCAGTTCCAGCGCCTTCGTCCATTACTGCGGATAGTAAAAGTAGCAATAATGCCGGGACCATCAGCCAGAAACTAACATTATTCATTCTCGGAAATGCCATATCAGGAGCGCCTATCATTAAAGGTACAAACCAATTCCCAAACCCGCCAAACATAGCCGGCATTATCATGAAAAATACCATTATAACAGCATGGGCTGTAACCATTACATTATAAAACTGGTAGTGATTTTCTAAAAAATTTCCTCCGCTTGCACTAAGCTGAGCCCTAATTCCAACGGAAAAAAGCCCCCCAATTATACCCCCTATAATAGAAAGTATGATATACATTGTGCCTATATCCTTGTGGTTTGTTGAGAATAGCCAACGAGAAATCCCCTTAGGATGGTTACCATGGTGATTTTCAGACATTATTTTCCTCTTTTCTAATGTTACTACTGATTTATACAATTATTTACCAGAGTTATTGATGGCGTAATTAAATTGGCGCGCCGCAAATTTGGTTTTCGCATCCAAGATCCATTTATCAAAATCTTCTTTAGATACAACTTCAACTGCAATAGGCATAAAGCCGTGATTAACTCCGCAAATTTCAGAGCACTGGCCATAATATATACCGGCTTTTGGCACTCTGACATATGTTTCATTTATCCTTCCTGGTACAGCATCAACTTTAAATCCAAAACTTGGGACTGTAAAGCTATGAATAACATCTGCCGCACTAATTAAAAAGCGAATAGTGGTATTTTGTGGTATTACAACCCTATTATCCACTTCAAGTAATCTTTTTTGACCCGGAAGAAGCTTGGAAGTTTCTATCATATAACTATCAAAAGTAAAATTACCATTATCAGGATATACGTATGACCAATACCATTGATGACCTATGACTTTGATTGTTAATTCGGCATTCGGAATTTCGTGCTCTTTTTTAAGTAGCTTAAAGGATGGAATAGCAAGAATGCACAAAATAATGACAGGAACAATAGTCCAGAATATCTCAATCGCAACATTATGGGTAAATTTTGCTGGAACCGGGTTTCTTTTGTGATGAAACCGGTAACATGTATAAGCAAGCAGAGTGGCTACAAAGATTACAATCCAAATTATAATATCCTGCATAAAGCCGTATAATTTTTCAATTTCCTCCATTAATTCAGTTGCAGGAGGCTGGAAATATATTTGCCACGGCAAAGGCTCTGATGCCATTGAAGAGGATGCAAATAATATTAAAAATAAAGCAAATAAAAGTTTCACAAATTAAACTCTATATAATTCATAATATCTATTATACCCATCAAGATTATTGATGTAAAAACAAACTCCTCAATCTTGGATGATTTTCTGGCGGATAACGCCTATTTTGTTACACTTCTGACTCTTTTTATCTTCTCTATAATAGAACCAGCTATATAAGATGAGGATATATTGTAATATCGATATAATTCTTTAGCGGGACCCGATGCACCGAATGATGTCATGCCAAAAAACATCCCTTCATCAATAATTCTATCCCACCCAAGCGGAGAGCCCGCCTCAATTGCACAGGAAATTTTGGAATATTTTTTTGCCCTATCTATAAGACGGGCTTTATATTCATCTTCCTGCTCTAAAAATAACTCAATTGAAGGGCAAGATATTACTCTTGCCGAAATTCCTGCGCTCATTAGTAAATCTTTTGTCTCAAGCGCTATTGCCACCTCGGAGCCAGTTCCCCAGATAGTGACATCAACAAATTCATCCTCTTTTTCAAAATTATATGCACCCTTTAGCGCGTAATCATATCTTGACTCAGCTTTTAAAGCTGGAACCACTTGCCTTGTTAGCGCAAGCATGGCAGGTCCGTTTCTAGATAAAAGAGATGCAAAACAAGCCTGAACTTCTATCATATCTGCCGGCCTGTAAACTCTCATCTCCGGCATAGCCCTGAAAGATGCTAGATGCTCAACTGGCTGGTGGGTTGGCCCATCTTCTCCAAGGCCGATAGAGTCATGGGTCATGATATATATAACTGGTATCTTCATAAGAGAAGATAAGCGAATGCTTGGTCTCATATAGTCAGAAAAAACTAGGAAACTTGAGCAGATTGGTAAAAAACCTTGTGTTGCAAGGCCGTTCATAATCGCACCCATAGCATTCTCCCTTACGCCAAAGTGAATGTAATTTCCTGAAAAATCTTCCCTTGTTATTGGTAGTGAATATTTATTCCATACTCCGGTAGATGAGCCGAGGTCCGCAGACCCAGCAATTACCTTACCTGATGATCTTTGTAATATTTCTATGATTTTGCTTGAGGATGTCCTTGTTGCCTCATCAAAATCTGAATGAATTGCATAAGTTAGTATATCCTCGTTGAGCTTCTCTTTAATTGGTGGGTTTAGATATGATTTTTGCTCAAGGCTAAGTTTTTCATATTTTTGTTGCCAGGTATTGTAATCTTCTTCGTTAAATTTCCATGCATCTCTCCAGCTAGATAATATATCTTCTGGGATAAAAAATTGCTCTTCATAAGGCCATTCTAGATTTTTTCGCAAAATCTCTATCGCCTTAGGTCCAAGCGCTGCACCATGAGACTCAGAAGACCCCTCCTTTGAGCCCGCGCCAAATCCTATTTTTGTCTTAAATGATATAAATACTGGGAATGCGGAATTTTGAGCTAAATTTAGCGCCCTATCAATTTCCTCGAAATCATGACCATCAACACTGAAGGCTTCCCATCCAAGAGCCTTAAATTTTTGAATATGATCATCAGAGGTTGATAGTCCGCAAGTGCCATCAATTGTTATGTTATTATCATCGAATAAAACCACAAGACCAGATAGGTTGAGGTGGCCAGCAATACTTGCTGCCTCATAACTTATTCCCTCCATAAGACACCCATCTCCGCAAATGCAATATGTCTTATATTTCATAAGGTCCCCAAGCTTTTGCTCGTATTTTTTCTGAGCAATCATTATCCCTACAGCATTTGCAAAGCCTTGGCCTAGGGGGCCTGTTGTAACCTCAACCGCCCCGCCTTGTGAATATTCAGGGTGCCCAGGTGTTAGAGAGCCTATTTTTCTAAAATTTTTTATTTGCTCAAGATCATATTCATGATAACCAGAGAGGTAAAAAAATGAATAAAGAAGCATAGAGCCATGACCCGCTGACAAAACAAGCCTGTCTCTTCCATGCCACCTTGGGTCATTTGGGTTATATTTTAAGTATTTTGTGACAAGGAGTGTAAATACGTCCGAAAAGCCAAGTGGCATACCCGGGTGACCAGATGCTGCCTTTTCGACACTATCTGCTGATAATATCTTTATTGCGTTTGATAATAAATTTACTGAAGCTGTTTGAGTTTTTTGCATTTTCATATATAATCATATTGGCCGACATTATATCATCAACAATTCATACTGAAAATAAATTTATGCCGCAATATTTACGTGAAATCTTCGAGAACATGAAGGGGTTGCTGAAACCATTAAAAGATTCACTAATTAGCGAGGAATTTTATAGAAACCTATATTTGAGTTACCCGGGTTACGGCATCAGGTTTGTATTTTCACTTGGATATATAAGTAGCATTATTGTTACTATATTTTTACTCTACAAAACCCAATCAATTCAGGATTACTTTGAGACAAAAATAGTTACTAATCAAGAAACTTCAATTATCGATAACATATTATCAAACTGGCAAATATTTTACTATAATGGCACAAATATTGTCTCAGAAGAAGAGGAGCCCGTGATGATCCAAGGCTCAAAAAAGCAAATATTAGTGGCAATAGATCCACAAGATCAATTGATCGGCTCGGTGCGCAGAAATATACCAATCATATTCGGCAAAACTAAATTACTAGTGGGAATAAGCGACTCAGTAATGGGAGCACGCCATGTGCCTATTGAATATTCTGAAATTTTTGGCAAAACAAATACAAGCCTTCTGATAGACTCAGATTTGATATCCAAAATTGGTAGGGAATATTCCGAATCATTCAAAAAAATATTAGTTTATATATTTTTCCCGGTTCATGTTTTTGTAAATTTATTCACCCTTCTTCTGGAAAAGACTCTGATCATATTTATTGCATATTTTACTATAAATACTTTCTTGGAACCAAAGCCTACCGTTAAATCTGCCACAAGGCTTGTGATGTATTCTTGCGGAGCATATGCTTTTCTTCTGCCGCTTTCCATAATATCTAACGTTTTTGTTGTGCTTGCAAAAATCTCACAAATCTGGACTGTGTGCTTGATGATTTACTCACTATCCCAAATCAAAGTCAAGGATGTCAAAGAATAGGCAATGGTTTTCAGTTTTCTAAATATTATTTTCCGATGAAAAAATGGTTTTGGAAATTCTAATTTGCTTTTTGCGCATTTTTTGCTTTATAATGATTTTAAAATGTAAAAATGCTGGGATTTTATGCAAACTCCACAAATTAATGCTACATCTAGCCAGGTAGATAACATCCTAGAACGAAAGCTTTCTCCAAAATCCGCCCCTTCAGAAATTGAGATAGCGAAATTCGTGACTACAAAAATTTGTCATGACATTGCAGGTGTTATTGGAGCCGTTAATAGCGGGGTGGAGTTTATTCATTCCAAAGATGAGCAGATGAGGTCTAAAGCCCTTGAATTATTAACCTCTAGCTCTTCGCAGGTGGTACATAGGTTGGTTTTTTTGCGAAATGCTTACGGTGTTTCTAAATATGAAGGGGAAGCGAATCTCGAAGAGCTTAAAAAAATTGCAACAGAATATCTCCTTGAGACAAAATCAACCCTTGATTTTCATGAAAAATATTTCAGATTACCCAATGTATTTATTTCATCTGAAGTTGGAAGTCTGATTTTATCCATAATTCACCATGCTCATTTGAATCTTATTCATGGAGGCGAGATTAGGCTTCGGATAATTCGCAAAAACAATCAAACTCATATATCAGTTACTGCCATTGGCCCCTCTCCTAAAATTGACCAAGAAAAATCGCGCATTTTAAATGGTGACCTTGTCAATTTTTCAATTAATACAAAAAATTGCATATCTTTTTTTGCAAATATGTTTGCAAAATCGATCAATGTCCAATTAACTACAAATATAGGAAGCAAAGATTCTGTTGAGTATGAGATTATTATATAAATCTTGAACAGTGACTCATACCACTTCCCATTTTTAACATAATTTATTGGAGCAATATGACAAAGCGCATAGAAACAGACTCATTTGGTGAAATTGAAGTAGAGGATAAATATTACTTTGGAGCTCAGACTCAAAGGTCTTTGCAGAATTTTAAGATAGGGATAGAAAAAATGCCCGCAGAATTGATCAGGGCTTTTGCTATACTCAAAAAATGCGCTGCAAAAGTTAATCAATCCCTCGGGATTTTGGACGAAAAAATTGCAGAAAATATAATACTTGCTGCAGATAGAATTATTTCAGGTGATTTTAAGGATAATTTTCCTCTATCAGTATGGCAAACAGGCTCTGGCACTCAAACTAACATGAATGTTAATGAGGTAATCTCTAGTATAGCATGTGAGGCTATGGGAGGTAAAAAAGGCTCAAAAAAACCTGTACACCCGAATGATCATGTGAATATGGGTCAGTCATCAAATGATTCATTTCCAACTGCAATGCATATAGCAACTTATGTTGCGGCCAAATCTAAACTCATTCCGGCTTTGCAAAATTTAGCATCCCACCT
Organism: Rickettsiaceae bacterium; assembly: GCA_033761815.1. Taxonomy (GTDB): domain Bacteria; phylum Pseudomonadota; class Alphaproteobacteria; order Rickettsiales; family Rickettsiaceae; genus JANRKH01. Next base: position 18,447 of record JANRMF010000007.1, read on the forward strand.
TAAGTCAAAAAGCGAGGAGTGGAAGGATATTATCAAAATAGGTCGTACTCATTTGCAAGACGCTACCCCTCTAACATTAGGGCAGGAATTTTCAGCCTATGTCACTCAGATTGAATATGGAATTTTGAGAGTTGAGTCTGCTCTTGAGAGAGTTGCTCTTCTTGCTCAAGGTGGAACTGCTGTTGGCACGGGGATTAATACTAGAAAAAATTTTGGCGCATTATTTGCAGAAGCAGTTTCAAAGGAAACTGGCTTTCCCTTCAAAACTGCTCCTAATAAGTTTGAAGCACTAGCTGCGAATGATGCAATGGTAGAATTTTCCGGCGCGCTTAATGTACTTGCTGCAAGTCTGATGAAAATCGCAAATGATGTGCGCCTTCTTGGCTCCGGGCCAAGATGCGGGATAGGAGAACTCATATTGCCTGAAAATGAACCAGGATCGTCTATTATGCCAGGAAAAGTAAACCCCACTCAATGTGAGGCGATGACCATGGTTTGCTCAAGGGTAATAGGGAATCATACTACTATCACCATAGCAGGCTCTAATGGTCATTTTGAGCTTAATGTTTTTAAGCCTGTAATCATATATAGTTTGCTACAATCCCTTGAGTTAATTGCAGATAGTTGTAACAGCTTTACTGATAATTGCGTAAAAGGTATGGGGGTAAACTTAGATAGAATTACCAAAAATAAGGATGAATCCTTAATGTTAGTCACAAGCTTAAACCCTCATATAGGCTATGATAAAGCAGCTACAATTGCAAAAAAGGCGCATAAGGAAAATAAATCTCTCAAACAAGCCGCAATTGAGTTAAATATCCTGACATCTGAGCAATTTGATCAAATAGTAAAACCAGAAGACATGATTTATCCAAAGGAGTAGAGTATGAGAGAAGTTTTTGTTGTAGACGCTAAAAGAACTGCAGTTGGTAGTTTTCTTGGTTCGCTTGCGGGGTTTAAAGCCCATGAATTGGGCGCAATTGTCATTGAGCATTTGGTAAAGACCCATAATTTACCTTCTAATGCAATAGATGAGGTTATAATTGGTCAAGTTTTAACTGGGGGCCAGGGGCAAAATCCAGCAAGACATGCATCTGTTAAGGGGGGTATAGATATTTCCACCCCTGCCTTTACCATCAATAAAGTATGTGGATCTGGCCTTAAATCAATCGGCCTTGGATTTAATTCTATTGCTCTTGGGGAAGCTGATTTAATAATAGCGGGAGGGCAGGAATCCATGTCTACCGCACCTCATGGGGCATTGGTTCGTCAGCCTCAAAAAATGGGGGATGTATCCCTTGTTGACTTTATGATAAAAGATGGCCTTTGGGACGTATTTAACAATTATCACATGGGCACAACAGCTGAAAATGTTGCAAAGAAATATGGTATTACAAGAGAGCAGCAAGATGAATTTGCCCTGAATTCTCAGACAAAGGCCTCAAAGGCTATAAAAGAGGGCCACTTTCAGAGTCAGATCGTCCCTGTTGATGTGAAGGTCAAAAAAGACATTGTGAAATTTGAGGTGGATGAATTTGTAAGGAGCGATACTTCACTAGAGACTTTAGCAAAGCTAAGGCCTGCTTTTGACCCATCAGGAACAGTAACAGCCGGTAATGCTTCTGGAATTAACGATGGAGCTGCAATGTTTTTGTTAGCTTCAAAAGATGCTATAGAAAAATACAAACTAAAACCTATCGCAAAAATTATCGGATATGCAAGTAGTGGTGTAGATCCTGCCATAATGGGAATAGGACCATCAGAGGCTGTAAAAAAGCTACTTACAAAACTTAATTACACAAAAAAGGATATTGATTTTTTTGAGCTTAATGAAGCTTTTGCATCTCAGGCTATTGCTGTAAATAAATTACTTGAATTAGACGGTAATGTTGTTAACCTAACAGGAGGGGCCATAGCAATAGGGCACCCAATAGGAGCAAGCGGAGCAAGGATAGCGACCACCTTAATTCACAACCTAATCAGGCTCAAGGCAAAAAGAGCAATAGCTGCTTTATGTATCGGCGGGGGAATGGGTATTGCAATGTGCTTCGAAACATTGTAAGAAAGAGTAAGTTTGATATGTTGAGCTAAATTTGTAATTATGTAAAAAAATCGCATAAATGAAGGAACAAAAAGAAGCAAAGGCTGCTAAGGTGGGAACACGACCTAGCTTGTCCAAAAAGACCATCGCAAAACAGGCAATAGGTACGTCTGTTTTTCTGGATGGTCAGAGAGGTTTTGTGAATAATATTGCTCATGAAATTAGATCCCCACTTCAAGGAATTGCCTTTCTTCTCTCGACTCTTAAAGACAAGTGGAGGGATCTTAGCGATATAGAAATTCACCATCATTTAGCAGCTCTCGAAGAGAGTAGCTCAAGCCTCCTCCTACTTGCATCTAATTTGTTAGATTACTCAAAGTTTGAGGCAGGAAAATTTTTACAAGATCTACGGCAGAATAATCTTTTAGATGCGGTAGATGAGGCAATATTACAGCTAAAACTTTTATACCATAATAGCGGATCCGGGATTAATTTTAAATTCGAAGGTAATAGGGAAAATTACATTTTAAATTTTGACAAAGAGCTTATTCAGAAAGTAGTAAGAAATATTCTAACTAATGCACTTAAATACTCGAAAGAAAAAGATCTTGAAATATCGGCTTATTTTGTGAGCGAAGATGGACTCGAAGCTCCACTCAAAAATGCAAAATTCATACAGATTCAGTTTAAAGATTTTGGCTTAGGGATTCCAAACAAAGAAGTTGAGGCAATTTTCTTGCCATATAACCAAAGCTCGATAACAGCGAGAAAATTTGATGGAACTGGACTTGGGCTCTCTGTGTGCAAGCAGATTATAGAGCGACATCAAGGAAGAATTTGGGCCGAAAATAACAAATCAGATGACGGTGCCACATTTTTCTTCACCCTTCCATTAGAATTTACAAAAGATCAAATTACCCAAGATTCCGCAAATCATAATATTCCCACCTCCTTTCATGATGATCCTGACCATTTTCAGTTAGATAACGGAGAGAACTCGGCTTTCCCAAAATATTCAGTTTTGTTTGTAGATGATGAAAAATTATCAATTTTATCAGGGAAGATGATATTAGAATCATACGGGATGGAAGTAGAGGTGGTAAATAACGGTGAGGAAGCATTTCATATAGCAAGCAAGAGGAAATTTGATTTAATCCTTCTTGATCAAATGCTGCCTGATTATTACGGCGCAGACCTTGTAAAAAAAATTAGAAAAACCGGTCTCAATATTTTGACACCAATCATCATGCAAAGCGGCGCAAGCGATGCAAAAGAAATTAGAGAAGCGATTGATAACGGCGCATCTAGCTATTTGATTAAGCCTTATAATAAAGCAAGGCTATTTGAAGAAATAAAGAAATATGTAGAAATATGAATGAAAAAACACTTACACCTCAGGAAATACTTAGAAAGCTCAGAAAAATTAACGAGAATAACCCAGAAGAAACTGAGAATTTAGCCGAAGAACTTCTAAAAAAAATGGGCTATGATGAAAATACATCAAAAGAAGCGGCTGAAAGATTTGTAAAAAAATAATCTATTATTTTGATAATAGAATTCTTGCAAATTTAAAGATAAAATTTCTCTTGCTTTTTTCCTCTTTTATTCCTATTTTGTATTTTCAAGGCAATTTAAGCGGGTGTAGCTCAGGGGTAGAGCGCTACCTTGCCAAGGTCGAAGTCGAGGGTTCGAATCCCTTCACCCGCTCCATTCATTTTTCCCTTACTAACTCCTTAATTTTTATAATGTCCATTACTGTAATAGTAATATGATAAATCAAGTAGCACAATGATAACGAAAAGTAAAGTAGCCCAAAAACCGCCCACACTCCCTCAGCCGGTATGCGCGTTACACACGTAATGAATATGCTCAAAAATATGATAGGAATTGGGCATAACAACCAAACCAGAGCCACCCATGCTCTGGTTCGGTTTATAGTCTTTTAGGTTGGATTAGATACTGGGCGCGAGGAGAGAAGTCTATGAGTATTATGTGAGCGACGAGTCAACAACGTATCTAATTCAACCTAAAAGACTATAAATTACCTATTAGATGGAAATAGACACAGAACCTAGAATATTGGCTTGTATGGAATTGTGGGTGTTGTAAATTGGCGCATCTCTTCTTGGAGCTCCTTAAGTTCGATATCTATCTCCTCTTTTTCTTTTGGAGTATATAAATCCGATTGGAGTTTTTTTTGAGAAGTTGCAATTAAGCCTCTAATTGCATCAACTTTAGTAAATTCGGCACTTCTGCTCAGGGATTTTGCGTATTTAAATATCTCGTAAATCAAATCTAGGTCCTTATCCGCACTTTTTTGAAATGATTTTTGTATCTCCTCCTTCATGCGACTAAATTCAGCACCAACATCAACAATACGGAGCAAGAAAAATCCTATTTCATTGCAGGAGTTTGCCTTAATCCTGGGTATGATATTATTATCTTCAGCAAATATGTTAAGAATCCTCCCCTTTCCTCTTTCAGCATTTATGTAATATCCCTGGGCCGAAGAAATGTAAGATTTTTTCTCCTCATTTGATTCTGAGATATCAATCATCCTTGTATATAAGGATAAAATATTTTTTGAACATTCAATCTGAGTTATTACATCATCCTTCGGAATAATATATCGATGAATCTTTGCATGCGGACCAAATAGCAATGTGTGAGGAGTTGAGATGTTCATATGGTGAACATAAATTTTAATAGCCTCCTCAATTAAGGCCTTGGCTTCTGTGATCATATTTTTTTCAATCAACAATTCAGCTTTAAGCGATTTTACCCTTCCAAGACTCGTTCCTGAAATAAAGCTCTCAAAAATTAGAGATTTAGCTCCTAAATTTTTAGATAGGAGGAAAAATTTCTCCGCCTTTTCAAGGTTTTTTAAAGCAAGATTGCACCTTCCCATAAAATAGGCAAATATTGAGCATAATTCTGGCAAATTCCGAACAACATCAAGCTCATTGTAAATCTCACTATCATCGAGTTTTTTTAGATTAACTGTGATTTTATTGTGGTCATTTAAATACTCCTCAATCAAAAATCTTGTAAATTTTAAGACCTTCTGCGCCTTTGTTGGATTATTTTCGCATGACAAAATATAGGAAGATATACAATTTAGATTATAGACTGAGTTTATTAATTCATTGGAATGTATTTTTGTGTTCCAAAAAAACTTATAAACTTTCTTTAATTCTATCCTTGTTATTACTGATTCTAATTTTTTAACTACATTTCCATTTCTCTCTGCTGATTCCTTTGATAAATTCCACGTTGTAAATTCTTCATAAACTGAGAATAATGCATCGTATTTTGTAATTTTACTATCATATATCGCACTTGCATACATATTCGAACTAATAGCAATAATTGTTATGAAACATATAATTGAGACTAAAGTAACATTACGATAACATATCCTACAGTTTTTTTTTGTCTGACCAAGGGTTTTTGAGAAAATTTTTGACTTTATCTCAAATTTTTCTTTCTGAGTCCGATTTCCATATATTCTCGTCGATTCATCAGCTAATTTCTTGCGCAAATTCTCTAGATCTTGGTTGTTTTTTTTATTCAAATTTTCCACTAAACTCAAGAAGAATAGAGGATAGTTTCTATATTTTATTAATTCGCTCTTAATTAATTTCTTATTGCGCCCCTCGCATGCAAGGCATAATTGCTCAATTTCTAGCGCTAAAAAGAGGTAATTTTGCAATACTGAACCTCCTCTGCAAATCTTTGTATATACCGCATCTCCTTTATAGTCTCGAATCTTAGGGCAAACTATAATATTTATGTGGTAAATCTTACTGTCTCCATAATCCATAATCTCGGATATGTAATCAATTTTTTGCAATTTTATGATTGGTTTTTTTATTTCAAAAAACTCTAAATCTTCAGTAATTTTCTGAGCTGTAACTCTTGCCAGCTTCTCATATTCATCTATTACTACTAAATGTTTTGAGATACTGTTTGACAATTTGATACTATATATATTAATCAAAATATTTTCATACTTGAAATCTACAATTTTTTTTAACTCTTCAAAATATTTATAAAACTCTTTTTTAAATAGTAAGTTTAGGTAATGCATTCTCACAAAAGAAAGCTTATCGGAATTTTCAATCCACTCTATTATACTAACGCGTGCGCAACCCTCTATTTTTCTTTTAATATTAGAAATATGAGAATTCACAGTTCTAGTTGCAATCTGTCTTGTAGGGCTAGATAAAAAACTAGCTATTATTTGAGGTGTTTTACCACAGATGATACATGAGATTATATCAACTTCTCTTGGGGTAAGCTTAATCTCATTTATTTCAAGCAGACATACAAGCTCAAACTCCTCAGCAAAGATCATTGTGGTTTTGAATATTAAATTGAAATAAAAAGAATATATATTTTATTTTTATCCCAATTTATTGGTGCTTGTCAAATTAATATCAAAACTTATGTATTTTGTTACTAGTCATTATGATTAGATGAATTTTAGCAATTCCTTTTTGATGCAACAAAAATATATTCTTACCATTAGGGCAAGAATAAACTTCGCCTAAATTTATTTTAATCAAAACAATTGATGCAAGGACAGAATCATGATAAATACCCAAATTATACAGAGATATATTATTACTACTTACTTAAAATACATACAGATCAGCCATCCCATTGAAGGCGACAGCATTATACGCAAATTGGATTATATGAAAAGAGTATCCAGCCCTGAGGAATATGATGAGATTTTATCGGAACTGATCTGGTTAATTGGATTATAAACCATTAGAGGGTCACAGGCCGTAAGAAAAAACAGACTATATTAATTATGGATATATCCTAGCAACTCTTTAATAGGCTGTGAAAATTTTGATATAGAATAGTCCACATTCTCAGTGGGTAGTTTTTTGCAATATACATTATACTCTTTGATTTTTTCATCTAAATACATATCATCGAGATCATTATTCCCCCCTCTCATATGGACTCTTAGTAATTTTTGATTCCTATAAAAATCTAAATCCCGGGTCACATAGTGATTTACTCTAAAAATTTTATGAGATGGGGATGGAAGAAATGGACCTCTAAAATATTGCTTATTTTCATCCACTTGGGCAAAACCTTTTAGTAAATTTGGATAATGGGGATGGCTGATATATTTGACATATCTTGGCTTTACTATAGTTTTAACGTGTAAATCATCGTTTGAAACATATTGCACGAGCCTATCGATCATTAAGTCGCGATCTGGGATTTTTTCTACTTGATTACTAGTAAAAAGTATCCAGTTTCCCGAAACAGCAGCGTAGTCATCATAATCTCGCAAAGTCTCAGCTAGATTTTTTTCTCCAACTGAAAAAAAGAACTCATCAGTATCAACTATCATTAGCCACTCTGTAGAGTCTT
>JANRMF010000008.1:0-8386 GCA_033761815.1 Rickettsiaceae bacterium
GTTATATTAGAGAGGAAGCTCAGTTTATCTTTATGCATGATTTACCAGAAGAGGCGGTCTCTCTTCCTCTATCTGGAGAAAATACTTAGATGCTCACGAATTTATAGATGAGAGCGCATAATATGGATTATGGCTTAGTACACAGAACCTAGTCTCACTATTGCTTTTTTTGTATGTATTATTATACTCAAAATCTATTATCCTAAACTTAAGTATAAACATAGTGGAAAAGCCTACTCACATAAACCTTGCTAGAAAATACCGTCCGAAAAATTTACCTGAGTTAAGAGGGCAGGAAGTCTTAGTCCAAACAATCTCAAATGCTATTAAATCAGAGAAAATAGCACAGAGTTATATTTTTACAGGAATCAGGGGTGTCGGGAAAACAACAACGGCAAGAATTATCGCAAAAACCGTAAATTGCACTGATTTGCAAAATCTTGTGATCTCGTGCGAAAAATGCATTAATTGCCAAAATTTTAATAACCATTCCCATCCTGATATTGTTGAAATGGATGCAGCGAGTAGAACAGGCGTAGATGATGTACGCATCATTATAGAGAGCGCAGAATATAAACCTATGATGGGAAAATTTAAAGTCTTTATCATAGATGAAGTTCACATGCTTTCAAAAAATGCGTTTAACGCGCTTTTGAAACTACTAGAAGAGCCACCAAGTCATTGTATTTTTATTTTTGCAACAACGGAGATACACAAAGTCCCCTTAACTGTCATTTCTCGCTGTCAGAGATTTGACTTACCAAGAATTAATATGCAGGAGCTCACTAACTTATTAAGCGATGTTTGTGAAAAAGAGAATGTACGTGCAAGCAAAGATGCAATTGAGATGATCGCTTTCAAGGGGGATGGGTCTGCTAGAGATTGTCTCTCCCTTCTTGATCAAGCTATTCTGATTTCTACCTCTAGCGGAGAAATCACGAAAGAACTTGTTCACCACATGATTCTAACCGTTGATGCTAAGACTATTCTTGAATTTTTTCACTCTATAACCCAGAAAGAGGCCGCGCGGGCTATAAATTTACTGCAAGAATTTTATTCCAAAAATTCTGATTTTAACATTTTTATCAATAGTTTATTGTCTCTGATTGCGTATATCGGCAAGAAAAAATATCTAGAAGATTATAAATCCCCAGAATTTTACACTATTGATGACAAAATTAATTCATTAATTCAAGAAATAGAAATGGAATTTATCCAAATATCCTGGAAAATTACATACAAAACGATGGAGGATCTGAAGATTTCTCCAAATCAATTACATAATATGGAGATGCTAGTGCTGAAACTTATTTATGTCCTAAACTCAGCAGACAATAATGATACTCCAGCTAACACCAAAACTCCAGTAAGTTTAGGTGGGGCAAACTGGTCTCACTCCTCAACAAAGCAATCTTTTTACTCCTCGGCGAGTAGCGCGAGTGAAAATAGAGCCAGCATAAATTCAGAATCCCATCGGAGAGATAATGTCCTGATGGATGATGCATCCAATTATAACAAGCCCTTAAAAAAATTTGACTTTGAAGAGTTCATAAGACATCTTGCCACAAATAAAGAAATGGAATTATTTTACCATCTTTTTAATAAGGTAGAAATTATTGCCATAAATGATGATTCGGTTACTCTTGCTCAGAGAGAGTCAAACAGAGATATTGAGAACGGAATAAGAACTCATGCTCAAAGCTTTTTCGGAAGAAAGTTATTATTTAACTTTATCTACCAAAATGATATTACATCATATAAAAATCAGAAATTTCAGGAAATCTTACTCATTCCTTCTATGCAAAGATTATCAAAAAACTTTCCAGGTCTGCAAATGGTTGATATTATAGTATCAAATAAATGATGGGATAAAAATATGAACTTTAATACGATGCTAAAACAAGCTCAAATTATGCAGCAAAAAATGGAGGAAATTAAGTCTCAAGTTGCAAATGCAGAATATGAGGGGAAATCTGGCGCCGGCCTTGTGAAAATATCTATAAACGGATCAGGTAGAATAAAAAGCCTTTCTTTAGATGCATCCATCTTAAAACCCGAGGAAAAAGAAGTAGTCGAGGATTTAGTAATTGCAGCCTTTAATGATGCAAAAGATAGGCTAGATCAAGACTCAAAAGAAAAAATGAGTAGCGCGATGAGCGGGTTCGGCCTACCAGAAGGCATGAAATTTCCATTTTAACACTTAAATCTCGTCTACCTTAGTGCAAAATAATGTAATTGAAAATCTAATCTATATTTTCTCGAAACTGCCAGGGCTTGGGCCAAGATCTGCCAGAAGGATAGTTCTGCACTTGCTGGAGGACAAAAAACACCGAATGGGTTTACTTGCCTCTACCTTAAATGATGCGAGTGAAAAAATTGAGGAATGTATATATTGCTATAATATTGACCATATTAGCCCCTGCGGAATTTGCGCAAACAAAAGCAGAGATAATAGCGTGATTGCAGTAGTCGAAAATATTGCAGATTTATGGGCTCTTGAAAGAAGTGGGAGCTTTAATGGGTTATTTCACGTACTGGGCTCTGGCCTTGGTTCATTTGGAGGCAAAAAATCCGAGGACTTAAAGCTTGATAAACTTAAGAAAAGAATTAAGGAAGTAGGCGCAAAAGAGATTATTATTGCAACAAGCACAACTCTGGACGGCCAAACTATAGCTTATTATATCACCGAATTTTTCAAGTCTAGTGGTATTAATATTACAAGAATTGCAAGCGGAATACCTATTGGCGGCGAACTGGATTACCTTGACGAGGGAACTTTAACCGCTGCACTCAAATCCCGTACTCCTTTTTAATCACAAATTACTTTCAGCATGTTGATTGCTACCCAGAATTTCAGATGCGTGACCTACATTTTTCTTCGTTGAGGTTTTGCATTTCAAGATTTCCCTCTTCTTCGCGGAGACTGTAACGATATTTTCTAGAGAGTAATAGTTAAACTGAACACTTGAAATCAGACACCAAAGTCTCGAAACTTCTATTTTTAGGGGGGTTATGGGTTTAAATGCACCTCATCGCAAATATAAATTTGAGATGAGGTATTAGTTTGTATAGGGTATATACCTTAAAGCCAGAGAATCAATTATTTATTGGCAAACCTATGTTGCCCAAAATTATTATGCTTAAGCCCCCTTTGTCACGCTATTATCAATTCCAGCAAATACATCTTCCCATGAGCCGCTTGTTGCAGCTTTTGTATATTCCGTTACTCTGTTTTCAAAGAAATTTGCATGCTCGACTCCGTTTAATATCTCATCTAGCCATGGCAGAGGATTTGTCTCTACCATATAAATTTCATTTAGGCCAAGTTGTTGCAATCTTCTATCTGCAATATACCTTATGTATTTTTTTACATCTCTTGCTGTTAAGCCCTCAATTCCGCCAACTTCAAAAGCAAGCTCGATGAATGCATCTTCGAAATGAACTATGGTAGCACATGCTTCGTAAAGCCTTCCCCTCACCTCTTCGCACCAAACTTCTGGGTTTTCGTGGCAGAAAGTTTTAAAAAGCTGTATGATAGAATTTGTATGCAAAGTTTCGTCCCTAACTGACCATGTCACTATCTGACCCATTCCTTTCATTTTATTGAATCTTTGGAAATTGAGCAAAATAGCAAATGATGCAAAAAGTTGCAATCCTTCCGTAAATGCTCCGAAAACCGCTAGAGTAGTTGCGATGTCTTCTTTGGTGCTCACGCCGAATTTGTTCATGTAATCATATTTATCTTTCATTTCCTTGTATTTCATAAATGCTTGATACTCTACCTCTGGAAGGCCTATTGTATCTAGCAAATGAGAATATGCAGCTATATGGACGGTTTCCATATTTGAAAAAGCAGAGAGCATCATCTGGATCTCTGTTGGCTGAAATACTTGAGAATAATGTTTCATATAGCAATTATTCACTTCTATATCAGCCTGAGTAAAAAATCTAAAAATCTGGGTCAAAAGATGTTTCTCGCCTGGGGAAAGATTATATTTCCAGTCTTTAACATCATCAGCAAGAGGCACCTCTTCTGGAAGCCAGTGAATTTTTTGCTGAATGTGCCAAGCTTCATATGCCCATGGGTATGAAAATGGCTTATATATTCTTGCTGCATTTAATAGTGACATAATTTTCTCCTCTTTTTAATGTTAATGTTTTTACTGACAGGCTAGACACTCGTCATATTTGTTTTCGCCTTCATTATTTGCACTTTTCGAAAATACCTCTTTTGCTGCATGCGAGACTTTATCTGCCCTTTGGATAGAGGTAGATCTGCAGTAATATAAACTTTTGACCCCCTTTTTCCACGCAGAAAAATGTACTTCATTTAAATATTGCTTGCTGACATTACCCGGTAAAAATACATTCAAACTCTGAGCTTGGCATATAAAAGGCGTTCTATCCGCTGCAAGATCTATCAGCCATCTTTGATCTAGTTCGTAAGCTGTTTTGAACACATCTTTTTCGTGCTGGCTCAAAAATGCTAGATGCTGCACTGAACCTTCGTGAGTAGAAATTGAAGACCAAACTTGCTCATTGTTAAAATCTTTTGATTCAAGCAATTTTTCCAAATGCTTATTCCGGACAGTGAAAGATCCTGTTAATGTTTTCTGGGTAAAGCTATTTGCAGCATATGGCTCAATTCCAGGAGAAGAGTTGCCAGCGATAACTGAAATAGATGCAGTTGGGGCTATGGCTGTTTTGTAGGAAAATCTCTCTTCAAGCCCGCACTCATCAGCATCTGGACAAGGCCCTCTCTCTTTGGCGAGTATCTTTGAAGCTCTATCAACTTCGATATTTATATGTTCGAATATTTTCTTATTCCACACTTTTGACATAACAGATTCAATAGCAACATTTTGTGACTGTAGGAATGAGTGAAGGCCCATAACCCCAAGCCCTACACTCCTCTCTCTCATTGCTGAATATTTTGCCCTCTCCATGCTAGTTGGCGCCGTGTCTATAAAATCTTGCAAAACATTATCTAGGAATCTCATAATATCAGGCATAAATTCTTCGCTTTTTTGCCAGTCTTCGTAATATTCAAGATTAAGAGAAGATAGGCAGCAAACAGCAGTGCGCTCCTTTCCTAAATGGTCTAGCCCCGTAGGGAGAGTAATTTCACTACATAAATTAGAAGTCTTGACCATAAGACCCAGCTTTTTATGATGCTCAGGAGTTGCCCTATTCACTGCATCTATAAAAAGCAAATATGGTTCACCAGTTTCAATTCTTGTCGTAAGAAGCTTGATCCACAAATCCCTTGCTTTTACTATGGATAAAACCTTTCCGTCTCTTGGGCTTTTAAGCTCCCAATCACTCCCATTCTCAACCGCTCTCATAAATTCATCAGTAACAGCAACTCCATGGTGAATATTCAGAGCTTTTCTATTAGGATCCCCTCCGGTTGGCCTTCTGAGGTCAATAAACTCCTCAATTTCTGGGTGATCTATCGGAAGATATACAGCAGAACTCCCCCTTCTCAAAGATCCTTGTGATATTGCAAGGGTCATTGAATCTTGCACTTTGATAAAAGGAACAATACCCGAGGTTTTTCCATTATCTCTAACTTTTTCATTAATAGATCTAACTTTTCCCCAATAACTTCCGATACCCCCTCCCCTTGCTGCAAGCCATACATTTTCCGTCCATAATTTCACAATGCCCTCAAGACTATCTTCAGTTTCATTTAAGAAGCAAGAAATCGGCATACCTCTATCCGTCCCCCCATTACTCAAAATTGGGGTTGCTGGCATAAACCAAAGTTTACTGATATAGTCATATAGCCTTGCAGCATGTGCATTATCACTTGCATAATGAGTTGCTACTCGCGCAAATAAATCCTGAAAATCCTCCCCTTCTAATAAATACCTATCTTTTAATACAGCCTTTCCAAATGGGGTGAGTAAATCATTTCGAGATTTATCAGTTTTAATGGTAAATTTTTTCTCTTTCGCAGCCATAATGTTTGCTTTTTTGTGTTATTCATATCCTAAATTCATGATATAACTTAGCGAAGATTTTCACAATATAATACTTGTAGATATTGTAGGAAATTTCATACCAACCACTATATATAGTATAAGCACAAATTTTATACCCTTTACCCTCATGATTTTACTGGGTTGCTTTTTGACTATATACTACCAGTAGTTTTTTCAAGTTCTTTCCTTATTGTCTCAAGTTTTGAAGATAAATCCCCTAATAAACGACCAAAAGAGCACACATCATTTTTAAAAATGATACAAATAAATTTATATTTGAATATTTATATATATATATTTAAAATATTGTTATATATCCATAGGAGGTACAACATGGCAGAACTTACAGACGAGGAGAAATTAGAACTTTTTCTATCCTTTAATTTTTTTCTTACTCCAAAAATGATGGATACTGAGTGGCACAGTATTTTTGAGTTTTTTGGGCAAACAAAACTAACATCAAAAATCAAAGAGATGATTCCTGATGAATGGGAACTAAGTCATCAGGGTATATGCTTTGGTCTTACTATGGAGTTTACGAGATATTTAATGAAGCATGAAAAAGATCCTGATCCTGTTGGTGATTTTTGTGAAAAAATTGACAGGGAATTAAACGAAAAAGATGGAAAAAATCCGACAAACTTTTTAACAAGATTGTTACAATATCAAGCTTTTCAATCATCTCCTTCTGCAAAAATGAATAATTTGAGCGTTGAAAATGATTTTTCTCAAGATATTGCGCCTGATTATATAAGCGCCTGTCAATCGGATCTCAATAAATATAATCATATTGGGATCGTTATGGTTAGAAAAGGAGGCGCGCATGAAATATCTGTTCACAAAATTGGTGAAGATTATGTGGTGCTAGACCCAAATAGAGGAATGGCAAAATTCAGTGGGAATGATGCTGTAAACAGATGTAATAGAATAATTTTTTTGCTTCATAAATCAGGAAATTATACAGAAAATAAATATCATAATTTAGGTGAAATAGTCCGAGATAATTTTAGCAATCATGGTTTTGAAAAGTTTTTCAGAGGAACTAAGGAAGGCAAACAAAGGAAATACGTCAAAAGAAATGAAGATATTAATAATAAATTAGTATATACCTCTTTTGATAATAATGTAAATACCGTAAAAAAGTATCTTGATATGGGCGCAAATCCAAATTCTAGAGATTATCGTAGAGTTACTCCGCTTCATATAGCGGTTACGAGCGCTAATCCTGAAATTATTAATCTGTTAATAGATAGAGGTGCTAATGTAAATGCGACTTTCGGCGCGGACGATCTTAGTCCTTTGATGTTAGCAACTTTGAATCGGGAAAAAGAAGTGGTCAAGACTTTGATTGATAGAGGTGCATCAGTTAACATGAAGGATCCAATGCTTTTCTCAATCGCATCAAATGGGGATCCAGAGATTAGGGATTTGCTAATAAGCGCCTCAAATAATGCGAAGACTTCAAACCTGACACCCCCACAAAATCAGAACACTATATCACCGGCACCAAAAGAGATTCGCCCAGTAGATACAAATCCAAAGTCACCTGAGCAGCCAGAGAGAAAGAAAAAAGAGCAAAATGTCCCAGCGCCTCAGAATCAAAACACAGTATCACCGCAGCAAGAGGAAATTAGGCCAAGTAAGCAAGAACCTGCTAAGGATAACCCAAAATCACCGAATAAGATAGAGAGAAACCGTATATTTGTTGAGAATCTAAGAGATGATTTGCTAGATTTGCACAAAACTCCGTTTAGATTAGCTCCAGAAACAATTAGACTGCCAGCCGGAATAAGAAATAGGAGTGATTTTTTCAAGGGTTTTGCAGAATTTCTAATTGAATTACCAAATAATCCGCGTTTGACTTTAGATAATGATGAGCCAATATTAGATATATTTGGCGATGCAAAAAAACCCCCACAAGCGGCAAGGGCCCGGGTTGACCCAAATGAGGATTTGTATATAGACTATTTCAACTCCATAACTAGCAATCCGAACGCAAAAGAGCTGGAGTGTATTACGAATGCAAAAAACAATGCACTAAATTCAAGGGCTAATAAGGTAGAGCCAGTTGATGTGAAGCCCCAAAAAAAATCCTCTTTCCTTGAGAGATATCAGGAGGGGCTAAAAAGAGAGAACGACCCACTTAAAAAGTAGAATAATTTTTGCTTAGAATAATCTTTTTAGGGGTATGATACCAATCACCAGTTATAATAATACTAAGCGCGAGGAGCAAGGCCTACTAAATATTAAGTTAGAGACGAGCAACAACCTAGGATTATAGCTGTTGATTGGTATGAGATCTGTTTTGCGACCCCCATCATCATATAGCCCTAACACTTGGTCTTATGAAATTTTTGTTACTCTTCATGTAATTTAGAAACTGAGTAATAGAGTCAACC
>JANRMF010000009.1:0-32686 GCA_033761815.1 Rickettsiaceae bacterium
AAAAAAGGTAATAAAGTAAGAATCCAACAGAGTATGAATTTCTTAATACGGACCAAACCACCCACAAATGAAACAACGCAAGCAGATGAAGCGCAACTCAAAAAAATAACAACACTCACAGACCTATTGGATAATGATATCCGTAAAATAATTGAAACCAAATTTACCGTACTACTTCCAGATAATAATAAACATAGCGATTTAATTTTCCTAGCAGATAATCATGATAAGTTAACGATAGAAGAAAAATCACATGTATTAGATAAATTACTGCACAGCAAAGATGATAATGAGCGGATACATGCTGCAAAATCCTATCAAAATCTACAAAGACTTGCTGATTCAGAGCGCACTCAAACAAAATTAGAAAATATCACTACAGAAGACCTACAAGACAGAAAATATAAATATGCACAAGCTTTCATAGATACAAATTCTGATTCACAAGCCCTAAAAACAACTATCCAAGATCTTCGCTTGCAAGAGCCACAAGAAGCGTCAAGAGCTAAAGTTCGATCTCTTCTCATGAGATGTAATCAGTCAGATTTTGCGCTTGTTAAAAAGGTATGTGATGAAATCATTCGAGAAGACAAAGATTGTTCTATTATTGACACTTTTTTAGACAAAGATGCATCTGATGATGCTAAAAGGTACGGAAGAAAGCTGCTGTTAGATATTTTATCAAATCATGACTCCCCTCAGTTTGACGCAGCAAAAAATCTTGTGAAGAAAAAAATAGAAGCAGGTGAGCTAGACAAGTTGGGCGTTGAAGTGGTGGGGAAATTTTTTGAATTCGCAGTAAAAGAGGATATGCGAATCGAATTTGCTAAAAAACCGATTGCTGAGGGAGCAAGTTTAGACTATACGTATAAAGAAAAATTAAGGGAGTACGCACAAGAGGAAGGATATTACATATTGAATGATAAAGCTTTTCTCTTCGAAGATTTATTTTCTGAACTTAGAGCAGGTCAAAAAACGCCACAAGTTGATGCGTATATCAACCATTATAAAGATGATTTAGAAGCATTAAACAGAAAAAATAAGAATGGAGCAACTCTTCTTCTCGCAGCAGCCGCGATGAGTCGCGCAGATATTGTTAAAAGGCTTCTTGTGAGTGGGGCTGCTCCTGATATTCAAAATGACAATGGCGACACGCCGCTGCATAGAGCAGCTGAGGTAGGGCACAAAGAGATCGTTGAGATGCTTATTGATAACGGCGCTAATGTGAATGCCAGAGACGATCTGGACAACACGCCGCTGCATCTTGCAGCTGAGGCAGGGCATATAGAAGTCGTTAAAGCACTTCTTGATGCGGGGGCTGATAGTACGATCACGAATTCGGAAGGACATAACGAAGATATTGGGGAATTGAATCAATTAGAATCAAAACACTCAGCATTTAAAGTTGTGCTTAAAAAGATTCTAGCGCAAAATGCAGATGCAAATCCACTATTAAAAAAAGAAAAAGAAGAGGTGTGGCTCGAATCTACAAAACGAGATGCAGCTTCTGTTTTGTCTGGAAAACCAAAAGCTGTGCAAGCAGCGAAGGACCTTGCTGAGACAACAGAGAATCTTTCAATTTATGAGCATAATCTTCATCTAATGAAGTTAAATAGAATAGAGCGAGTAAAGAACAATCCTAGCAAGGTTAATAATATATTAAGTACCGAGGGTGATAAAAAATCTGAAATTGATCAGACTAGATTAAACAAAATAGAAGTGAAAGATCGGGACTTGTTATCAAGAGACATTGAAGAGCTTGAGAAGACTATTGAAGCGCTCAAGCAGAAAAAAGATGAACAACAAGAAGTATTACACAAAGCTATATCACCAAAGTCCTCCGCCTCTTCTTTTGAAGAATATGAGCAGCAGAACCCAGGGGAGCAACATTCTGATTATGTCTATTCCCTTATACAAGAGGATATGAAACAAAATAAAAAGAAAGAGCCAGACCCTGAATTAGCAAAAATTTTTACCATAAGTAAAATATTTGAGGATAAAGATCGCCAAGAAAATAAAAACAGAAAAGAAAGAGTCGTAGAGGAAATTAAAGCTCTAGATGAGTTGAAAAATAATGCGCAAGCATCTATAGACCAATCAAAAGAAAGAGAAGAAAAAGCACAGAATAATGCGGCGAAAGCTCAAACAGGGCAAGGGGGGGCAACAAAATTTAATGCCCAAAGCATTCTCGCAGAAATTACTAAAAGAAATGCGGCTGAAGAATCTGAAATATCTGAAGCAGTAGCTCCAGCGCCTGCGCCAAATATTCTTTCTGATAAAGAAATAATAGACAAAATAAATAATTTTGTTGTTTCTGAGAAGAATAAGATAGCACCCCAAGAGACAACTGTAAATAGCGATAAACTTTTAGAAGAAATTAGAGCCCGAAGAAAGGAAATCCTGGATAACTTAGGAGAAGATATTAAAGAGCTAGTTGACGCGCAATCCAAATCAATCATTCTTTATGATGATAAAGAGAGAGAATGCAATACTCTCCAAGCAAGACTGGATGAATCTGAGAAAAACGGCACTAAATTACCTCCCGAATTTGCAAAAATGAAAGAGGAGGCGGAAAAACAAGCTAAGATTGCTCAAGATATAGACGCGGAGAATCAACGCGGACTTCTGAGTACTATAGGTGAGAAATTAGGGGATTGGAGTTACTCTGGACAAGAATCAAATCTAATTTGGATTGCTGAGTTAATGTCTTACGAAGATAGAATTCTTGAAGCACAAAGACAGAATAAACCATCTGAAATACAAAAAATAGCAAAAGAATATACAGAATTTCAAGAAAAAATAAAAGAAGAGGAATATCAAAATGACAAACAACAAAAGATTAATGGTTTCCTAGATAGTAGTTTAAAAAAGGAAATCTCAGATACTTCACAATTAAAAGACCATAGGAAAGAATTTGAAATAGCTCAACAATCAGCTACTAGCTCAATAAATTCAAGATATGCCGATTTACCGACAGATCATGAGAAGCTTCCTGAGGAAGTTGCAAAGGAGGTGAAGGAGACTCGCGAGCCAAAACAGAAAATAGCAGCCTTAAATGACATTACAAAGGAAGAAGCAAGAGTGGAAATGCAGCGCTTACTGTATAATGAAGAAGGTACCTTGCGTGACTTAGAGAATAATAAAGAAAAACTCGCATTCTATTCTCAAATATATCATCTAAAAGCACTTGAGGAAGAGGTTGAAAGAAACTCATACTCATCTTATATAGACCCGGTGGAGAGAAAACAGCGCCAAGATAATCTTGCAAAAATACAAAAAGCATTAAGCAGCACAAAAGCCAAAAAAACCTCGATAGAAAAACTAACCTCATTAGTTTCCTCAAAAAAACCAGATGAGTTAGATGCAACTATTTCTGCATATAATGCAGCTAAGGAATATAAGGCCGAAGGAGATATAATTGACATGCTCCCTGATGATATCAAGAGAAAAGCAAAAGCAGATAGGGTTATTGGGAAATTGAATACAAAATCCATAACTTTAGATGATGCAATAAAAAACCTAAAAACCAGCGTGAAAATACGCAAAGATAAGTCTGATAAAGATCAAGGTCCTTTTAGGGGTAATCTTATAATATTAAGAAAAAAACAACTAGAAGAGCAAATAAAATTACATAAAGATCGAGTTAAAACACCGGAAGAAGTCAGGGTTTTCAATGATGATTTAGCTTATCTAGAAGCGTTGTTGGATGATCCGGCTAAGGCAAAGAAACTAAAAAAACCCAAAGGGCCACTAGCTGAAGATATCAAAAATCTTAAAAAAGCTATGAACGCTCCGGCTAAATATTCAGCCCTCAAAAAACTAGTACCAGACGCTCTAAAGCCTGATACAAAAATAGCAAAAGCAATTAAAGATCAAGGGCATAAAGAGAGAAGCGATGAAGAGATCCAAGACTTTGTAAACGATCAGATAAATCTGGTGACAAATCCTGATTCAAATAAGCTTGATGCACTTGCTCAAAAACATTGGCGAGATACCCCATCTCCAGCTTTACTCGCAGCGAAATATGCAACAATTGAGCAGCAGGAACAGGATCTACTAAGTCTAAAGCAATTAAAAGAAACAAAACCTACTTTGTTATCAAAGTTTTTAGGCAAAAAAACACCAGAAGTAAGCGCAATAAATGCTGAACTTGTTAATATCAAAAGACAAAAAGAGAGTATAGATAAAGACTTAAAGAGATATGACGAGATCTCTAAAAGGGCGAAAGAAGTAAAAGAAATTGAAGAATTCTCCAAGCAAAAGATTTACAAAGATCTTGGAATTAAGCCTGGGGAAAATGCCAAAGACGTGCTTTTGGCACAAGGGCCAAAGAAAACGGGCATATCATCAGAAGAAGAAGCGCTAAAAACTTTAGTTAATCAAGCGAAAGACGATAAGCTCACTAAAGAATTCAGAAAATACAATCAAGTTAAGGGATTAAGCGCTGCGCTAGAAGAAGAAAAAGCATTATATGAGAATGAAAATACCAAGGAAAAAGAGTTAGGTGAAGCAAAAGCTCAAGTCGATCAGAAGTATAAAGAGCACTTCGGAACTGTTAATGAATTAGGTGAAGAGCTCGCTTTTAATAAATGCATGAGTGCAATTGAGAATAAAGAGAATGACGAGCTAAAAGAATTATTAGAGAAACACCCTAAATTAATTGATAGTGAGAGCGAATACGGAGAACGATTACTTAAATATGCTACAGCGAAAAATAATGATTATGCGCTAATCTTACTTGAGCCATTTGGTATAGAAGGTCCCTTTTTGGAAGATGGAGAAGCAATATTAAAGAACGAAGGGGTGACTGGACCGTTAGAATCATTATATCCGGTAGGCCCGCAAGCGTACGAATACGAGTTGCAAAAGGAGTCCCCATTTAAGGAAAGCACACCTAAGTCAGAAGAGCTAAGAGACTCAGCAGTAACAGATCCAAATGCAGGAGCAACTTCAAGCGCAGCAAAGAGCCCACCGCCACCACCACCTCCACCACCTACAATAGTTAATATACTAGAGAAAAAATTAGGTGAAATACAAGAGGCGCTTACAAAAGACCTAAACGAAACAACACTATTTACTTGGAAATACAATAACTCCACAACAAAACCAATTGAAATTGAAATCAAATCAATTACAGGGAAATATCCACAACTTATAGGATTTGATACTCAAGGTCATCCTCTAAAAGACAATCAATATTCTCCTGGAGAAACTATATTTAATGCATCTAAAATACTCGCTCTAGAAGCTATAAATGTGATGGAGAGAGAACATAACGCACTGCTAGAATTAGACAAGAAAATAGCCGATACAAACACTACTGAAGAAGAAAGGGAAAAGTTCGAAAAATTAAGAGGTAAGAAACTTGAGAGAGTACAAGCTATTCAAGCATTTTTCTTGGGAGAGGGTAAAGATGATAAAGACGGAGTAATAGATAAGTTGCTAGGTAACGAAACTAACAACTTTGACAAAACTACTCCACTTTACAAAAATATTCCACTTTATTTTTACAATGAGCTCTGCCAGTGCTTTAATACAGGGAATTTTAATCCGGACAATATCGTAAAGGCAAAATATAGTAATTTAAAAGCTCGTTTGAATACCCATCAACTAGAACCAAAGCCAATAAGTATAACAGGATCCTTAAACACAAAGACACCTCCACCACCTCTACCTCCACCACAACGGCCAACTTCAACCTCAGTCAACTCATCCACAATCACCCCAGCCTCAACCTCCACGATCACCCCAGGCGGCGGAGGAGGCTCGGGAGGCGACCCAATCCCAACCCCAGGCGGACCAAACCCAAACCCTCCAGAAGAAGGGGAATATAGTTTTGAAGTACCGATTTATGATTATATAGGGCCGTATTTCTACCTTCCGCCTGATGTAAATATAGATAATAATGGAAACAGCCAAGGAAATGGACAATCGGACGCCATAAACAATTATAATAATTGGGACCGCTCAGCAGACTGGATTTTAGGTTTCTTGAAACTCTTACTCGTATTACTTGCATTATTATATGGCGGGCCTGTTCTCGCAGTTGGTGCTTATTGCGTCCTGGAAATCGCAGACTCATATAGAGTGAGCGCAAGAGAAGAAGCAAGAGCAAGAACTCGAGCTATAGAGTCTAGCGGAAATATTCAAGGCCAAGGCCTCGGCACGGGGCTAGGCCAAGGAATGAGTGCAGAAGAAGCTATATTAGTGAATACGATAAACGAACAACCAAGCTCAACCTTCAAGGACAGGATGTGGCTTTATGGAGCCCTTGCTGTGGGTGTAGGTGTTGTAGGAGTGACTACAGGTGGGGCTGCTATTCCATTGCTTCTAGTTCTTGTTGCTGGCGCCTTAATTACCGAAGCTCTAAATAGTTACAGTGAACACAAAAGAAAACACCGAATCGCACAGGCTAAGTTAGATCTTGAGGCGCTAAAAAACAGGCCTCAGCAACAACAACAGCAGATGCAAATGCAGATGCAAGAACAACAGCAGCAGGGCGCAGAATTCCAGGGAGCAGAAGTTCATTTTATGGGGACGAGGAAATATACCATAAAATACAAAGGAGCATTTCCAGATGAAGCAATACGTAAAACACAAGAGATGATCATGGCTTTCCATTATACTCCGCCAAATGTCGAGATGACAGAAGCTGCAGCTCTTGAAACGATGAGGCAGTTAAAGATGATGGGGAGAACAGGGCGGATTGGCGGGCCTGGGTTTGGTCATCCAACAGGCCTATTCCCTCCTGTTCCCTATCGAGGGCCGACTATGCCTGGTTTAGGAGATCTGTAAGATTACTGCACTTGTTATAAATTCACCCTAACAAGTACAGAACCCTGGTGGGAAGAATATTGTTTATATAAATGTAAATTATATGCAACAGATGCGCCAAAATTTCCAAAACTAAAATCGCACCCTATCCCTAAATTATATTCACTCTTTGGGTGTTTCATGCTTTTATCAGCTTTTATTGGCTTTACATTTGATGAAATGAAATAATAGTCTGCTAAATATTTAGTCACGGGGAGGTTATGGTCTTGATATAAGCGTCTCTCATATGTAGCGCTAATATAAGGACTTGCGACATACTCATTCATGAAAATTGTAGAATTTTTAGCAACGATTTTTAATATCCCGGTAAGTTGCGAGCTGGTGCTTTTTGAAACAATCGAGTCAAATTGACCAAGACCCGTTTCTTTGTATTGAGTTGTTTCAGATGTCTCATACCTAATTCCCGCAGAGGGGACAATAACCAAATTATTCAGAAGATTAATTTTATAGCCCAGCGCAGTTTCGATATTTGCTGAATATCCATTATATTTAGCAAGGCCAGTTCTTTCGATCTCGTCAATAATAATCTTACGTTTTTGTTTGATATCACTAATTCCAGTAGAGATAGTATTAGACCACACAAAACCATTTGCAAAGCTGGATTGTGAGTAAGCGGTAGCTGTTGTGGTGCCTGATGCTTGCTCATTTGTTCCTGCGTAGTCTTTATCTCGCCCTGTATTAATTTTGCTTGTGATACGCCCAAGAGCTATGCCGATTTTATGTTCATCATCAAGAGCTATGTCAACTCCAACTACTGGGCCAAATAAACTTCCTTTGTAATAACTCGAGAATGTTGATGTTTTTTGAGTCATGATTCCATAAACTCCTTTGAACCAGATATTGCTTTTTGCAGCAACATCGTCATCGCCTGATGCAGGGCTGAATAGCATTTTATCACCAGATACCTGAATATCCTCATCCATTCTAGAATGAACGACATCCCTAACAAAACTCATAGCATGAGACGGTCCAAAACCCCTTAGCTGATTATCTTTGTGAATTTGATCTTTTCGTTTCTTAATTTCCTGATCTCTGCTGGTTTGGGCTTGATGCCAGAAGCGATAAGGCGGGCCGCCATAAATCGAAGTCGGGTTATTATTTGCATTTTGTGGAGTAGTGTATGTGTAATAGATTGTTTGCGGATTATCTGCGGCATCCTCAGTATTTGTGGCATTAGCATTTGGAGCATTTTGTCTATTGCGGAGTTCTTGTTGAGCTCTCATCCTGCTTGCATTCGTTTCATTACTGGGCCACTCATTGATTATTCTCCTTTCTTGTTCATAATTACGTATCATTAAATCGGCATCACTTTGTCCGTTTGGGTCATATCGGTCCCATCTGTTTCTCTCTATCCTCCTTTCTATTTCTGCTAAATTTCCTATAATTCTGTCATATTTTTCATCGTCAAGAACATAAATTGATTTCAAAATCTCAATAATTTCGGCATTTGTATATTCCCTTCCATCTATGTGGTCTGTTGAATGATGCCTTCTAAGATAATCCCTGGTTTCCTTAAGAAAGAAGGGTGTGTAGTTATTAATTAGATCATTCATATTATTGGTGCGCGTTATTCTTCCGTCCGTCAATAATTCGTCCCTAAGTTGCTGATTGCTAGCATAAGTAGATGTGAAATTACTATAATCCAATGGATCCATTCTCCGCTGCATATGCATTAGCACATTACCAATTCTTCTCCCTTCCTCGGTTCTTGGAAAATTCGCCCCTGTTGCATTAGCGTTTGCATTCATAAATATAAGGCTTGTATATAGGGCGCTTTTTAACAAAAATTTCTTTGTCATTATTTTATCTCCTTTTTTTAACAGTATTTTTTCTAATTATATGAAAAAACGCATTATACATCATCGTCTGAATTTATGTCAATTGTATTAAAAATCAATTAAAGTAAAGGATAAAATTATAATTATATTTACTTATTAACTATTTGTTTATTACTCTAAACACTTTCTAATTGTCTATATATAAGCTCTTTTTCGTAATTATTTAGTTCAGTATTAGATGGTGAAATAATAGTTACTTCAGGGTGTTTTGTATTAATATCAATAATGGCTGACTCCTTCAAAATGCGCGAGATACAGATTATTATTTTTTCATACTTTGCCTCTAAGGCTTTTATCGCGGATAAAATAGTTCCTCCTGAGTCTATCATGTCATCTATTATGACTATATTATCATATTTTTTTGCATCACTAAGGGGCTGAATTGAAATATTTTCTCCTTCTCTCATTTTTTTTAGATAAGCATATTTTGTGCCAAAAATTTCAGAAAAATGCTTCGCCCTACTTAGCGCTCCTAAATCTGGTGCTATAATAAGTGTGTTTTCTGGTTCTATCTTAAGTTCTTTTAGCTTATGAGCAAAATAATCATAGTAATTGAGCTTTACTACTCCACCAGAAAAATAATAACAAGCTGCTTCAGAGTGAGGGTCAAATGTATATATATTATTAATAGGAAAGTGTGAAAGTAGGTTCGCAATTGCTCTCGCGCCGACTGAACTTTTTGGCGTGAACTGTCTATCCTGTCTTAGATAAGGGATAAAGGGAATTATCAAACTTATATTATAAATATCGCTATTAACAAGCTGATCTAGGAGTATCAAAAGCTCAATTAGGGAGTCATTTGGTTTTGGCCATAGTTTTTTGAATATAATAATTTCCGAATTTTTTTCTGGAATCTGGCTAAGCTCAATCAATTTTTCCGATTCAGTGAAGTTTTTTATTTCAAAAGAAATGATGGAAGCATTTATAATTTGTGCTATATTGCTGACTTCTGTAAGATCGTCCATGCTAGATAAAATTTGTTTCATACAAAATTACTACTTGGGTTAAAAAAATTTAGTTAAGAAAGTATATGTCAAAACGATAATATTTGACAATGCGATATTCATATTTAACATATATGTTATATACAAGGAGGAGATAATGTCTACACATCTTACTAAGGAGCAATATTTAAATGCTTACAAAAACATGCTTCTTATTAGGCGGTTTGAAGAAAAGTGTGGTCAGCTTTATGGCATGGGTCAAATAGCAGGCTTTTGTCATTTATACATAGGTCAAGAAGCTGTTATTGCAGGAATTAGTCTTGCAAAACACAAGGAAGATAGCACAATAACAAGCTACAGAGATCATGGTCATATTATTCTAGCGGGACAAGATCCTAAATATGTTCTTGCAGAATTGATGGGAAAGGCAACAGGATCATCCAAGGGAAAGGGGGGCTCTATGCATCTATTTGACATACCAAATAAATTTTACGGTGGACATGGGATAGTTGGGGCGCAAGTTCCAATCGGCACAGGTCTTGCATTTGCAGAAAAATACAAAAAGACCAAGAATATTTGTTTCACTTTCATGGGCGATGGCGCTGTTAATCAGGGTCAGGTATATGAAGCCTTCAACATGGCTGCTCTTTGGAAATTACCAGTGATTTATGTGATAGAGAATAATGAATATTCTATGGGTACTTCCGTTAAGAGGTCTACCGCTATGACAGAGCTATATAAAAAAGGCATCTCATTTGGCATTGAGGGGATAAGAGTAAATGGCATGGATCTTGATGAGGTTTATAATGCAGTACTTGATGCTGCAAAAAAGGTACGCTCTGGATCTGGCCCGATTATACTTGAGATGAAGACTTATAGATATAGAGGGCACTCTATGTCTGATCCTGCTAAATATAGAACAAAAGATGAGGTTGAATCTTATAAGGATATTGATCCTATCTCATCCCTTCAGAAGAAACTTGAAAAAAACTTCAAGCTCAAAGAGGAATTTTTTAAAGAAATTGAAAAAGAGGTTAAAGCTGAAGTTCAAGCGGCCCTCACTTTTTCTGAAAATTCTCCTGAGCCTAGCGAAAGCGAACTTGAAACAGAAATTTATGCTTAAAATCATCAGGGAATAGAAAAATTATGAGAAATATTACAGTTAGAGAAGCGCTAAGAGAGGCAATGAGACTTGAGATGCAGCTTGATGAGTCGGTTTTTATCATGGGAGAAGAAGTTGCAGAATATCAAGGTGCTTATAAAATTACCCAAGGTTTACTTGATGAATTTGGATCTGATAGGGTAATTGATACACCAATTACGGAACATGGTTTTGCAGGGCTCGGCGTGGGCGCTGCTTTTGGTGGTTTGCGGCCGATTGTAGAGTTTATGACATTTAATTTTGCTATGCAGGCAATAGATCAAATAGTAAACTCAGCTGCAAAAACATGCTATATGTCTGGCGGGCAGGTAACTTGCCCTATAGTGTTTCGCGGTCCTAACGGCGCTGCAGCAAGGGTTGGTGCTCAGCATAGTCAGAATTACGCAGCTTGGTATGCCCATGTGCCTGGTCTTAAGGTTATTGCACCCCATAGCGCAGAGGATTCTTGTGGCTTGCTACGCAGTGCTATTAGAGATAAAAGCCCAGTGATATTTTTGGAAAATGAAATTTTATATGGTCATAGTTTTGAAGTTCCAGATGAGATTGAGCCAATAGAGATCGGGAAGGCAAAGATTGTTCGTTCCGGCTCAAGCGTTACTATTGTTGCATTTTCTATTCAGGTAGGTCTTGCAATAAGCGCAGCGGAAAAACTTGCTGAAGTAGGAATTGAGGCAGAAGTAATAGACCTAAGAACGATTAGACCGCTTGACATAGACACTGTTCTTGCTTCTGTTCAAAAAACTAATAGATTAGTTTGTGTAGAAGAGGGGTGGTTTTTTGGAGGGGTAAGCGCGAGTATTGCATCAATTGTTCAATCAAAAGTATTTGATTATTTAGATGCGCCAATTGAGTTTGTATCCGGGAAGGATATACCATTACCTTATGCTGCAAACCTAGAGAAATTAGCCCTTCCTAGAGAAGTAGATATTATTGAAGCTGCACAAAGGGCATGCTATTACAAATAAGAATAGGAGATATATGATTATAGAAATTTTAATGCCAGCTCTTTCTCCAACTATGACAGAGGGAAATTTGGCTAAATGGTTAAAAAATGAAGGGGATAAAATAAAGCCTGGAGATGTGATTGCTGAAATTGAGACAGATAAAGCGACTATGGAAGTGGAAGCTGTTGATGAGGGTATTTTAGCCAGAATTCTTGTATCACCAGGGACAGAGGGGGTGGAGGTAAATTCTGTTATAGCTCTAATATTAGAGGAGGGCGCTGATAAGGCTCTTTTGCAAAATTATACGCCAAAAGGCAAAACATCAGCAAGTAGCTCCGCGGCAAGTAGCCCCGCTCCAACCGTCTCTTCTGGTGAGGCAAGCAAAACCACTCAGCAAAACACCACTCCTGTTACTGACAATAAAGCAGAAGGAGGTAGGATTTTTGCATCTCCTCTTGCCCGGAGGGTAGCATGCCAGAATAACATAGATCTATCTGAGATTAAAGGTAGCGGACCTCATGGAAGAATCATAAAAGATGATGTTCTATCTGCGGGTCTTAACCCATCCGCGTCAGCTTCGCAGAAAAAGGTCCGAGTGGTAGAGGGCGATGGAGGGTACGACCTGCTCCCTATCACTAATATGCGAAAAATTATCGCAAAAAGATTACTTGAGTCAAAAATTACAGTTCCTCATTTTTATCTAAATGTTGAGTGCAACCTTGATAAGCTTATGGTTTATCGATTGGATGTGAATGAAAATCTTGAGAAGCATAGCAAGATTTCGGTAAATGATTTTATCATCAAAGCTGTTGCAGCTGCTTTAGTTAAAGTGCCAGATGCAAATTCAAGCTGGAGCGATGAGGGGATAATGCGTTACCGAGATGTTGATATAGCAGTTGCAGTTGCAACAGAAGGGGGGCTTGTAACCCCAATCATCAGGTCTGCAAATTTCAAAACAATAACTGAAATTTCTGAAGAAATGAAAGAGCTTGCGTCAAGAGCAAGGGTGGGTAAATTAAAGCCAGAAGAGTATCAAGGCGGCGGATTTAGCATTTCTAATTTAGGTATGTATGGCATTAAGCAATTTTCTGCAATCATCAATCCTCCGCAAGGATGCATTCTTGCAGTTGGCGCAGGAATTAAGAAGCCAGTAGTAATTGATGATCAGGTCAGAATTTCTACTACCGCAGAGATGACTCTCTCAATTGACCATAGGGTTATTGATGGAGCAGTGGGAGCTAGATTCTTGTCTTACTTCAAAGAATATATGGAAAATCCCATAAAAATGTTAATCTAACCATGGCAAATTAAGGAGAGAGATAAATGAGCAATATTCAAGAATTTGATTTAGTGGTTATTGGGGCCGGCCCGGGAGGATATGTCTGCGCTATAAGAGCAGCACAACTTGGGAAAAAAGTGGCAATAATTGAGGCAAACCACCTTGGAGGAATTTGTCTGAACTGGGGCTGCATCCCGACTAAATCTCTACTCAGATCTGCTGAAGTGTTTCACTTAATGCAAAATGCGAAGTCATTTGGGCTTAGTGCGGAGAAAATTTCTGCTAATTTAAAGGATATTGTTGCAAGGTCTAGATCCGTTGCATCCCAGCTTTCCTCAGGAATTGCAACTTTGCTAAAAAAAGCAAATGTGATAGTTTTTATGGGTCACGCATCCTTTATTTCCTCTAGCAAAATCATTGTTGAGGGGGAGAAGAAGGTTGAAATTTCTGCTAAGAAATTTGTCATAGCAACAGGGGCTAGAGCAAAAAAAATCCCCGCTTTTGAGCCAAACGGGGTAAATATTCTTACTTATAAAGAAGCTATGACGCAAGAAGCCTTGCCTAAAGCCCTTGTTGTAATTGGCTCTGGGGCAATCGGAATTGAGTTTGCATCTTTTTATAATACTCTTGGTGTTGATGTAACCGTGATTGAGGCGCAAGATAGAATTTTGCCAGTAGAGGATTATGAAGTTTCAAATTTTGCAAAAAAATCATTCGAAAAGCACGGGATGAAGATATTCACTTCAGCATCGCTTAAGGTAGTGAAATCTGCAAAATCTCATGTAGATGTAGAGTTTGAATCTGGTGGGGCGAAGCATAGTCTTAAACCCGACAAAGTTATTATGGCAGTTGGAATAACTCCAAATACGGAAAATCTAAATCTTAAGAATACAAAAGTCAGCATGAATGAGAGGGGTTTTATACAAGTTGATGCTCATCTAAAAACAAAAGACGATAATATATACGCTATTGGGGATATGGTGGAAGGTCCTTGGCTTGCGCATAAAGCAAGTCATGAGGGGATTATTGCAGCAGAGGTTATTTCAGGGCACAAAACTCACAAGCTTAATAAAAAGCAAATACCCGGATGCACATACTCTATGCCGCAAATAGCTAGCATTGGCCTTACGGAAGAGAAGGCAAAATTGGTTGGTTTAACCATAAAGGTTGGAAGGTTCCCATTCGCTGGTAATGGTAAGGCTATAGCTCTTGGTGAGCCTGAGGGTTTTGTAAAGCTAATTTTTGATGAAAAAACGGGCGAATTGCATGGCGCTCACATGATTGGGGCGGAAGTGACTGAGCTAATAAATAGCATGGCTCTTGCAATGAGTCTTGAGGCAACAGAAGAGGATATAATGAATACTATATTCCCTCATCCTACTTTATCAGAAATGATCCACGAGTCTGCCTTGAGCGCCTATAACAGAGCAATTCATATACCGAATAAGTAGGAGGAGACTATCTCGGAAGAAAGCTTACCAGGCACCCTCCTTCTTTGAGCTTGCAATAAATGCTTTTGTCTCTTCCTCGATAATTATTCTTAAGACCGTTGATATGATTGTGTCTTTGTGTTAGGGTGTAGATGAATGATATGGTAAAACTTATGCACAAATCCACAAGCCAAGAAGTCCTCCCGCCAGAATTTGAAATTTTTCGATAAATTCAAAAATTTAAACTTGTGTCCTGTCATTGCGCATGAAATTTTGTTCGCACGACTCAGTTTTTTGCGCTAATCGTTAGTCCACCCGCCAGAATTGTGGAAAGTCATATAAAATAAGGGATAGCAGGGGGAAATGACGGGGTGGATTTCGAGCCGCGCAAAATACGAATTATTTATTCTGCTCTTCCCTAAATTCCTGAATCATTTCCCATGCTTTTTTGATTACATCATCAAGTCCAAAAGATCCTGCTGCAGATATAACAAAAATATTCTCTTTTGTGTGGTTTGCAAGCTGAGCCACTTTCTCTTGCATTTCTTCGACGTCAACTGAGTCGGACTTATTAAGGCAGATTAGCTCTCTTTTTTTGGCAAGTAAGTCCGAATATGATTCTAGTTCCTTTCTTATTATTTCATAGGTTTCTATAACATCATCAACGCCAATATCTATAAGGTGAATTATCACCCCGCATCTCTCTATTGCTTTTAGGAATTTATCTCCAAGTCCACTTCCTTCATGCGCTCCTTTTATTAGGCCTGGAATATCTGCTAGGACAAATTCATCCTCATAAATTCTCACAACTCCAAGGGATGGTTTTAATGTGGTAAAAGGATAGTCTGCGATTTTTGGTTTTGCAGATGTTACCTTAGATAAGAATGTGGATTTTCCAGCGTTTGGCATCCCGACTAGCCCGCAATCTGAGATGAGTTTGAGTTTTAACCATACCCACATTTCAGACCCAAGTCCCCCTTTTGTGGATCGCTCTGGGGCTTGATTGATTGAGGATTTAAAATGGGAATTTCCAAGACCACCCCTTCCGCCATTTAGTATTTTGAACTCTTGCCCATCTTTTGTGAAATCATATAGGATTATACTAGAAGTTTCGTCAAAAATCTGGGTTCCAACAGGAACTTCGACTATGAGATCTTCTCCTGCTTTTCCGTATCGATTTTTTCCCATGCCATTCTGCCCGGGCTCTGCTTTAAAATGCTGTTTATATCTGAAGTGTAGAAGGGTATTAAGGTGGGAATTTGCGATAAAAATTACACTTGCACCTCTGCCTCCATCCCCTCCATCTGGGCCGCCTTGAGGGACGAACTTTTCCCTGCGGAAGCTCGTGGCTCCATCCCCCCCCTTACCGCTTTGAATAAAAATTTTCGCTTCATCTATAAATTGCATAAATTAGTCTCCTCCATAAAGACTTAGGGTTGCTATTGTTGGTATGTAAACCAAAGAAACAAGGCAAGAGAGCAAAACTGAAGTTGCCACTCTTTCCGGGTGAAATTTCATTAATGACGATATGACTATCGTATTCGCAGCCATTGGCGCGCTTGAAAGTAAGAGTAGAGCGTTATGTTCGGGTGAATCATACCAACCAAGGATAAATTTATCTAAAATAATGAATATATTCATCGCAAGTGGGTACATCACAAATTTGGAAAATAACGAGGCTATCGTGAATTTCCCATCTATTTCAAATTTGGTAATTTTCGACATACCAAGCCCGATCATTAACATTCCAAGAATTGAATATGTGCTGCGCATATCATGGAGGAAATCATCCAAAAAATCCGGCAGAGTAAGACCCGCAAGGCTGCAAATACATCCAATTCCAAATGCATGAAGCATTGGCATTCTTATAACTTTTTTTATACTATCCCTTGTTGAGCTAATAGAGCGTGCGCAGATATAATATCCAAGAGAGGATTCATAAATATTGACTCCAACAACGCACATCATATATATACTCAGAGTATAATCATCAAAAACACAGGCAGCTATTGGGAGCATAAAATATCCGGTATTTCCCGCTCCAGCGCTCATAGCAAGCAAATTTCTTTCTTCTTCGTCAAAATGACCAGAATATGTTTTATATGCAAATAGGCAAAGCAAACAGGATATTGTGAAGGTAACAAATGAAATGCCGATGTCAGAAAAGGAGAGATTGGTACTAGCAGGAACAGAAAAAAATACAATAGGTGCGATAAAGTAGAATAATAGAGCTGCGATTGATTGTCTTTCCACTTTTTCAAGTCTACCTGCTACGTATCCTATAATCACACTCAGAAGAATTGAAATAATCTTAAAAAAAACAATATAAAAAAGTGGCATTGGGTCAGAGTTTATCTAGTCACCTGGAATATATACCCAAAACCGTAAAATTGCAAATAAATATGCAAAACTTGGGGCTTATTATAATTCTCTATCATATAAATTAATTATATATATTACAAAACCTTATTTTGTTGTATATTTACCTAAAGCTCTATCACAAGAGCTTCTTTACTAAAATTCCCGCAGAGCTCTTTTTCTGTTGAGGTTATGAAAATTTGAAATGATTTTGATACTAGATAATTAGAGAGAATATTCTTATTTTTTTCATCAAGATGAGAAAATAATTCATCCAGGAGCAAAATCGGAGCTTTTTGCTCTTTTGTCGTAAATAGCTCTGTATGTGCAATTAAGGTAGAAATGAGACAAGATTGCTGCTCACCAGTAGAACATAAACTTGCTTCAAGGTTTTTTTGAGTCATTCGGGCCATAAAATCAGTTTTTAGAGCCCCGAAATTAGTTTTATGCGTTACACTATCTTTTACTCTTCCAAGCTTAAACCTTTCCCTAAATGCCTCTTTGACATCATTTTTGTTATCTGAGTAAATATTTTCCATTTCTCCTTTCAGCTCTAGGCTTATTTTTGGCAAAGAGTTTTGCATCTGAGAAATCATATCATTTAAAGAACCAAGAACTGATGTTCTCGACTTACATATTTCCTCTCCTATAGAGGCTAATTTTTCTTCTAATATATCCACCCAGCCCCCGTCCTGCTCATTTCGGGTCAGTAGATGAAGTCTCTCTTTTTGATAATGCTCATATTTAGTCAGGTTTCCTGCATGTTCTGAAAAAAATGAATATACAATCCTGTCAAAGAACTTTCTCCGAGTGGAAACCGCCTCTTGAAATAGAATATTTTGCTGAGGGGTGAGCCAAAAAATATGACTAAATTTAATGAGTTCATTAGATGGAATAAGCGCATCATTAAGAGTGGTTGTTTTTTTTGAAGGGCCCTTTGTAAAATCTACCCGAATCTGCAATTCGCCAATATAAGACTGCATGTTAAAAATTAGGGTTGATGAGCTAGAGTTTGTATTTATGATATTGTCAAATTTTTCTCCCCTCATTCCTCTGCCTGGAGATAATAGAGATATTGCCTCAAGTATAGAGGTTTTTCCAGCGCCATTTTGACCGGTTATCAAAATTCTATTACTCTCCCCAAATTCAAGTTTTTGGTGCTCTAAGTTACGAAAATTTGCAACAACCAGGCTTTTTAAAAAACAATTTTGCAATCTAAACCTTCATTGGCATAATTAAATACCTATCTTCTTCGTGCGTAATAGGTTTTAGAATAATTGGGTCTAGTGATGTGTTCAGGAGAATATCTATCTCGCTTTCATCGCAGTTTTTTAATATATCAATTAAATAAGATGGGTTGAATCCTATGTCAAGCGGGTCTCCTTCGTAAATGAATTTTTGAGTTCCTGAATCGTTGTTTATCACCTCTCTTGCATTTCCTTTTGACTCACCAAAGGCTGATATTTCAATAGAATTTTCGGTTATTCGGAGCTTGATAGCCCTATATTTATCCTGAGTGATTGTTGAAACTCTGTCAACTACATCAATCAGGGATTTTGGGTCTATTGTAAGTTTGTTGTTAGATTTTTCAGGTAAAAATGATTTATATTCAGGGAATGTGGCGTCAACTAATTTAGAGGAAATTTCTATATTTTGAGTTGCAAAACTTATTCTATTGGAATCATAAGATACCCTAACCATAGAGTCTGCATAAAGATTATCTTTAAGTAATTTATGAAGTTCTGAGACTGTTCTTTTATGAATAATTACTCCAAAAAAAGGTATATCCTCTTTTTTTTCAGAAATAGTCGAGAGTCTGTGACCATCTAAAGCTGTGGAATTTAGAATACCAGACTGGCTGCAATTAAAGAATATCCCGTTTAGATTATACCTAGTTTCCTCTGTTGAGATCGCAAATTCTGAATTTTTTATCAGCCTAAATAGTAACTTTGCCTCAATATCAAAAATTCCTTCGTAATTTGCCTCGTTATCTAAAGAGGGAAATTCTGAAGAGGGAAGGGTTGAGATATGGGAGACAAAATTTTCGCATTTAACTTCTATTTCTGAAGTTTCATCGTTATAAGCTAGACAAAAACTTTTGTCGGAGATTTTTCTAACTATCTCTAAAAAGGTGAGAATGTCTACTGTAGTAGATCCTTCCTTTATTACCTCCGCTGGAATGTAGAGTTTAACTGTAATATCGCTCGAGGTTCCAGTTATGTATAAATTTGAATCTTTCGCTTCCAGCTTTACATTGCCAAGAATTTGCCTTGCCGGTTTTTTTTCAATTACGCCACCTGCAAAACCAAGCCCGTGAACCAAATCTTTTGTTAAAATATTTATGCTAAAACTGTTACTCATATACTTAACCCTGTAAAACTCTTTCTAGTAAATTTATCTCTTCTTGGAGCTCGTAATCTGAAGATTTGAGCTTTTCAATTTGTTTGCATGCATGCATAACTGTCGTATGGTCTTTTTTGCCAAATTTTTTACCAATATCATTCAGGCTTTTTGTCGTTAGTTGTTTTGCAAGATACATTGCAACTTGCCTTGGTCTTGCAACGCTTCTATGCCTTCTGGTAGAAGACATATCTGAGACTTTAATATTGTAAATTTCGGCTACTTTTTTTTGCACATCTTCTATCGTGACATATTTTTCATTAGATCTGAGCAGATCTTTAAGTATCTCCTGGCAGCTGCTAATTGTGATTTCTCTTCCGACAAGAGTCGAGTGTGCAATGACCTTATTCAGAGCCCCCTCAAGCTCACGCACATTTGAGGTAATTTTTGCAGCAAGAAATTCGATAACATTCTGAGGAATTTCAGTTGAAATTTGGTCAATTTTTGACTGTAAAATCCCAAGCCTTAGTTCGTAAGTCGTGCTGTGAACGTCGGCAACTAAACCCCAACCAAGTCTGGATTTGATTCTCTCTTCGATATTATCAAGATCAGTCGGAGATCTATCGCACGATATAACCATTTGCCTATTATTGTCGATTAGTGCATTAAAAGTGTGGAAAAACTCTTCTTGCGTACTTTCTTTTCCGCATATGAACTGTATATCATCGATCATT
This sequence comes from Rickettsiaceae bacterium, assembly GCA_033761815.1. Lineage (GTDB taxonomy): Bacteria > Pseudomonadota > Alphaproteobacteria > Rickettsiales > Rickettsiaceae > JANRKH01. The sequence goes on from JANRMF010000009.1 coordinate 19,864, forward strand.
AGAACATCCACTGATCTAAAATGTTCTTTAAAGGACATTACGTCTTTATTTCGGAGTGCTCTAACGAACTGATACATGAACTTTTCTGCCGACATATATATAACCCTTCTCTTCGGGTTTGTTTGCTTTATATGCCATGCTATTCCGTGCATTAAGTGAGTTTTACCCAGCCCCACGCCGCCATATAGAAATAAAGGGTTAGACTCCGTGACTGCTTTTTTTGACTCAGCAACAGCCCTTGATGCTGCATATGCCAGCTCATTCGGGTTTCCCACGACAAAATTTTCAAATGTAAAACGAGGGTCAAGGTGAGAGGAGAAAATTTCATCAACAACTTTTACTCCCTCATTTTCCCCCTTTGATACTTCTTCGTTATTTGTGATAATATTAAGGTTATTTTCGGTGGAATGACCAGAATTTTTGCATATTTTTAGCTCTACTTCGAATATATCTTTATCTTTAGAAGTGATTAGATTTTTTAGGGTCTGCAAGTAGTTCGTCTTAATCCAGTCTCTGATGAATTGAGTTGGAGCGGCGATAATAAACCTTTCTTTATTGCTAGGCATCAGGCTTAATTTGCTGAACCAGCTTGTGTAAATTGCATGCCCATATTTCTGATGGAGCTCCGTTAAAACCCTCTCCCACAAATCTTTGTGAACAAGGTTTTGGGTATTAGATTCATTTTCAAGACTCAAAGCTTTGCTCATAATTTTTCTGCAATTGGTAAGTTTGAATTTTTCCACCCTGGGCCAAATTGGGATCCTGCAAATCCATCAGAGACTACAAAACAATTTTTGTAGCCCGCAGCTTCTGCTATATCTGCTGCAATTCTTGACCTTGTTGATGATCTGCACATGAAAATCATGCTAGCATCCATATTTTTGCATTTTTCTTGAAGTAAGCGGAGAAACTGAGGGTTTGCTAACATATCTGGCATTAAATGCGAAGAAATTAGCAATACTTTATTTTCAAATAAAGGATACCCATTTTTGCGCCACTCCTCCCTTGACCTTGTATCAATAAGGAAGCTTTGAGGTGAGCTTGATAGTATATCAAATGCCTGAGAGGCAGTAATATCTGTTGTCATATATAATTTTCAAAAATTTAAGTAAAAAACAAGGTTACTAAATCAAGGCCTTGTGTATGAGCCGAATTTCTATATTATTACTCCTGCTATAATAAATTTGCAAGCATGATCTATGAATAAAAATTTAGACGACAAAGACAAAAGACTCCTCTATCTCTGTAAGTATAGGGGGTGCAAGGAATCGGAAATTATTTTCGGAAGATTTGTACAAAATTATTTTGATGCATTAAATGATGCACAAAAAAATGACTTTGAAAAAATATTGCAATATCCAGATGCAAGGATATTAGACTGGTTTATGTTCAAAAAAGATATACCAGAAGAGATAAAAGCAAATTTAGTATACGAACATATTTGCAATTGCCTTTTAGGCCCATCGGCAGAAGCGATCAAATAATCCCAAGTAGTTGAAGTAAAGAATAGATGACAATAAATTTGCCACAGATTTTGGAAAAAATTTCTGCCAAAATATCAAAAAAACATAATAACGACATTTTGCTCCTAACAAGCAGTCAGGACGAAGCGGTAAGATTCAGCGAATATCTCTCATTCTTTTTTCCGGAAGAAAAAATCATCACCCTTCCTTCGTTAGATAATCTACCATATGATAGAGTTTCTCCATCAAAAAAGATAATCGCAGAAAGAGCGAGGTCTATTGGTTTAATTGCTAGCAGCCAAAGATCTAATGCCATAATCATAAGCCCTGGTGTAAATATTCTTACTAAATACCCATCAAAAAAAGATATAGGGGATTTTGTTCTAGTGATAAGGGTCGGAGAGACCTTGAGCCAAAAAAAATTGGAAACTTTTTTAGTAGAAAATAATTACGAAAAAAATTCGGTAGCGATTGATCCGGGTGATTATAGTAGTAAAGGTTATATAATAGATCTAGTTACTTTTGATGGGGAGGGCTACAGGATAAATTTCGAATGGGATAAAATCATATCCATAAAAAAATATGATACCCAGACCCAAATCTCATATGCAAATGTTGATAGTCTTGAGATTTACATGGCATCTTGCCTAAGACTAAATCAAACCACAGTTGAAAATTTCAGAAATGCTTATCTAAAAAATTTTGGCATAGGCAAAATGAATGAGCCAATTTTTGAAAAAATATCTTCATTCGTGCGTCCAGATGGGGCGGAAAATTTTGCTCCAGTTTTTTATGAAGAATCTGTCAGTATTTTCTCGCTCCTAAAAGAGCCGGAAATTTTTCTTTTATCTCACGCAAGAGCGGCAATTGCAAGATTTCGAGAAGATATTGAAGATTTTTACAAAGCAAGAATAGATTCTGTAAATTTTTATCCCGCTTTTGCGGTGAAGGATTTATTCTTTGAGCCCTCGCATTTTGCAGATCTCATATCACCAGCCGGCGACCTTAGTCATAAAATATCGATCGAGGAGGAGGAAGAAGTAGCTAGCTCTGCCTCTTCTGGTGGGTTTTTTCAGCAATCTCTGCAACTTGAGGGCAAGCCTCCAATTGGGCTATTTTGCGATTTTGCGCATGAGAATAGGGACAAATACATAGTTATTTGTGCATCCTTCGTAAATTCAGAAAGAATTAAGTCTCAGTTAAAAGAGCAAAATCAGGACTATATTCACATTAGTAATATCAAAGAAGCTCAAAGAGGCATTATTAATATAAGTAGCCTTTTGATTCAGCGGGGATTTGTGAATAAGGAATATGCTATAGTTCCTGATGTAGAAATTCTTGGCCCTAAAAAGCAATCAAGCCCAGCATCTGCCAAAAAACTTAAAAATATTTTGAAAGAGTATGATAATTTTTGCGAAAAAGACTTAGTGGTCCATATGGATCATGGTATAGGTATGTACGATGGGATAGAACAAATCGAAGTTGAAAATATCAGGCATGATTGCCTGAAGATTATATATAACAAAGGAGATAAGCTCTTTATCCCAGTGGAAAATGCTTATTGCGTAAAGAAGTATGGGGAGGGTTCTCCGGAGCTAGATAGTCTTGGAAGTGCATCTTGGCAAAGAAGAAAGGCTAAGCTGAAAAGTAAGATTGGTGAAATTGCAATTACCTTAATGGATATTGCTGCCAAAAGATCCCTTGCCACTCTTGCTGATGATGAATACGACATGGAAGCTTATCATAAATTTTGCGATAAGTTTCCTTATGTTCCAACAGAAGATCAAGAAAGAGCTTTTGGGGATATATTAGATGATATAGCAAAAGGAAAGCCAATGGATAGGCTAGTTTGCGGGGATGTTGGATTTGGCAAAACCGAAGTTGCAATGAGAGCCTCTTTTTTGATTTCTCAGAAAAAGCAAGTTGCCGTAATAGTGCCCACTACTATCTTGGCAAAACAGCACTATGCAAATTTCCTGGAGCGTTTCAGGGGGTTTGATACAAAAATTGGACATATTTCCAGGTTCGTATCATCAAAAAATGCAGAAAAAATTAAAGAGGAAGTAAAAAATGGAAATATAGATATAATAATAGGGACACATGCAATCTTGGCAGATAGTTTTGAGTTTGAAAATCTCGGGCTTGTTGTAATTGATGAAGAGCAACATTTTGGGGTGCTGCAGAAGGAAAAGCTGAAGAAGCTCAAAAATTCCGTTCATACACTCACATTATCTGCAACACCAATTCCAAGAACATTGCAAATTTCCCTAGTCGGCCTTAAGGATTTGAGTATCATCTCAACTCCTCCGATAGATAGGCTTAGCGTAAAAACAAACCTTATTGAATTTGATGATGTAGTCATTAGAGATGCATTGCTACGTGAAAAATTTAGGGGAGGAAAAAGCTTTTTTGTGTGCCCAAGAGTTGCAGATCTAAACGAGATGGAAGATATTTTAAAAAACTTAGTTCCGGAACTATCCGTAAAAGTTGCTCATGGAAAACTTGCGCCAAGCACGATAGATAAAATTATGGAAGAATTTTATGACGGTAAGTTTGATATACTCATAAGTACTGCAATTGTTGAATCGGGCCTTGATGTTCCTTCTGCTAATACTATGTTTATTTACAAGGCAGAAATGTTTGGGCTTAGTCAGCTTTATCAGCTCAGAGGAAGAGTGGGGCGTGCAAAGCTCAGGGGATATGCATACCTTGTTCATGATAGAAAAAAACTCCCTACCAAGTCTGCAATCAAAAGGCTGGAGATTATGCAATCTATAGACTCGCTTGGCGCGGGCTTTACGATAGCTTGTCACGATATGGATATAAGGGGTTTTGGGAATATGATAGGGGATGATCAATCCGGTCACATTAAAGAGGTTGGAGTGGAGCTTTATCATGAAATGCTAGAGGAGGCAATAAACCGAATCAAGGACTCGGATTACAAAGAGCAAGAGCAAAAGCCAGAAGTAAAAATAAAAGTACCTGTTTACATTCCAGATGAGTATATAGGAGATTCCTCTCTTCGTCTTTCAATTTATAGAAGAGCAGGGTCCATTACTACAGAAGATGAGATAAACCAATTTTGCGATGAGTTACTTGATAGGTTTGGCACCCCACCAGAGAGCGTGAAAAATCTAACAGAAATAGTAAGGCTTCGCATAGCTTGTGAAAATTTGAGAATTTCCTCCCTAGATGCAGCTCACGGGGGATTTGTTCTTAAATTTAGAGAAGATGCAAATCATGAAGCAATTATTAAGTTTGTTTCAAGTAATCCTAAAAATACAAAAATAAAACCAGATAATAAGCTAGTTGTAATTAAGAAGTTGCAAGAAAGCAATATTATCCTAGAGGCTAAACAATTACTTAGCTCACTGAGTCAATTATTTTTTTGCAATAAAGTTGACGCTATATAAACAGAAACCAGAATATATGAGTTATATATGCGGATTCGGGAACGAAAATAACGACTAAATTACGCAATAGATAGAAATTACTCAGAGCCCGAGAGTTAGTATGATTACCTCTCCAATAGCGCGATAAAATTCACATCTATATCCTTAGATATTTCCCATTCTTGCTTTAATAAAGAGAAGCTTATGCCCGAAATATCCTTGCATTGTAAGCCGCATTTAAGAGAAAATTTTATAAGATCCGAGGGTTTGATAAATTTTTCCCAGCTATGCGTGCCAGCGGGAATAAGTCTTAAGATATATTCAGCAGCATAAATTGCCAGCAACTTAGACTTGAGAGTTTTATTAATAGTAGAGAGAATGAGTAAACCTCCTTTTTTTACCCTGAGGCTAAGGTTTTTGATAAATTTTTCAGGATCTTCGACGTGCTCAATTACTTCAAGACATAAAACCACATCAAACACCTCATCTTTTTGCATTTTTTCTAATTTTTGGCATTTGAATTCTGTATCTATTCCAAGTTTTTGACTTTGATTTTTTGCCGCTTCAATATTCTCTTCTCCTGCGTCGATTCCAAGAACTGATGCGCCAAGTTTTGCAAGAGGAATAGATGCGATTCCGCCACCGCACCCAACATCTAGGATTTTTAATTTTTTAAACCCATCATTACCAGAGAATTTAAAATAATTTCTTATAGAGTCTGTTATATATTGAAGCCTAACAGGGTTAATCTCATGCAACATTTTAAATGAGAGTTTAGTTGGGTCCCACCAATCTTTTGCAACTAGGGTAAATTTTTCTATTTCATTTTTGATGACTGACATATCGATATTTTTTTGCTATATATGTATATTCTTATAGTTTATAGCAAGAATATCAACTTTTTTAGGTGAAACGAGGCAATTTTATGTCCTTTATTGTTTTGAAATTTGGAGGCACTTCAGCAGGAAATGTAGAACGCATAAAGGAGATCGCAAAAATAGTTTCGGAAATCAAAAATAAGGGTCATGATGTAATTATTGTAGTATCTGCAATGTCAGGTACGACAAATAAAATTTTGAGCTTATGCATGGATATAAGTGCTAATAATAGCGCAAAGAAATCCCTGGAAATTGACCACGCTCTTTCAACGGGGGAGACCCTATCCGCAAGCTTGCTTGCCCTTGCCTTAATAGAAAGAGGGATTGATGCCAAATCTATGCAGGGGTGGCAAGCTGGCATAAAATCCAACTCTAATTACAATAATGCATTAGTTGAAGAATTTGATCCGCATATCTTAATATCTATTGTTAAAAAAGGAATTACACCAATTGTGGCTGGTTTTCAAGCTATTGATCAATTTGGGTCGATTACAACAATAGGTAGAGGTGGTTCTGATACAACAGCTGCAATAATTGCAGCAGGAGTGCGGGCTGATAGCTGCGATATTTACACAGATGTGCAAGGTTTTTACACAACTGATCCAAGGCTTGTTAAAGAAGCAAGACAAATCCAGCTTTTATCTTTTGAAGAGGCCATTGAGCTTGCAGGAACAGGTGCAAAAATTCTCCATCCAAGGGCCGTAGAAATTTGCATGAGATATAATATCATCCTCAGAGTTTTTTCAACATTTAATAAAAAATTAGGAACAGAAATCATGACAAAAGTTAATGAGACAAGGAAAATAACCGGAATTTCATATCAAAAAAACTTAGCGCGCGTAAAGATGGAAAATTCAAAAATCTCTCTTATAAATTTAACCCAAGAAATGATTAAAGATGGCATTAATATTAATCATATTTTATACTGTGGAAAGGATTCGTTTGAATTTATCTTAAATAGGGAATTTCTCGTGAAGATGGAAAATTTATTCCGCAATATTTTCAATGAGCAAATTGGGGGAGAAGTTCAGATTGAAAAGCAAGTTGCAAGTGTGACTATACTCGGAGCTGGGATAAGCCATGATGTGAATATATTGCATAAAACCCTAAGCTTATTCGAGCAAAATAACATACAAATACTTGGATTGCTGAATTCCGAAATTAAGCTGACATTTTTCATTTCTGAAGATGCGGCTGAAAAGATTGTGAAATTACTACATTATGAGCTCATAGAAAATGCCTAAAAAAATTGCCATAATACTCCTTGCTCTCTTTATTACCTCATGTGCAGGATATGATAATACCAAAAAATTATATGCAAATATCAGAAAAGAAATGAAGCAGTTACATGGAATTGCCGATGGAGAGATTGTTGCGAAATTTGATCTAGGGGGGATCGAGAAAAATAATGACCAAAAATTATTTGCAAACTATTATGCAAATGCAATTGGTACTTCGCATGGTAATAATAAATTCCTGAGGGAATTTGCGGCCAAGTATAGGCATAAGGATTTTTTGGAGGAGATAGCCAGAAAGAAGCATAAAAATTTGAGCTCCCTTCTTCTGATTATAGACGAAAAATATAAAGCGCTAAGCCCTAGCATCGCAAAAAAATTGCAAATTTACAAAAAAAACAAAAATCCCTACCATCAAAAAAATGGAAATTTCCTTGCAAGGCTAACTAACTTGCATAATAAAACAAAGACCATGCCAATTTTCAGTCCTATTGCATGCCCAAGAGTAACTAGCAATTTTGGCGCAAGGTTCCACCCGCATAGCAAAAAAAAGACTCACCATTCAGGGCTTGATTTATGCGGAATCCCCAGCTGCCCAATATTTTCAGCAGGAGACGGCACAATAGAAGAAATCTCACGAGGCAAGGGCTATGGCAACAACATCATCATAAGGCATACAGAAAAAATATCATCACGATATGCACATCTAAGTAAAATTCTAGTAAAGCAAGGAGATAGGGTCTTACTTGGCCAAAAAATCGGCCTGCAGGGATGCTCCGGAACTTCGACGGGTCAGCATCTCCATTTCGAAGTTATTGTAAATAATAAACCAGTAAATCCGAAAGATTTCATCGGCGGAGAAGTATGATAGGGGCAGATCTATTAAAAGAATTTTGCGCAAATCTACCAGAAAAGCCTGGTATATACAAAATGATAGGGGAAAATGATGAGATTTTATATATCGGCAAAGCAAAAAATCTAAAAAAAAGAGTAATATATTACACAAAGCCAGCAGACCTCCCAAATAGGCTTGCTAGAATGGTTTTCCTTGTAAGAAAAACGGATTATATAATCACAAACACAGAGGCGGAGGCTTTTTTACTTGAGGCAAGCCAAATCAAAATTCACATGCCAAGGTTTAATATATTACTTAAAGACGACAAGACTTTCCCGTTTATAAAAATCAATTTTTCTCACCAGTTCCCTCAGATCATCAAATATAGAGGCAAAAAAAACAACGGAGAAAAATATTTCGGGCCATTTGCAAGCGTTCCAGATGTTGATAGAACCATCAATGTAATAAAGAAAATATTCAAAATCAGAGGCTGCTCTGATTCTTATTTCCAAAATCGCACAAGACCCTGTCTTCAATATCAAATAAAAAGATGCTCAGCTCCTTGCGCGGGCAAAATTTCAGAGGAAGATTACAAATCATCCATAGAAGATACTGTGAAATTTTTGAAAGGGCAAAGCGCTTCCTTGCAAAAATCACTCTCGGAAAAAATGAACCAATATTCCGAAAATCTAGAATTTGAAAAAGCGGCGGAAATCAGGGATAGCCTTAAAGCCCTAAGCTATATCCAGGTTCATTCATCAGAGCATGATGATATAGAAGATGCAGATGTTATAGCAGTTATCTCAGAAAACGATATTTACTGTATTCAGGTTTTCTTCTTCAGGGCAACGCAAAATTTTGGCTCTAATATATATTTCCCAAGACATGCAGAAGGGGCAAGTCCCGAGGAGGTATTTTCCGGTTTTGTCGGGCAATTTTACCAGTCAAAGGCGCCTGCAAAAAAAATTATCAGTAATGTTGATATAGAGTCAAAAGAGTCAGTGGAGGAGGCCCTATATAAACTTCACTCCATTAAAACTAAATTTGCAAAAACCAAAACTGATTCGATGAGAAAAATGCTAGATCACGCAATTATTAATGCAAAAGAATCATTAAGGCGGGAGATTACATCCAGATCAAAAAATAACGAAACCCTATCGAAGGTTGCAGAAATTTTTGACTTAGAGGAAATTCCCACAAGAATTGAAGTATATGATAATAGCCATATTATGGGGAAATTTGCGGTTGGAGCTATGATTGTTGCTGGGCTGGATGGTTTTATGAAGAATGAATATAGAAAATATACAATTGAGACAAATTTAAGCCTTAGCGGCGGCGATGATTATGGTATGATGAGAGAAGTGCTTACAAGAAGAATTAAAAGATTCGAAAAAGAGCCAGAAAAAATCCCATCTTTAATCATATTAGATGGAGGCAAGGCCCATTTAAACGTTGCTTTAAAGCTATTTGAAGAACTTGGGGTGAATGTGCCTTTAGTTTCAATGTCAAAGGGAGAGAAAAGAAATGCAGGGTTTGAAACATTTCATATGAAGGATAGGCAGCCATTTACCCTGGATAATAACCTAAGTGAGATGAAATATTTGCAAATTTTAAGAGACGAGGTGCATAATTATGCAATAACATCTCATAGAAGAAAAAGAACAAAGGCTATATATCAGTCTCAGGTTGATGATATACCTGGAATTGGCGCAACACGAAAAAAATCATTGCTAAATTATTTCGGCTCTTATGATGCAATTAAGACCGCATCTGAAAAGGATCTGCAAAAAGCAGGAGGAATTTCGCTGAAAATAGCCCAAAAAATTCGGGCTTATTTCCACCCTGGCGAGTGATTATCTGTCAGACTTACTGAAATTTTTTTTGCTCTATCTACCAGAATTTTTTTCGTGAATTTTTTACCTGATTAATAACTCTTATTGACATTGGTAGTTAAATATTATATATAGATATTTTAGATAAAGCAGTTTGTTTGGCTATCCTCTTGCTCCAAAATATTTTTCAAAAATTTGCACATTTTGTTTGGCCTATCGAGCGAAAAGAACTTAGTTTTTTTGCGCCTATGGCTCTTATTATGACTTGTGCTTTATATAATTTCGCATCACTCAGGGCTATTAAGGATAGTCTTATTGTTTCTAATATTGGAGCTGAAAGCATCAGCTTTCTCAAGCTCTGGCTTGTTTTGCCTAGTGCAATTGTTTTTACATTATTATATCTGAACCTTAGTAACAATTTCAGGATGGACAGGGTTTTTTATATAATTACCGGCGGATTTCTGATATTTTTTTCCTTTTTTTGCTTTTTTTTACTACCAGGAAAGGCGTATTTTCATCCAAACCCAGAAACAATAGAGAATCTTGCAACTTTATACCCAAATTTTAAGTGGTTTTTTAAAATTGCGGGCCATTGGACTTTTGCGATAATGTATATTTTTTCTGAGCTTTGGAGCGTTGTTATAATAAATCTAATGTTCTGGCAATTTGCTAACCATGTTGTTGATGAGAAAAAGGCCCAGAGGTTTTATCCGTTATTTGGGCTAGTAGGGAATTTTGGCCTTATTATTGCGGGAAATGCTATGATTTATTTCGCTTCTGTAAAACACGTTCCCAGCTTTTTCTTTTTTGATTCAGTTGATGAAGATGCAATTGTGCCGGATGTTGGTCTTCGTCTTTCTATTATCTCCGTTATTTTCTCTGGAATGGTGATGATGCTATTAATGCTCTTTTTAAACAAGACGGTGATTAAAAAAACTGCTGATTTTAAGAAAAATGTGACTTCCACCAAGACAAAACTTTCCCTAAGAGAGAGCATCAGCCTTATTATCAGCTCTAGATATGTTGGATATATTACTGCTATAATAATTTGTTACGGTCTTGCTATTAATGTTTTAGAGGGGCCTTGGAAGGCTAAGATCAAAGAATTATATCCTTCCCAAGAGGAATATATGGCTTTTATGGGTCATTTTAATATATGGATGGGAATATCTTGCGTAGCTTTCATGCTCATTGGAAGCAATATACTTAGGATATTTAGCTGGAGATTTTCTGCTCTTTTTACCCCTCTTGTCATAGGGGTGACCGGGGTGATGTTTTTTGCCTTTGTTATTATTGCAAGATTTTGGGGTGTAGGTGAAATATACTGGATTAATCCTCTTGCAGCTGCTGTTATTGTTGGGGCTGTGCAGAATATTTTAAGCAAATCGACAAAATATTCTTTATTTGATTCAACAAAAGAAATGGCTTATATACCGCTCTCAGTAGAGCTAAAAACCAAAGGAAAAGCAGCGGCAGAAGTGGTGGGTGCGAAATTTGGTAAATCACTAGGCGCAATTATTCAGTCCTCTATGTTCACTTTTTTACCTAATTCAGATTTTAGCGATCTTACCCCTATACTTTTATCGATTTTTTTGGTAGTGATTATCTTCTGGATTTTCAACGTACTACTTTTATCTACTTCATATGAGAAAATTTCTAATAAATAAGCGATTTTTGAAAAATAGTCTTTTTCTAAAATCTGTACTTGTAACTATTATAATTTGCACATTATTCTATTTCGCATCGCTATATACTATTCATTTATTCTGGACCGCGATAAAAAAAGAGATAGTAATTAATGATAATCAAATCAAAATAGGCCATGGGGATATCATAACTTTCCAAAATGTTTACTATGAAGTTTCTACATCTCATATCGGCCTTCGTCTTGACGGGCTTAATCAGAAAAACTCTAAAGTTGAAATAAAATATAATAATCCAGTTTTTCTTAGGTTTAACCCTTGGAACTTTAATATTCAATTCACTTATTATGGCGGCGGTGAAATTTTCGCTAATAATAAAAAATATAATTTTGAGGCAGATGTAGAGTACGAGGCTATCACAAGGCTTGACGTTGTGATTTTGAAAAAAATATCAAAAAAACCATATAACATAATCCACTATATAAAAGCTGCGAACGCTAATTTTAATAAGGTTTTGGTTAATAGCGGAGAGCAAGTCATACTCACAATAGAAGATACACAGTTCTCAATGATTCCAAGAAAATTACCCGAATATCTCTCTTTTAACGCACTTGAAAATAATTTACCCAGTTCGTTCATTTTAAATACAAAAATCAATGCTAATAATCATGGATCGCAGGATAAATTACCCCCTACTTTTTTCTCTCCATTTAACTACCCAGCAAAAATTAGCGGGGAATTTGCGCTGGATGTTGACTCTGATTTACCAAAGCTTACAACTAAGGAAATATTTAAAAATTCAAAAATAGATTTTATAAGTAATAATTGCCGCTCCGATTTGGCAGATTTTAGCTGTCATATAAAGCATGAAAATAGCCAAGACAAAAATAGTGCGATTATAGATTTAAACTTCGTGCCACATGTTAATTTTGGAAAAAAATCGGCAGCTCTTTTGTTAAAAAATAAGATGCTTAGGTCGCTCCTGGCTTTATTCGGTGAAAGAGAGATTATTTCTGCTATCAAGGAAAAAACCCCACAATTTGTTTCGGATTCTAAATACAGGCTCAAGTGCGATTTAAAATACCACATCAGCAATAATAATATAGAGGCGAATATTCTAGAGTTTGCAGCTTACACTCAAAATAGTGCGGGAGTTGGGCTTAAGGGCAAAATTTCAGTGAATAATTTCCACACCGATGGAAAAATTGACGCTATTATTTTCAGGACTAGAGAAATGGTTTCTTATTGGAATGATTATTACTTCAAAATTTTCACAGAAATGGGCAATAAAGCTCAGGCGGATGCTGAAATTATATCATTTTATAATGATCTTTTTTACTCATATGCAATGTCTATTTCAGAATATCCGAAATCTACCTCAAAAGATTTGATGGTAAAAATATCAGTTGATAAGAATTTTATCAATATCTCGGGGAATAATTTCAATAGTCTGAAGGAAAAATATTTCGCCCAAAAAACACTTATGCTAATAGATATAGTAAGACAAAGGAATGGCTCACTTGATTTTCTGAAAAAAATTGCACC
>JANRMF010000010.1:0-8399 GCA_033761815.1 Rickettsiaceae bacterium
TTTTTAGAGCCACCTCTTGCTAAACGGATTTTTGTTGCCATATGATTTTAGTCTATTTAATTTTTTCTTCTTTAAACATTACGTGTTTACGCACTTTAGGATCATATTTTTTAAATGATAGTTTTTCAGTTTGCGTTTTTGGATTTCTTTTTTTTACTAAGAAATACCCGGTGCCTGCTGTGCTTACTAGCCTCACAAGTACGTTTTTATTCTTTTTTGCCACTCTAAATCTCACGTTCAAATTTAATTTCCGCACAATATCAAATATTTGATTCAAGGTCAAGCACTTTTTCCGCAAAAAAACAATCTAATAACCAAGCTAAAAAAAGCTAGACATAATAAAAAAACTTCAATATAAAACATATCTCAGGATATGTGGCTCGGTAGCTCAGTTGGTAGAGCAAAGGACTGAAAATCCTTGTGTCGCCGGTTCGATCCCGGCCCTAGCCACCACTTATTGTAAATTATTTCCCCATGAAGCTGACTTAAGTTAATATATCTCAACTTATTCGTTCCATACATTAAGTATAAATTAGTAAAAAAAACCTTGAACTCTTTGCCCAAATCTAGTATAAAGGAGACTGTGTTTTAAAAAAGGTGGTATGAGAAATCTACTATTATATTTACAAAATCCCCGCTATCTATTAGAAAGTAAGGCTTTCGGCTCATATATTGCAGCTGTGTTAATGTTTATTCTAGTGACTTCAGTTTCATTCTCAGTAAGAAATTATGTCACAGATAGGCTCAGTTTTGATATTTATTCAGAAAAATTTTTAGAGAGCATGGAGGATCCCGAGTCTGTAGCGGAGGTTAGGGTAAAAAAAGGTGATACGCTAAAAAAAGTATTGCTAGAACAAAGACTTTCTAAAAACGAAGTAGCCTCAATAATAAAGACTTTAAAAAAATCAAATATTGATGTAACCCTTAAACCAGGGCAGGTAATTCAATTTGATTACGCTATGTCTGATATTGATGATGATTCCGAGGATGATTCAAATATTTTGAATGCTTATAGCCTCAAGAAGATAAATATTGAACTGAGTAACATACGTAGTGTTCAAATTACAAATGATAATGGAGCATATTCGGCAAGGGATATTCAAGCGAAACTTATAAAGAAATATGTTGCTCACAAAGTTCAAATTAAGAATAGTTTAGCAACCTCATTGTTAAAGGTTGGTATCAGCACTAGCAATATACAAGAAATTATTGGCGCTTATAGCTATCAGGTTGATTTCCAAAGACAAATCAAAAATGGTGATACAATAGAGGTAATTGTAGAAAAATTCTATTCAGAGAATGATGATTTTATTCATAATGGAAAAGTGATTTTCTCCTCCCTAAATCTATCTGAGAACAATTATAACATATATCTATATAAAGATCATCAATCAGGTCAAACTCAATATTATTCTGAGTCGGGAAAAAGCGTAAAAAGAAGCTTACTAAGAACACCAATTAATGTTGCAAGAATCTCATCTAAATTTGGAAAAAGGCAGCATCCAGTTAATGGCTTTACTCAAATGCATAAAGGCGTTGATTTCTCTGCGCCTAGTGGAACACCAATTCTTGCTGCGGGTGACGGAGTAATCAAAGAAATGGGCTATATGGGGGCTTACGGAAATATTGTAAAAATTAGGCATAGCCCCAGCCTTACAACTGCTTATGCTCATGCATCAAAATTTGCTCCAAATGTTAAGGTGGGCTCAAAAGTTAAGCAAGGTCAGGTTATTGCTTATGTAGGCAGGACGGGTAGAGCTACAGGGCCTCATTGTCATTTTGAAGTGATTATAAATGGTAAACATGTCAACCCTATGTCAGTTCAAACAACGCCGGGACTAGAGCTAAAAAGCAAAACTCTTGCTGATTTTGAGAAATATAAAAAGCAAATCAAGCAATTTGCTAGTAGCATCGAGCATGGAAAGCCTACAATTCTTGCAAGTCTCGAAGAGAGATGAAATAATCCATGATAAAAATATTAACCGAGCTTCAATCGATTGCACAAACAGGTTTATTCTATTCGAAAGATCAATATGACACTGAAAGATACCAGAGGCTTAACGAGATTGTAGCTGGTTTGCTCTCTCAAAATTCTTCGATTAGTTTAGAAAATATATTATCCCAGTTTAAGATAGAGCTTGGTCATGCGACTCCCAAAGTAGATGTTAGGGGTGCATTATTTGTAGATAATAAAATAGTCCTTGTGAGGGAAAAAGAGGATGGGAAGTGGGCTCTTCCGGGCGGGTGGGCAGATGTAAACTTTAGCCCAGCAGAGAATATAGCTAGAGAGATAAAAGAAGAATCAGGATATGAGGTACAAGTTTCCAAATTAATTGGAATTTACGATAAATCCAAGGCAAATTCGGATAAAAGCTGGCCATATGCATATAAAATATTTTTCCTATGCGAACCCCTAAGTAGGGATGAGGTCAATAATTTAGATGAAAGGGAGATATTTGAGGTATCATCTTTCGCGCAAGACGAAATCCCAGAATTATCTGAAGGCAGGGTGAATAAAGAGCAAATAAAACATTGTTTTGATCATTTTAGTAACCGATCTTTACTGCCATATTTCGACTAGGGCGTAAATGATAGATACTCCTTGAATTTAGCTTTTCTCCTATGACTAATCTTTCTAAGTAATTGTTAAAATACCTAAATTAAATTAAAATGAATGAAGTTTACAAAGAACAGAGCGAAGGTTTATCAGGAGCTATAGAAAGACCGAGAATCTCTGAAGAAGAGGCAACGGAGCTATCAAGGCAACTATTTGACGCGGTCTTCCTAATTACATCCGGGGCCGTAGACTCTGCAAGAGATCTAATAAATAGAGGAGCTAATATAAATACTGTTCACGCAAATTTAAAACCTCATTATCGTTGGCTTGCGCCAGAAATAATACTGATTTAGCTAAGTTACTTATAGAAAGAGGTGCTGATGTAGAGATCTCTCTAAAAACATTCATAAGACCCAGAGAATTTGGTGCTATAGATAATTTAATCGAAGCAGCAAAGGGCACATCTTCATCGCGATTATCACGATCATGGTGCAATGGTACGCTTATTATATGCAAATAAACAAAACCTAATTCAACCTAAATGACTATAAACGACTCAAAGCCATCAAGGGCAAAACTCCTTGGCAATTTATTTTAAACCAGTGGACCGATAATTCATCCGGAATATTTTATCATAAATCCTAACCACTTCTTGCTGTGGCTAAAAATCTAGCATTTAGTGGGCCTTGCTCCTCGCGCCTAGTATTATTATAACTGGTGATTGGTATAACCCATCTCATTTCAGCGTTTGCTTTATTATTCAACAGGGCGAACATTTACTCAAAAATATAATACTTAAATATTGATTTAAAATTTAAGTAAAGTACAATAGTAAATTGAAATAATTTATACTATCAACATCAAGACCCAGTTATATGAAAAATACTATTATATACACCGCATCGGCTTTGCTGATTATTGTAATATCAGCCCTTACTGGCATTTATTTTACTTACGGAAATTTTGGCAATTTTTTTGCAAGCCTTTCTGGTCCGCATATACAAGGCAAACTATTTACAATTCATGATACAGAACCTAATTTTTCTCCGGAATATATGCTACAGTCACAAAGCTGCACACAGTCACAGTTTGACTCGTTTGGATATAAAGATCTTGTGTCTCAACTAGATCAACAGCCACAATATAATAGAAGACAGTGGGAAATGGTTTATATAATCAAAGCCCTGCAAGAGAGGAGCATGCTTACGTCTAATAAAAATGGAGTTGGGTTTGGTCTAATTTCAGACCCCCTAAGATCTTTATTTGCAAAACCGGGAATGCAAATAGTTTTTTACCAGGTAAACAAAATCATCTCCGAAGATCAAGGGCAGATTTATGCTCAGCAGGTAGAGTCTCTCGGGAATCATTTTGATGATAAGGCTTTATTTAATAATGAGTCTAGTAATTCTATCTTGATCAAGAAGTTAGAATCTAGCTCGATTCCTTCGGAATTTCAAATTTTTGACTTTCTCTGGTCCAGCGCGACTGCAAGTTATTTGGGGTCTATAGATAAAGGCGAGAGATTTATTTTAGACAGCGTAAATTCAATAAAGCCTGGCGGAGTTGCTGTACATATACTTGAGTATAATCTATCTTCAAATGAGGGTACAATTTTCGAGGGCTCAGTAGTACTTTTTAGGAAAAAAGACATACAAAAAATAGTTACAAACCTTGTGCAAAAAGGACATGAAGTATATTTGAACCTTAACCCTGGTTCCGGAAAATTAGATTATTACATAGACCCTCCGCCATACAAACCAAACCCGCATATAAAAGCAAAAATAGGGGGGTATGCCTCAACATCTTTTGGGATCATCATTAGGAAGAAATCTGAGTAATCTAAGTTACTTTACTTAGGTAATTTCTCTTCAATTAATTTAATAGTATTTTCTATTCCGTACAGCTTAAAAAAAGTGCCAAGTCTAGGTCCCTCCTCCTGACCAAGAAGAATCATGTAGATTTCTTTGAAATAATCCCTGAGGTTTTCATATGCAGCCTCCATTCCTATATCATAAATTTTTGTTTGAATATCTTCTGCGGAAGTTTCGCTAGGGATAGAAATAAGCAAATCCCTTATTTTCATCAAGATACTGGTTTGTTTTTCGTTTGGGGTGAGATAATTTTTACGCAGCTTTACAAAATCATTATAGTAATTTACGGCATGTTTTACCAAATCATCTAAATAAGGTGAATTTTCAGGGGTTAGTCCTTTTTCATAGTTACTAATAAAACCCCATAAAACCCCTTTATTTTCTGAGTTACAAACAGAAGCAAGGTTGAGCAATAAGGAAAAACTAATATTATGGGATTGGGGCAGTGGAACATTTCCATTGTGAATATGGAATAATGGACTTGCAATTTTTTTGGCAAAATCCTCCTCCTGGTGAAATTTTTTCCCAAATGTAATATATTCATCCACATTCTTAGGTATCACATCAAAATATAATTTTTTTGCCTTGGAAGGCGAGTTGTAAACAAATAATGATACACTCTCGAGTGGTCCGTATTTTAGCCAGTCATCAATTGATATGCTATTTCCTTTGGATTTTGAGATTTTTGCTCCAGCTTCGTCTAAAAATAGCTCATAAAAAAATTGGGCAGGTGGCGTGCCGCCAAGAATAGAGCATATATTTGAATAAATGCCCGCATTAGGCATGTGATCTTTTCCATACATTTCGTAGTCAACATCAAGGGCTGCCCACCTCATTCCGAAGTCGGGTTTCCACTGTAATTTGCATTTACCCTGGGTTACTTCAGTTTCGACTAATTTATCGCTAAGGTTTCTGTAAATAATAGTTTTGGAATCTTTTTTTACCTCTAATACTGGCACTTGAAGTACCTGGCCTGTTTCAGGGCATATTGGCATAAAAGGGGAGTAATTTGAGGCTCTTTCTTCACGTAAGGAAGGGAGCATGACCCCCATTATATCCTCATATTTATCTATAACTAAATTAAGTATATGGTCAAAATCACCTCTTTTATAACATGTAGTAGCACTCATAAACTCATATTGAAAGCCAAAAGCATCCAAAAATGAGCATAATTTTGCATTCATGTAGTGTCCATAACTTTCTTTTTCGCCAAATGGATCTGGAATGGATGTGAGAGGCATATTCATATATTTTGCTACCATCTCTGGGTTTGGAACATTAGTCGGGACTTTGCGCAGCCCGTCGAGATCATCAGAGAAACAAATGAGTTTAGTTGGAATATCCGAGATTTTTCCGAATGCATGCTTTACCATTAGGGTTCTTGCAACTTCTGCAAATGTTCCTATGTGCGGGAGTCCGGATGGGCCATAGCCAGTTTCAAAAAGGACATAACCTTTTTTTGGAGTTTTTCCTTTAATTTTGTCAAGTATTTTAAATGCCTCTATAAAAGGCCATGCAGAACTATTGCGCGCTATTTGAGTTTGTTCTTGATCGAATAATATATTCATAATATAATAATATTTAAGTAGTGATTATGGACTGGTTATCCATCCGAAACAAGTAAAATAAAGCAATTCCCGAGATATGTCAAATTCTGAAAACGCACCAATAGTCCGCATTTTTTTTCTTTGTTTACTTGCATTTTCACTCTTAACCCTCTCTACTGCTTTTTTTATAGACATTGTGCTAGGGTTTGACCCTTGCATTTTATGTTTATATGCAAGAATTCCTTATGTTATTATGATTATAATATCTATAGCCGCCTTATCATTTAATAAAATTAATGCTAAATACCTACTTTTTGCGGCGCTTCTTACATCCATCCTTGCCCTATCTCTTGCTATATATCATACTGGCGTTGAGCTTCATTTATGGGAGTCTGCTATGAAATGTAGCTCAGAAGTGATGCTTGAAGAAAATACAAGTCTTGAGGAGTTTAAAAAAAGTTTAGAAAATGCCAAGATTGCAGATTGCTCGAAGCCCGCATTCACCATACTCGGCTTCTCGCTTGCGCAAATTAATATATTAATTAATGGAATAATTACGATCCTTGTTTTATGGGTTATTAGGAAAAATGCAAAGACCTCAGTTTAACTTTCCCAAAAAAATAGAAGAAATTATTAGGGTGAATTATGTCGGAGAATATGGCGCAGTAAGGATTTATGAAGGTCAAATTTCAGGCTGCGCTGCAAGCGAGGCGCGAGAAGAAATAGTAAAAATGAAATCTCAGGAAGAGATTCACCTTGCATATTTTTCAGATCAAATGAAAAAGCGTAATATCAGACCATCTATAATGATGGGATTATGGCATAAATTTGGGTTTGCACTAGGGCACATAACCTCATCTAACATGAAAATGTCAATGATATGCACTGAGAGCATCGAGACTGAAATAGAAAAACATTACCAGTCACAGATAGAGTTTTTAAATGAATCATCAAAGGAGCAAGAGCTAAAAAAATACATCAAAAAATTTCAGTTAGAGGAAATAGAGCATAAAGAAATAGCATCAGACCAAATAGATAATAAATTGTCAGTTTTTGAAGGGGTATCTTCATTATTAATCAAACAACTTTGCCGCATTGCGATCAAAATCAGCAAAAAAATATGAAATGAAATGAAGGAAGTTTAAATTCCCCCGACTTTGACAGCAAAAATCCCCTAATGCTTTATGTATAGTCTTTTATGTTGAATTAGCTACGTTGTTGACTCGTCGCTCACCTAGGTGTTTAGTCCCATAAGCTTTTTCCCCATGAATTATTATCTTCATAATATATACCATAATTTTCTGGGACTAAACACCTAGCAAGCGATCAGAAAAATTTAATGGGTTCGATCCAAGAAGATAATGCAGAAATTGGCTGAAAAATAGGCCTGGGTGTTTAATGTTCAGGTGAGGCCGCCGTGGCTTGACCATACTATATTTATTACGGTCTCGATAATTCCTTATCAAGAGACCAGTCAATTAAATCTTTTAGTTTATATAGTCTATGATTGTTATTTAATATAACAGAAAGTCTTTGTTGATCTAATCTATATTGTGCATGAGATTTTTGGATATTGCCGTAAGGCATATGAGTAAAATCCGTAAGGTTTATACCCAAATAATAGCAAAATCTTATGGAAAATGCAAGGATAAAATGTTCTACAAAGGAGTATTTATAAGGGGTTTTAGGAGTTTTGGCAGGTGGACTAAATAACCTGCCTGTCAATTAAGTTTTGATTAGTACGCATAAGCGAGCTTAGTATTTTACTCTTTGCTGGACTTTGAATCGCTGGAATTGTCAGCTTTTTGAACAGGAACACAAGTCTCTGTTGTTGTAATATCTTTACCTATTATGGCCCATTTGCCAGTCAAACTTTTATCAGGCATAATTTTGTACAATTGAATACCAGCATACTTTGGATCTTCGTTGCTAGCAAAAGCAACAGAAACTTGATTGCCTTGAACAAACCCAGTGCCGCTAAATAATATTCTTGATTGTTTGTAATCAAGATCCCAGACAAATTGGTATGTATTTTTTGCAAGAGTAATTTTTAGACCCCCTTCATAATTAGCTTTTGTAAAGGGATCGTAACCTTTGCAGTGGTAATCTCCTGATATATTTGGTTTTGCAAAAGCATTAAAGCTAGCAAATAGTACAATTATTAATGCTGGTATTAGTAACAGCGAATTAAAAACCTTTTTCATAAAATCCTCCTTTTTCTGATTGATATCTAAGTGTAACATGGAAAACAAACTACTTCAAGAGACTTTGTACTTTGTTTGTAGGCATTCCTAAATAAATATAGACAAAAAATAGTATGTGGATGTAAGATTGTAGAAAAAGGAATTTTTTATGATCAAATGCAAACACTGCGGTGGCACAAAATATGTTAAAAACGGCTTTGTAAACAAGAAGCAAAGATAT
>JANRMF010000011.1:0-6156 GCA_033761815.1 Rickettsiaceae bacterium
CCATTTTCCATAAAGGACAACATCCCCAACTTTAATCTGCATAGGAATGATCTCCCCATTATCTTTTCTTGCACCTAAGCCAACAGATACTACTTTGCCTTGCATAGGCTTTTCTTTAGCGCTATCTGGAATAATAATTCCCCCGGCTGTTTTTTCATCATGTTCAATCGGCTCTAATGCAATGCGATCATGTAATGGTGTAAATTTCATAAAAATCCCTTTTTAAGTTATTGTGGAGATTACTGACAATTGCAGCAATCTATGAATCTCATATATGCATCAATATGTAATTCTTCAAGAGGCAAATTGCAAAATTTATATATTTTTTTCAATAGAGCCTAATACTAACCTCTTCAGATCCTCTAATGTTTTATTTGTGTTTAAAAAACTTTTTATCAAGTAGTAGATTTTTGTTTTATATTGCTGATTAGCCTTCTTCGAAATGACTGTACATATTAATTTGTAGAGTTCGTTTGAATTATTCGAAGCATAAGTGGGGTTAAATTCTATAAGATTTTTTGCAGCAAGGAGGAGTTTGCGCGCATCTAAAGTGTCGAGTTTGCAATCAATTTTTTTGGAATCTTGGTCTAGATTGTAACATACCAATTTCGGAGAAAAAACAAAATCTGATTTACTTGCGCATTTTAGAAAAAATGTCAAATCTTCAGCTTCATAATGTACCTCATCTATATCAATCTCTTGAAATAAATCTCTAGAGACAATTGATCTTGGGGAGTTGATTCTGAGAATTGTTTTGTTTTTCAGTAAGTCAAGAAGAGGTGAGGTGGAGGTGATTTTATCCTCAGAACTATTTTTTCTTTTTGGGGAAGGTTTAAGACCATATCCCTCGCTTTTTCCAAAGGCAATTTTTTGGTTATTTTGTTTCATAATCCCAATCAAATGCTCTGCGGAATCTGGCGCAAGAATAGTTTGACCATCAAGAAATTTTATATAATCTCCGCTTGCAATAGACATACCGTTTTGATGAATATGATATCTTGAGTCAATATGTTTATTAGAGATAATAGTAGTATTCGGGAGGTCTTTTGTGAGAGATTTTACAAGAGCAAGAGAGTTGTCAGTCGACCCTTGATCTGTAACTATATATTCCTTGCGAAAATGTCCACCGACTTCCTTAAGTGCAGATATTACCCTTTCTAGATACTGACTTTGATTATATATATTGAGTATAAAACTTATCTTTTGCATTATTTAATATCTAAATGAGCTTCTTCCATTATTAAATCCACCCACCCTCTATCTTCATCCTCTCCTGAGGTTGAAGGCGCATGTATTTTCATCCCCTCATTTTGCCTTGGGCCTTTAGGGATCGGGTAACCCTCATTCGAAATTTTAAAAGCCTCATTTTGCCATGTTGGAGGGCCGCTCGGGTTTTTTAGCGCAGCTTTAACTAAATATGCTTGAGGTCTATGTTTTCTGTGATTTGAATAATCCTTTATTCTAACTAAAGACCCATCAGGATGCACATAAATCTCTCCCGAATCGGCAATCTCGCTGTCCTTTGATCTGCCAAGCATTTTATCTACAACATTATCAGTTTCCTTTTTTTCAAAACCTTCTTTAAGGAGTTTTTCTGCCGCCTGCGCTTTAGTCAAATTTGTCATATCTAGAGTTTTTGCTTTATTTGCATAATTACCCTCCAGAAATTTGTGCAATAAATTAGAAAGCTCCGTTTCTCTTTTTAGAACCGAAAGGTCCCAGATTCCATCCTCAGAGAATGGATCTTTAGAAACAGAATCTAGAGCTTTAGATACCCCGAGAGATACCGACCTAAGGCTTATGCGCCTCTTTTGTTTTTGCTGTTTTGCCGATGATGTTTTTGGGTCATTTTCTACCGATACTATAAATTGATCATGAGAGAAAGACTCAAGAGATAGAATTAATAAAGAAAGAATTAGTAAAATATTTTTTTTCATATATAACTTGTCTATAGGTTAAGGAAAAACTATAATCATGCTCGCATGTTCTAAAACCACTAAAGCAAACTACTTTGGCACTATACTATAATTTATGATTAAGACAATAGATTCAGTGAATTTTTTACACCAACCTAGAAAAAATTTGTCAATTATTTTTTTTCCAATTTTTTTTATTTTGATTATGATGGGGTTTTGGCAGATAAATAGGCATTTTGAAAAAGAAGAGTCCATTCGTCAGACCATTAGCGCGATTAATGGAGGGGCTAAAAATTTTGAGCAAAACCAAGAACCTTTGGCGCCATATCAGAAATTACAGATAAATTGCCAAATAAAAAAACAAGATATAATGTGGTTATATCGCAGGCACCCAATGGCAAAATACCAAGATGGATCTTACCTTGCTGCGAAGTTTAAATCAGGAGAAAAGGAGGGGGTAATTATTCTTGGATGGGTTTTGGAAAAAGATAGAAAAAAATTCATCTCATCGGATTCCGCTGAAGAAATCTCTGCAAGCGTTACTACTATAACAATTCCAAGCGAGAAAGAGTCTTACTTTATTCCAAAAAATAATTACGAAAAAAATATATTATTTACCATGAATATGGATGAAGTTGGAAAACATATGTTAGGAAAACCGAGTAAGTACTTTTTTGCGGCTCTAGATAATAAAGATTTTGGGAGTCTTAAAATACTTCCTATTAGTGCCTCTATGATGCTTAAGATAAAAAATGACCATCTTGGCTATGCATCATTTTGGTTTTGCCTTGCTATATGTTTTGCGACAGTAATATTTATGCTAACGAGACAAACAAAGGAAGAGCACCATGCTTAAGAGTCACCAATTAATGCAATCTGCACATATATTAGAATGGGCGCTGGGAATAGGGGGGCACCTCATTGTATGGATTGGTATTTTTTTTATAGCAACATCAATTGTTGGAGTTAAAAGATTTTCTGATTCAATCTCTAAGATTCACGCCACATCCCTTTCTGATAGTCTTGGTACTCCTTTGTGCTACATTGGGTTTTTTTTGATCAACATATCGCAAGGATATTCTTCAAAATACTTGCTAATTATGATTTTGTGCTTCATAATTTCACCCCTTTCATCACACTCTATTGCAAAATTTATATATGAAAGCGAAAAATGAGAAAACTTGAATTACTACCATCTTACTCGGCTATTTTTTTTCTTTCTGTGCTCTGTCTTGCTTGCTTATTTTTATGTCTTGCTTTTTGGAGGAGTAGGGACGGTGTTTCAAAAATTATAAATTTATCAGCGCTAAGTTCTGTTATTTGCATCATATACCTTATTTTAGACGCTCCTGATGTTGCCCTTACAGAAGCCTCTATTAACGCAGTTATATCTACTGCGATTCTTCTTGCTATGAATTCTAAAATTATTACTCAAAGCTACCCAGCGCCAAAATTGAATTTTATATTAGGCTTAGTATGCGCTATTCTAGTTTTCACTATTACATTTTATCTCTCTGGTCTTGTACCTGAATTTGGCAATTTAAATACACCGCTTAATCAAGAAGTTACAAAATATTATATAGAAAATACAAAATCTGAGGTGGATATACCCGCTTTTGTTACTGCCATATTAGCTGATTATAGGGGGTTTGATACTTTTGGGGAAACATTTGTAATTTTTGTAGCAGGAATTGCTGTATACACAATATTAGGTATCAAAAATGAAAAGAAATAGCTCTATTATCAATGGTGTTTACACAAAATTTTTGACCCCCTTTTTACTTTGTTTTGCTCTCTATGTTCAGGTTTTTGGCGAAGTTTCTCCCGGTGGAGGGTTTCAAGCGGGCGCAATAATCGCTACCTCCTTAATTGCATATGATTTATCCTGCGCAAAATTGGAGCAAGATCTCACCTCCCCCTTATTAATTAGGCTTTCCTCCCTCGGAATTTTAATATATATGTTCACTGGTATATATAGCTTTGCTGCAGGCAAGAATTTCCTGGACTATTCTGTAATTGCAAACAATATAGATGCAAGAAAAATAGGAATTTGCATGGTGGAGCTTGGAGTATGTTTTACCGTGAGCATGACGATGATTTTTATTTATCTAGAGATCAAAAATGCTAATTAACATCACTCATTTTTTAGCCTCATTTTTAATCTCGTTTGGAATATTTCTATCTATATCCCAAAGAAATTATATGACTAAATTAATGGGTCTATCTATTATGCAGTCAGGGGTGTTGATATTTTTCATAGGGCTTGGAAAGGTCCTAAATGCACCTCCTCCGATAATGAAAGAAGGGCAGGAGATTTATTCAAACCTTTTACCACAGGTATTGATGCTAACTGCAATTGTTGTTGGAGTTGCAACTATATCAATCGGAATCGCACTAATCGCAAAAATAAATAAAAATTTTGGCACGCTGGATGCAGAAAATTTATGTGAAAACAAAAATTTAAATACGGAATTATATGATCATCGCTAAACATATCATAGATCAATCTCCGGCAATTTTTATATTAACGCCAATAATATTTGCAATCATCATATTGCTTGTGCAAAAAAATGATGTTGGACGCGTTATTTTCACGGCAACAAATTTTATTTTATTGTCCCTTGTATATGGGGTATTCATCTCAAGAAGCAACTATGCCAAATATTATGTATTTGGCGGATGGACAAGAAAAGCGGGGATAGAGTTTAAGCAGGATTTTACCACCGGCCTCTTGCTCTTTCTTATGTATCTGGTAGTTTTCTTGTTTAGCATTTTTTCGCATAATCAGCTAAAAAAAGAATTTAATGCTTGCTTGAGCCCTAAGGTAAGCTTTATCCCATATGCACTTTTTTTGATTATAGAAGCAGCTTATGCGGGGATGATTCTTACGAATGATATTTTCAATCTATATGTTTTTATGGAGCTTTGCGCACTAGCAACTTACCCAATTTATGCAATAAGCAGAGAAAAAAGAGCATATATTTCAGCATTTAACTACCTGATAATTTGCAGCATAGCTAGTACGCTAATTCTAATCTCGATTGGGTTTATACTGAGCAATTTCGGCTCATTAAACCTTGAGATCATCAAGGAAAAATTCACAGCAAATGCATCAGCGTTTAAGCCTGTAATTATCCTATTCATCATAGGATGCATGATTAAACTTGGAATATTTCCATTTCATACATGGAAAATAAATGCATATCATAATAGCTCAATCCTCGTTGCAGGATTTTTACTCCCGATTAGCACTCTTTGCATCGCCTCCATTGCATATAAATTCAAATTCCTAATCCATGCTATTTCCGCACCTATTACTCTAATAAGTTTTGGTGCAATTAGTATATTGCTAACAGCGCTAGCATCTTTGCATGAAAAAAATTATGTCAAAATCATTATCTATTCCTCTATTTCTTCTGCCGGGTTTTACATGCTTGCATTAAATGTATCCCAGCACACATCAAATGAGCTATTTGCGCAACTTGCAATTACAGACACGCTAATAAAACTTGGCTTATTATTCATCCCAATTTCACTTTCAGAGTCTAACTTATACTTAAATGATATCAGATTTTTCTTCGGCGCTAAGAGGTTATTGCTAGAAAAATTATCCTTCTTGGCAATTATTTTTATTATGTGGAGCGCGGCGTCATTTCCTCCTTCGGTATTATTTTTCTTTAAGATCTCAATTTTAAGGGAAGTTTTCATGTTAAGTTACATCTGGGCGTTGATACTCCTGGTTTCATTTACTACATGGTGTATTGTTTACATCAGGCTCTTTAATAGCTTGCTGAGTCCTAGCAACCTGAATAGATCATACTCAACGAGTAGACTAGGGCAATGCGCAGCTGTAACACTTTCTCTCCTTATTGGCGCGCTGAATATATACCACCATCTCTTTGCATATGTTGGGTGGTTTTTGTTTAAGGATGGCGTGTGAATATGAGTCTTACTACAATTTTTATTATCTCTACTATCTTGTGTTTATACTGGCCATTCCTTGACACAAAAAGGCCAGTTTTTGCTTGCTTGATAACCATTCACTACGTGATTAACCTACTAATTGCTTTGAAGCTTTTTAGATATAATCTAGATTTCACCTGCGAATATAATTTGATATCGGGATTCGTCTTCTGTCTCAAATCGAGCAAGATTGGTAGTATATTTATTCTAACTCTGGAAGCATTATGGTTAATATCATATTTTTACAGTGCAAGTTATATCAAAAGAGCAAAAGAGG
>JANRMF010000012.1:0-40535 GCA_033761815.1 Rickettsiaceae bacterium
AACCCCCCAGGATAATACTTTGATTCTATATTCATTAAGTATCCACAGATATGTCAGAATTACAGGAGCTATTCCGAAATTTACAAAATCACATAATGAATCAAGCTCTGCACCAAATGTAGATGTTGCATTTAAATAACGAGCTATTCTTCCGTCTATTGCATCAAGAATCGCAGCAACAAGTATACACCCAACCGCTTGCTCCCATTTAGCATCAAGAGAAAAGCGAATTGCAGAAAGGCCAATACACAAAGCAGAAACCGTGATCAAATTTGGAATAATCCTTATTAGACTAATCTTCTGATTTTTGAGCTTGTTTTTTCTGAATTTTGCCATATTTATCTGACGCTAAAATTCTTTTCTTGTGATTTTTTTGCAACTAAATTTGCTATTATAGTCTCCCCACCTATCGCAGTTTGCCCCTCGGCAACTTCTATAACAGTGCTTACCGGTAAATAAACATCAAGCCTTGAGCCGAACCTAATTATGCCAAATCTCTCTCCCGCCTTAACTTCAGCGCCTTCTTCTAAGTCGCACACTATCCTTCTTGCTATTAATCCCGCTATTTGAACAAAAGCTATCTTTAACCCCTCTTGAGTCTCTAGTAGTACGGATTGGCGTTCATTATGGATACTTGCCTTATCAAGAGATGCATTAAAAAATCTACCTGAGTGGTAGTGTAATTTTGTAATTTTGCCATCAACTGGGACTCTATTAACATGCACATTAAAAACATTTAAAAATATACTCACGCGCAGCATTTCATCTTCGCCAAGACCAAGCTCTGAGGGGGGTTTTATGGTAGTGATACTTTGAACTACTCCATCAGCAGGGCTAATTACTAAGCCTTTTTGCGTTGGGGTAATTCTCTCGGGATTTCTAAAGAAAAATGCACACCAAATCGTTAGAACAAAACAAATCCAGCCAATAAAAGGACTGATTGAGGACAAAAGAAAAGTAACCGCAGAGAATATTATAATGAATACATGACCCTCTTTATGAATGATTTTTGTCCAATCTGGATAATTTTTAAACATATCTAACCTCAATATTAAATTTCAATTCTTTAAAACATATGCTATAGTAAATATCCAAGCTAGAGATAGCTACTAGAGCTTTGTTTTGACTTTTTTGTTCAAATGCTTGAATATGATTACTTGCAAAATTATAATCATCAAGAGATTTGAGCGCTAAATTTTAGTAGCAAAAAACAAACTCATAGTAAACTACAAAAAACTTATACAAAAAACAATGATTAAAGAGACGGACACATACATAAATTATCCAAAGCTGGTTGAAGAGGCGATGAGAGGGATTGTAAAAAAGCTATTGATGCAAGCAGCAGCAGAGGGCCTTCATGGATCTCATTACTTTCTTCTGACATTTCTAACAAACGCAAGTGGAGTAGAGCTATCCTCCAGACTTCTCAAAAGATACCCAAATGAGATGACAATTATCCTTCAGCATCAATATGAAGATCTGAGGGTAACAGAAGACGATATGATTGTAAGACTGAGTTTTGATGGTATAAAAGAAAATGTTAAAATCCCATTATCCGCACTCACTGCCTTTGTTGATCCAAGTACAAGATTTGCATTACAATTTAACCCGGACTTACAAAAAGCTGAAAGTCCTGAAAAAAACCTCTCAATAGCCATAGAAAATCATGATAACTCAAAAGTTGTAAGTTTGGACCAATTTCGTAAAAAAAATAGATAAATCTAGGATTTAGCCCAGCTACTTACAACAACAATGAAAATTATTCAAACCCATTATGAGCAAAGCCGAGCAAGAACACGAACAACCGGTAATCATTTATACTGATGGAGCCTGTAGCGGTAACCCCGGACCTGGCGGGTGGGGCGCGATCATGAGATATAAAAATACAAACAAAGAAATATCTGGATACGAACTTCACACAACTAACAACCAGATGGAGCTTCTTGCTGCTATAGAGGCTCTATCTATACTAAAACGTAAATGTAGTGTTGAAATTTATACAGATAGTATTTATGTTAAAAATGGTATTACCGTTTGGATACATGGCTGGATAGAGAATAACTGGCGCAAAAAGCACAGTTCAGAGGTAAAAAACAAAGAATTATGGCAAAAACTCCACTCTTTATGCCAAAAACACAATATAATTTGGCATTGGGTGAAGGGTCATTCTAACAATCCTGGAAACATAGCAGCAGACGCACTAGCCGTTGCTGCAAGAAAAAAAGCGGAGCAATTAGCAAGTGTCAGTAAGTAGTTTTTTTATTAAATTATTTTCCAAAAAAGTTGGGGAAGATGAGTGTGGCAATAGTTACTACTTATCTGGTAAAAGAAGGTTTGTTATATATAAGGGCGCAGTTGAGCCAACAAAAGTGCCTCCAATGTGGCATGCGTGGCTTCATTTTTTGAGCGATGATTTACCATCAAGTTTAGATCTAAAAAAACATGATTGGCAAAAACCATATTCCCCGAATCTAACCGGCACAAAAGAAGCTTACTCCCCGAGGAAAAAGTCAGTATCTTCTGATTATTCCCCTTGGACGCCAAATAATTGACATTTGAGATAAAATTATGAAACAAAATACATTAGAGACAATATTAGGATTTGCGGTTATTTTGACAGCTCTCATATTCCTTTTTTATTCATATAGCCAAAAAAATAAGGACTCATATGAAGAATATCATCTTGCAGCAAAATTTGATAGTATAGATGGGATTATAAATGGTAGCGATGTGCAAATTGCTGGGATTATTGTCGGAAGAGTCTCTAGCCTAACTCTAGACCCTGAGACATATAGCGCGATTGCAACATTATCTATTGCAAAACATATACAAATCCCAACAGACTCAAGAGCATCAGTTTCTAGTTCAGGTTTTCTTGGAGGTAAATATATATCCATAACACCCGGTGGGGACGATGAATTCCTCAAGGACGGAGGTCAGATAAAATATACTCAATCCTCGATAAATCTAGAATCATTGATTGGCAAATTTATGTATTCTGGCAATGCTGGATCTAGCGGTGGTGCACAAAAGCCATCTGAAAAAGATGCAAATAGTCAAACTATAGAACCTGCAGCGCCGGAGTCACAGGCGAAATAGTTGCTTTTGTTTTATAAGCGGCTAATTTATGAACGCCCAAAAGGGTCCTCTCTTAGCTTTTTAGAAGCTGCTTTGCCGGCCTTAACCATGTTTTGCCATTTAGTGTTATGCGCTTCTTTTGCTTTTACTTGATTTTCTTTGGTGCTAGCAATGCTGCCAAGATACTGGACGGCTGCTTTAACATATTCGCCAATGGCTTTTGCAAATGCTTTAAAAGATGGTTCTTTATTTATTATCTTACTTGCTTCTTTGAGTGTGTCGGTTGCTTTTTGCCAATTGTCATATATCTTTTTGTTCTCCTTATGGCCTGCTTTCAACTCTTTAAATTTCGTTGGGTATAGAGTATCGCTTTCATCTTTCCTTGATTGTGTTTTTGCAGATTCGCTACCTTTTATAACATCTGGCGCTTCACACAAGCCCAAAGCACTCTCCAGAGCTTTATATGTCTCTGTATTTTTATTTGCGAATCGAGAGGTTTTACTTTTTATCTTTGTGGCTTCTTTTTTTAAATTTTCGAGAGCCTTTATATAATCTTTCCGACCCTGATCAAGGTCGGGGTTCAAAATTGCATGGACTTCCTGCTCCGTAGGTGATGTATTACCAAATTTAGTAGCAGGTGATTTGTTACCATTCTCAGTCGTTTTACCCATAATTTTATCTCCTATATAAATATTAATGTTAAATATTATTATACAATATTCATTAACAAGAATATTTAATTTAATAAAATAAAAAGTTGGATTTTTTTAATGATGTATCATTTTTACACACATTTCGGAACCTGGTATTACAACTTAAATCCAAAACCAACTCCTATAGCAATAGGATCATATTTAACTGAGGAAATAATTTGATTACCAGCTGCATCAGTAGCAAAAGATTGATTATATTTAATCTTAGTTTTTAGCATATATCTTTTAACGTCAAGATTCAGGTATGTATCATCTTTGAATACTAAGTCCACTCCCATTTGTAGTACCGGGCCAGAAGAATTATTGATTTTGTAATTGCTTGTTCTGCTTAACATAAAGGTATAATGATATCCACCTCCAACATAAGGGCGTATAGCCCCATATGGCGCAACATGATACTGAATTGCTACAGAAGATGGGATTGCAACCATATCTCTTGCTTTTGGCAGTTTGGCTGGATTGTTATTATAACTTGTTGTGACATTTCTTATAATAGTAGCTTTCTGTCTATAATTAGTAGCGCCTGATGTAAATTCCCCTGCAATAAAATCATTCCAGAAAATTTCAAAAGAAGCCTCACCTCCTACAGCTGTAGAAAAAAGCTTTGAAACATTTTTGGTATGTGGGTTCTCTTTGGAATAATTTGTATAAGGAGCTGGAAGTCCAGATTGCTTACCATTTATTGAATTGAAAATTCCACGAAATTTCAGCACCATGTTTTCAGACTCTTCAGCTTTAGCGCTTGAAGCAATAAAAATGCCAGATATTAATGCAGCTTGTATGATTTTTTTCATGTTGAAACCTTTTGCATGAATAATAATATTGAATTGATCGTATCAGAAAATCTAACCACAATCAAATTCCCACAAAGAATTATTAACTCTGGGCAAGGTAAACTGTTGCAGATTAGTCGCGCATCATGAATAAATTTTATTAATTCTTGTTACTTTTAAAAAAAACATTATATTAGTTAATGTTTTTTTACCAAGAATTTGAAAATGTTCCAATTGCAAAAACTTAACTATATGATATGGTTTATAACTAAATTT
The DNA here is from genome assembly GCA_033761815.1 of Rickettsiaceae bacterium. Lineage (GTDB taxonomy): Bacteria > Pseudomonadota > Alphaproteobacteria > Rickettsiales > Rickettsiaceae > JANRKH01. The sequence goes on from JANRMF010000012.1 coordinate 4,841, forward strand.
GGTGTAACATTATGCATAATAGATATTTTTATAATTTTAGCGGAGAGAAGTCCGTTTTTGAAGTAGCAGAACATATTGGCGGAGTGATTGAGCCTGCGCAAATAGCGAGCGCTAAATCTAGCCTTATTCGTGATATTAAAAACCTAGAGGACTCTTCAGCTGGAGATCTGGCCTTTATAAATAACAGGAAATATTTCTCTTTATTCTCTCTTGCAAAATGTACTGCTTGTATCACTGGCATAAGTGATGATTTGCCTGAAAATAACTCTCTCATAAAAATAAAAGTTGATGATCCTTATTATGCTTATTCAAAAGCCATAAATTTATTATTTTCAGAAAAACTCTCAAAATCGCCTCAAAATATTTCAGAATCAGCAAAGATTGGGCAAAATGTGACTATTGGGCAAAATGTAGTAATTGAAGATGGTGCCGTTATAGGCGATGGATCATATATAGACCATAACAGCATTATAAAGCAAGGAGTAGAGATTGGGGCAAATTGTAAAATAGGAGCGGGCTCTTACATATCTTATGCGAAAATAGGGAATAATACGATAATTCACCCAGGAGTCAGAATAGGTACTGATGGGTTTGGGTTTGCCACATATAAAGGCTTTCATTATAAAATCCTGCATATAGGAAAAGTGATTATAGGAAATAATGTAGAAATAGGCGCAAATACCACAATAGATAGAGGCTCAGTCAGAGATACTCTTATAGGAAATAATGTCATGATTGATAATCTAGTGCAAATTGCTCATAATGTTGAGCTGGGAAATGGATGCGTTATAGTAGCTCAGGTCGGAATAGCAGGAAGCACAAAACTTGGACATTATGTAGTTGTTGGAGGGCAGGCGGGGATTGCGGGCCATCTAAACATAGCAAATCAAGTGCAAATTGCTGCTCAATCTGGAGTGATGGCAAATATAAACGAAGAGAAGGCAATTGTGGGTGGCTCTCCTTCTGTGCCGATAAGAGACTGGCATAAGCAAACAATCACACTAAAAAATTTAATAAAACAAGGAAAGTAAACTATGATTAATATTGAAGATATTATGCAAATGATACCTCACAGATATCCCTTTTTGCTCGTAGATAGAATAAAGGAAATAACACCAAATGAAAATATTACGGGGTTGAAAAATGTTACTATTAACGAGCCTCATTTTACCGGTCATTTTCCAAATCAACCTGTTATGCCTGGTGTTTTGATAATCGAGGCTCTTGCGCAAGTTTCTGCTATTTTAGTAGGTTCAGACCTCAAGATCAAAGGAGAAGATAAGCAGGTTATACTTATGTCTATCTCTAATGCGAAATTTAGAAAAATAGTAAGCCCAGGAGACGTGCTCGTCCTAAATAGTCAGATTTTGCAAAATAGAGGGAATGTGTGGAAATTTTCAGCAAAAGCTTATGTCGAAGATCAGGTAGTTACAGATTGTGAGCTTATGGCCATGATCAGAGACAAGGAGTAGTTTATGATCCATCAAAGCTCTTTCATAGCAAGCGGCGCGCAAATAGGAAAAAATGTTCAGGTAGGTCCTTTTTGCGTTATTGGAAAAAATGTGATCATTGGGGATAATACTATACTCCACTCTCATGTGGTTATTGAGGGCAGAACTTCGATTGGAAAAAATTGCGAGATTTTCCCGTTTGCCTCAATTGGCCATAAACCACAAGATTTAAAATATGAAGGAGAGGAATCTGTAGTAGAAATAGGGGATAATAATAGCATAAGAGAATATGTAACAATTCAGCCGGGAACAAAAAGCGGCAGAATGAAAACTTCTGTGGGTAATAACTGCCTTCTGATGCTTGGCACTCACATAGCTCATGACTGCGAGGTAGGTAATAATGTAATTTTTGCAAACCTTGCAACACTTGCGGGTCATGTGACTATTGGGGATAATGTAGTGATGGGCGGCCTGAGCGCTGTGCATCAATTTGTTCGCATAGGTCAGCATGCTATGATTGGCGGATGTTGCGGGGTTGAAAGAGACGTTGCCCCATTTGCAACTGTTTCATCCGAAAGGGCTGGGATAAGCGGAATGAACCTTCTTGGACTCAAGAGACGCGGATTCAATCAGGACGCAATATTAGACCTTCAGAAAGCATTTAATATCATATTTTTTGAGGATAAAAAATTAGACGATGCCATTAAAGAAGCCAGGGAAAAGCACTCCTCAAACAAGCTTGCAATGGAGTTGATAAATTTTATATCCAAAGAAAGTAAGAGATCGCTCACCATGAAAAACAAAAGATATTCAGAGGATTAAGCTTGAGAATATGCGTTGTTGCTGGCAAGGGAGATTTGCCGAAAGAAATAATAAAAAAAATTCTTAGTGAGGGATTTTTTTGCTGTATAATTGGAGTCAGGGGGCAGCACAATCTAGACCCGAGCCAAAACCCCAATTTTACCGAACTTGAACTTGGCAAAATTGGCGCAGCAATTTCATTTTGCAAGAGTCACAATATTACGCACATAGTATTTGCAGGCAGCATCAAAAGACCAAGTCTTGGAAGCATAATCCCAGACTCTGAGGGAGCAAAATTGCTGACCAAGATAATATCAAAAAAATTCCTAGGGGATGATAGCCTCCTAAAAACAATATTAGATTTCGTGGAAGATAGGGGCTTTAATATTTTAAGCCCAAACGAGATTTTAAATATAAATTCAAATTCCTCAGGCATTCTCACAACAACGCCAATATCACAGAAGGATCTCGAAAATATAGAAATAGGTTGCAAAGGCCTAGCCATCATGAGTCCTCTTGATATAGGCCAGTCCCTAATAGTTTCTGGCAATAGAATAATCGCTGTTGAGGGTGCAGAAGGAACAGATGAAATGATCAAAAGATCAAAAGATTACACAAACGAAGATGCAATATTAGTCAAAATACCAAAAACTGGGCAGGATCAAAGAGTAGATATGCCAACTATAGGGCCTAAAACTATTGATATAATAAAAAAAAGTAATATAAAAGGCTTAGCGATAGATAAAAATGTGATAATACTATCCCAAGAAGAGACAATAGAAAAAGCAGATAAAAACAATATTTTTATCTATGTAATTAAATAGAGGAAAAAATGGATTTACAAAAAATCAGTATAGGAAAAAACCCACCAGAAGAGATTAATGTTATAGTCGAAATTCCGATGAATAGCGACCCGGTAAAATACGAATTTGATAAAGATAGTGGCGCAATATTCGTAGATAGATTTATCCAGGTTTCGATGTCATACCCATGCAACTATGGCTTTGTGCCACATACACTTGGCGGAGACGGAGATCCTATTGATGTGCTCGTAGTTAGCTCCCACCCAGCAATACCTGGTTCTGTCATTAAATGCAGGCCAATCGGCGTTCTGCTTATGGAAGATGAATCAGGAGAGGATGAAAAAATTCTCGCAGTTCCAATCACAAAAATTGATGCATCTATGGAAGATATCAAGTCATATAATGACCTCAATCCACTCCTAGTAAAAAGAATTGTGCATTTTTTCGAAAGATACAAAGATTTAGAAAAGGGCAAATGGGTTAAAATTACAGGATGGGGAGATGTTGCCAAAGCCCACGAGCTAATAGAGGAGTCAATAAAAAGAGCTTCAAAATAGGCAAAATCGGTAGTAGAATTAAAAAAATCCCAAGACTAAGGTCTTGAGATTAGTCAATCTCAAACCTATGTAATATATAAGAGCACAAGAAAACCAAAAAAATAAGGAGGCTTTATGGATATAAGAATATCAGGACAACATTTTTCATTAGGCGATTCTTTAAAGAATCACGCAATAACAAGACTCAAAGAAGTTGGAGAAAAATATTTTGAAAATGCAATCTCGGGGGTGGTGCACTTTTCAAAACAATCATATATAACTACTTGTGACATTAATTTCAACGAAGGTACTGGTAGGCACATTGTTATAAAAAGCTCTGCAGAATGCGATGATCCTTACTCTGCCTTTGATCAAGCTCTTGCAAAATTAGAAAAGCAACTAAGGAAATATAAGTCCAAGATCAAAAATCACCATTTTGCCAAAATTTCTGAAAATTTTATCGATGGAACTGAGTATGTAATAAACCCATACTCAGAAGAAGAGGAAACGGGTCATGGCCCAGTAACTATTGCAGAGAGAGCTGAAAAGATAGGTAAATATTCCGTAGCAGAAGCTGTGATGAAAATGGACCTCGAAAATCTTCCTGCGCTGATGTTCAAAAATGCTTCCAATGATAGAATAAATATTGTTTACTACAGAAAAGATGGGAATATTTCTTGGGTCGACCCAAGAGAATAGGATGATAAATTAAAGAGAGGTTTGATGGAGCAGACAAACGATTTCCAAAATGAAGATGCTAGGCTCTGTGTACATTTCTATCTAATAGAGGAATTTATAGGCATTTTCGCCCGCAGAAACGTAAGTGTATGGGGTATACATAAGTATTCGAGGGCAAAAATAATGACTAAATTACCTATTAGATAGAAATGTACACAGAGCCTAAATCAGTTATACCTGAGATCAATAGCTCACCTCCTAAGCCTAAGACAGAGAATTTATTTCCATTTCACCCTGATTTACTGACTATATGCCTTGTCAGTTCGGCTGGGTATATAACGCATGGCGGGCATGGCCTTGCAACGGGTTTTGCTGCAAGTCTTTCGGATCATTTCCTCTCTAGCGCTTGGATTGAAAATAAACATTATATCTCAAGGGGGACTTATTTTGCACTCAATATGGGGCTTACCTGGGGATCTTGTTTATCTAAATATGCACCCAGCTATTATAAGCCCTTTATATATCTTGCCTCAATTACCTCTGCCCTATCTCTTACTTACTATAGTGATGATTTTCTTGATTTTTCCGAAAGAGTATCCATTCCGATTGAATCATCGGAATTATTACTGAAAATATTTGATGATATAAAGCTATCTCAAATCTTGCAAAACCCATTCTCTTTAAAGTTGTGCAACAATACTCTCCTAAATAACTATATAAAACTTGCCTCAATATCACTTATTGAGACGGCATCCTCACAATTAATAGTCTTTTATTCTGGAAGATATGTGGGGGGGTTAGTTGCCAAAAATCTATTAGGGTTTTACCAAGAAAATGGCAATGATAATGAAAAGTTACTATATGAGATTGGAAAATTATCCTTAATTTGGTCATGCGCAGAAACTTTAAGATATTGCCTCGACTACTACAAATGGATTATCAATCAGGACATTGCAACTCTTATTAGCAAAAAAGCCATGAGTATATTGCTCGATGAAGGTAGAGTTCTAGAATCAAGCGAAGATGCGCTTGAGATAAAGTATAATCTGGCTGGGGATATTAGAACCCTTGCCCTTAACTCTTTTGTTCTAGTAGATCAAGTAACGACCATATTTTCACAATTATCGTATCTGAATTATGTCAACCTCTATGTACCAGATATGCTTGCTTATTACCCGCTCCCCTTTTTTCTTATTCAATCTCCCATTAAAAATGTGATACAGAAAAGAACAGATATGGTAAAGGAGACCCATGCAATTAGAGCAAAAGCAAATGAGATTTATTTTGATATAATTAAAAATACAGGCCCTATTAATTTAAGAAACGCTAGTGATTTTGCTCAAAATTCATATTACAGCAACATTAATAAGCAATTAGTTTCGAAGCAATTTGATATAAAAAAAATAGATATCTTATATTCTTTGCTCAATGATACGGTGTACGAACTATCTACATATCTAATTGATTTTATTTATTTCTTCTTCAAGGTGACTGGGGAGAACCCCATCTCTCTCAATCAGATACCGTTAATTCAGCATAGTATCACTAATATAAACCATATTTTTATAGCAAAGCTATCTTCTGAATTTGACTCGCAAGAGTCCAAAATTTCAATCGACAGAGTAAAAGGCCTATTATTTTTAATATCAAAAAGTAAGGAGCAAGCCTCGAATACCCTCAAATATTCCGACTCTGATGATATTCACTTCCTAGATTATTTGCTAAAAATGCAAGGCAAGCAACTTAGGGTAGATAATCTCGTATTTGAAAAAGGGAAGCATTATGGGATCATGGGGTCATCTGGTTGCGGCAAGAGCACATTATTACTTGATTTGATGAATCTACTTCCCGCTAATTTTTCAAGCTCAGGATCGATATATCTCCCCAAAGATAAGAAGATTCTATTTTTAGATCAGAATTTATATCTACCATCAAATCTCACTCTGATCGAAACTATATTGTTCCCATACACAAAGGGTGATGAAAACTACCAGGAACTAAGGAGTTCGATAGAGGATTTAATAAACATACTAGCTCTAGATAATATACCAGAAGAAGATGTAGAGCCAAGCGGGATTTTGAGCAAATTAGATAGTACAGAATTCAAGCTTAGCGGCGGGCAGAGAAAAAAGGTTGGCATAATCCAGGCAATCATACAGAAGCCAGATATATTGGTTCTTGATGAAACTTTTGCAGGGCTAGATACTGAGTCTATCAAACTTACTCAACAACTTCTCACTCATCTTCTTGCAGATACAACAATATTGTGTGTTGATCATCATGCGCGTGCAAATAATTACGATCATTTTTATGATGCATATATAGATTTTTCAAGCTCAAATACTCTCTCAACTGAAATAATTGGAGAAAGAATTGTGGAAGATTTCTAACTATCAAAATATCTTAGGTGGTGTCTCCATTACCCAAGCGCCAGCACCCAACAAAAAATTCAAACTACTTAGTAATCCATTCTGAAAAATCTGAGAATATATGGCTTGCTCCTCCTGAGATTTCGTTTATGTAATCCTGTACAATTTCATGACTATCGACTAGGCATTTATCCTCTTCCTTCTGAGTGGAGCTAGATACCTCTGTTAATGGCTTTTCTTTGGGCATTTGCGCTTTGGACTCATCATAACTATCTTTCTGTTCTTTCGAACATTCAAGAACCGCTGATGAAATATGCAATTTACCATCACATGAGGTTGGGACTTTATAGTCCTTATATTTATGTGTCAGGAAATTATCAATCAGCTCATAAACATATTTATCCGTCCTGAACGCTCTCTGATAATATTTATTCATAAACTCTGTAACCTCTTCTGCTGTGTATACTTCATCGAGGCCAATATCCTCAGCGGAATATTGCTGCACGGGCCCCATGATCATAAATCTCACAAAGCTTGCAATTGCCGAAAAAGGTAATCCAATATATTCTATTGCAACCCCAAATATACTCAGATTTTCATGGAGGATTGTTTGTTTAAAGTAATGATCGCTCAGCAGAGCCCCTACTTCCTGCGACGTAAAGGTTTTATTTTGAACTGAAAACTGAATAATATTATACCTAAAACTCTCTGAGGCACTTTCAAGATAAGACACCAGAGAAGGTGATCCCAGCTGCACGTACTTTTCATCAAGCAGGAGCATAGCAGGGTATCTATCTGGGTTTGAGGCAAATGTTGAATTAGTCGTGGGCACCCAATCATATGCAAATTCGTGATTAAAAAAGGATTGGGCAATTTTATAGTAACTAGAATAGTCTGTAATGTATTTTTGTCTATGCCATAAATTCAGGAACTTTGTAAGCTCCGCACCGGAATAACTATCATCTATGAATTTATCCGTAACTTTAAAATGAAAATTGGGCGGGGTTGGTTCTTGATGGGAATAACTTTTATGGGAATATTTATTAGAATAACTTTTATGTCTAATCGAGCTACTCTTTTTGACCTTGGTGCTTGCAGCTGTAGCAAGAACAACTCCCGCCACCGCGCCAACTACTGCAAGAGCTGCAGAATATTTCCCGTAGGCCTCTAACATAGCTCCGTAAGAATAATGAGCATCCCCCTCAGATAAAGCTGTGTGCATCAAAGGCGATCCGTTCAGAAAGTGTAAAACCTCACCCCTTGAATAGTCTCTATCATGAACATAGAAGGTAAAATAATTATGATTTGGAGAAAAGAATCCGGAATTTGGGAGGTGATCTTGATGAAAAAGGTACTGAGATGAAGTATAAGGGTCATGTGAAAATATCACGGGTCTTGATAGGTATTTCATTTTTGGTAAATTTATTTAAAAATATAGGCAGCATATATTAATTGATATATTTCGTCAATCAATTAGTCTGCTTCATCTGAAAAATATAACCCTGAAACATTGAACAAGCCTAAAACCGACTAAATTCTGGCTTATAAATCAAGAGCCTCGAATAGATTTTTTAATTCCTGCCTTGCTGCTACATGCGCTAGGCTGAAATTTTTAGCATATGCAGTCTTTTTTAGGTCAAGCAATGTAAGGCCAAGAAGGAATAATTCTCTAAAAATTACCCTCTCGCCAAATCCTGGTGCTTGTCTGAAGCTCACTCTTTTAGCAAGTTCCTCTAGTACTTTTGCTACATTTTGTTTGTTTTTTGCATCTACTGGGCCAAGTCTATTACGCATTACAACCCAATCAATAGCCCCCTCGCCCCTTTGTGCTTTAGCCATTTTTTGCTCCCAGACCATCTGGCTATATATAGATGGACCTAGAACTTTCATAGAACTTCCATCAATTTTTGCCATAACATCTATATCAACAAAACTATCATTAATGGGAGTGACTACCGTATCAGCATGTGAATGAGCAAGGGATGAGAGAAAAGAGTAAGTGCCAGGAGTATCAATTACTACAAAGTCCGACTCGGATTTAGCTTTTGCGAGAATAGATTCAAATATATCCCTCTCTTCTTGCTGTTTGTCTTTGATACTGTCTAATTTACTCTCACTAAGAAGATAATGAAACGGCATCAAAACTGGCATATCAGGATTTTGCTCGTTATATCTTGCTCTGTTTTCTATATATCGCGAAAGTGAGCCTTGTCTGCAATCTACATCTATCGAAGAAACTCTGTAATTCTTTTCTAGGAGGCCTGCAATTAAATGCATAGTGCAGGTAGTTTTTCCTGCGCCCCCTTTTTCATTACCTACAACAAAAACATAGGGAAATTTTTTATCTCTCATAATACTCACTAATTAGTTTGTTTAATAATCTAATTCCAAACCCAGTTGCGCCCCTTGGCGCGCATGGGAGATCTTTTGAGCTATTTGCAACTCCTGCAATATCAAGATGAGCCCATGGGGTTTTATTTACAAATTTTTGCAAGAATTGTGCAGCTGTTGAGCTTGAGGCGTGTCCGGGAGGGTTGCCAAGATTCGCAACATCAGCAATTGTTGATTCGATCATTTTATCATACGCTTCATGGAGCGGAAGCCTCCATAGCTCTTCCCCGGATTTTTTGCCAGCATTTAGTAATTTTTCTGCAAGATCTTCATTATTTGAAAATAATCCTGCATATGCGCTGCCAAGCGCGATGCTCACTGCGCCAGTTAATGTTGCAAGGTCAATCATAATTTTTGGCTTGAACCTCTCCTGCGTATACCAAAGAGCGTCTGCAAGAACTAGCCTTCCTTCTGCATCTGTGTCATGAATTTCTATTGTCTGGCCTGAAAGTGATTTTACAACATCCCCTGGTCTTTGAGCCGCTCCTCCTGGCATGTTCTCTACAAGCCCTACGACTCCTACTACATTGGCTTTTGCGCTTCTTGCAGCAAGGGCCATGATTGTTCCAAATACTGCAGCAGAGCCTGCCATATCATATTTCATATCTCCCATATTTCTTGATGGCTTAATCGAAATTCCTCCTGTGTCAAAAGTAACTCCTTTCCCAACAAGGGCAACAGGGTGATCATCCTCTTTAAGGCCGTTATAAATCATCACTACAAGTTTAGATTCCTTAGAAGAGCCCTGACCTACACCAACTAGTGCATTCATTCCCATATTTTTGAGCTCTGCTTCTCCTATAATTTCGACTTTAACGCCCAGTGGCTCAAGATTTTCTGCGATTAATGCGCTATAAGTTTCTGGATATAGTACATTACCTGGTTCGGTAATTAGATTTCTTGATTCATAAATCGCAGGGATCATTGAGTGGTATTTTTTAAATATAGACCTCGCCTCTTCTTCGCTTGAGCAAGTAATTGTGATCTCTTTTAGTACATCCTTTTCTTCTGCTTTTTTCTTTGTGAAATACTTATCGAAACTATAAGATCCAAGGGCTACGCCAAATCCTATATTCGATGCGACGATGGACTCATCAAATCCTTCAAATTTACGTGCATTAATAAAGCCTTTTTTAGCCCTGCCTGCCTTGAGGGTTTTGGCTATATTCCCTCCTATATCCTGAAGTTTAGACTCTGAGATAGCACTCTCTTTTCCTATGCCGAAAATATAGATATATAATATTTCCCCAGTATTATCCGTAATCATTATAGATTTAAGCTGCCCAAATGAGCCTTTGAAATTATCCCTATCTAAGATAGCTTTTGTGATGATTCCATTATGCTTGGAGTCTAGAGCTATTAGCGCATCATCAAGCTCTATATCTTGTGTCTTTTCGCTTTCTGCAACGAGGAAACATTGGTATTTTTCCTGGTTATATAATTTTTTTGAGAGTATGATTTCTATCATTATTTATCCTTATAGTTTGAAATTAAGATTATTTGCTTTTAAAATTTAGTCTTCATGGTTTGATGTTTTATGGAGCATAAAATTGCCATTAGTTACATCAACAACACATAGAAATGTGCACAGAGCCTAGTATATCACATTTTTTCTGCGCACTAAGAGTAAAATTAAAAAAAATTTAGCTCGCTTTCTTTTTTTGGATTTTTTCTTTGGAATGAATCTCAGGAGGAAGATTATTCTCTATCAATTCTCTTGTGATTACGACTTTTTTATTCTTAATTTGATCTAGGTCAAACATTGTATCTAGTAGAACATTCTCAAGAATGGATCTAAGTCCCCTTGCTCCAGTTTTTCTGTGTAGGGCTTTTTCAGCAATTGCATCAAGAGACGTGGTCGAAAATTCGAGCTCCACATCATCAAGAGAAAATAGCTTTTTATATTGCTTTGTAAGTGCATTTTTAGGCGTAGTTAAGACATCTATCAAGGCAGCTTTGTCTAGCTCATTTAAATGAGTGACAACAGGGAGTCTCCCGATAAACTCTGGGATCATCCCGAATTTAATCAGATCTTCAACCTCAAGCAAATCCATCACATCTTGCGATTTAATTTCTTTTTTAGTGGAAATTTTTGCGCCAAATCCAATAGAGCCTTGGGCTGTTCTTGATTGAACAAGCTTATCAAGCCCTACAAAAGCACCGCCGCATATGAATAGTATGTTAGTAGTATCTACTTGAAGGAAATCTTGCTGTGGGTGTTTTCTCCCTCCTTGAGGAGGAACAGAAGCGATAGTGCCCTCCATAATCTTGAGTAAGGCTTGCTGAACACCCTCTCCTGACACGTCTCTTGTGATCGAAGGATTCTCAGATTTTCTGGTAATTTTGTCTATTTCATCAATATATACTATCCCTCTTTGGGCTTTTTCGATATTGTAATCAGAAGCTTGTAAGAGCCTGAGTATTATGTTTTCTACATCCTCTCCAACATAACCAGCTTCTGTCAGCGTTGTTGCATCTGCAACTGTAAATGGTACATCTAAAATTTTTGCAAGAGTTTGAGCGAGGAGCGTTTTTCCGGTTCCTGTTGGCCCAATTAAAAGTATGTTAGATTTCGCGATTTCAACATCGTTAGCCTCATTTTCTAAATGAGATAATCTTTTATAGTGGTTGTATACAGCTACGGATATAACTTTTTTTGTTTTTTCTTGCCCGATAACATAATCATTTAAAATGCCGTAAATTTCTTTTGGCGAAGGTATTTTGGTTGCAGACCCACTCAAACTCACAGTGTGATCTTCTTTGATTATACTAACGCAAAGATCAACGCATTCATTACAAATGTATACAGTTGGACCTGCGATCAGCCTCTTAACATCTTGTTGATTCTTTCCGCAGAAAGAACAGTGTAAATTTTGCTTATTATCCCTAACCATAACTTCTTATTTGCTTAAAATATTGAGTGTATTTTACATTCTACATCGATATGAGCCTTTTGCAAACACATTATTTATAAAAATTTTGCATTATAAGCAAGAAAATTCTCATATGTGACTTTTGATGTAACTTTAGTTTTTTGTAAAAACATTAAATAAACTCTAAATCCCATAAAATTCAGGGATTGGTGATTTAAACTACAAATTTGCTTCAATAGGCCCATCAGTCCTACCTAAAGCAAATTGTTTAACATATAAGTTGGAAGTAGTCTCGAGCTCTTCCGGAGCTCCTTCCCAGATAATTTTCCCCTCATATATCATAGCGATTCTATCTGCGATAATTTTTGCACTATTCATATCATGCGTAATTGTTATAGATGTAGCGCCAAGTTTTTGATTCGCAGCAACTATTAATTCATTAATTACGTTTGACATAATCGGATCTAGTCCAGTTGTTGGCTCATCGAAGAAGATAATTTCGGGATTAGTCGCTATAGTTCTTGCAAGGGAAGCTCTTTTTTGCATACCCCCAGATAGTTCAGAAGGGTAAAGAGAGAGTACCCTCTCGCTTAATCCAACCGAATTCAGCTTCTCCAGAGCTAGCTCTCTTTTTTGCTCTCTATTTAACTGATATAGTCTTTCGGCGAAGAATGTGATGTTATCTTCAATCGTAAGAGAATCGAAAAGAGCTCCCCCTTGAAACAGAAACCCGCATCTTGCCAGAAAAGCAGCCTTTTCCTGTTTGTTTGTCTTAGTAATATCATTGCCATCTACAATTACTTTGCCGGATGATGGCGCGATTAATCCTATTATGGTTTTTATCAGGACTGATTTTCCTGTACCAGAGCCTCCGATGATCACCAGGGATTCTCCTTTATTTATCTTAAGATCAATTCCTTTTAGAACCTCGTGACCCGAGAAATTTTTTTTTAAATTTTCAATTTGAATAATGTGTTTGGTCATTTATGTCTCTTAGAAAAATATTTCAGTAAGGAAGTAATTGCTGAGTAGAATCAGGATTGAGCTGCTCACGACAGCCTTGGTAGTCGCGCTCCCAACGCCCCTTGCCCCCTTTTCGCAATAAAAGCCACAAAAGCTGCTAACTGAGGTGATAATAAATCCAAATACACATGCTTTGACGAGACCAGAAATCACATCCATATATCTCAAATATTGAAATGTGTTTGATACATATACCGCTGGGTTAAAATCAAGTTTTACAACGCTCACAAGATATCCGCCCATAATGCCAATAATATCAGCGACAACAACAAGGCATGGTAGAGATATTATTCCGGCAATGATTCTGGGTGTAACCAAATATTTGATTGGATCTGTTGATAGTGTATATAGAGCATCTATCTGCTCAGTAACTCTCATTGTCCCTATTTCTGCTGCTATTGATGCCCCAACCCTTCCTGCAACCATCAAACCTGCAAGAACTGGCCCAAGCTCTCTAGTAATTGACAAAGCAACTACAGTGGCGATTGTACTTTCAGCAGAAAATCTGGAAAAGCCTGTATAACTCTGGAGCGCAAGAACAGCGCCAGAGAAAATCGCAGTCATTCCCACAACTGGAAGCGAGTAAAACCCTATAAATATGAGCTGATTTACAAAATTTTGCAGGTGAAAAGGTCTTTTGAATAAACCTATTAAAGCCTTTGATGTGAAAAGTGTAACTGAGCCTATATTTTCAGCTCCTTTTAGCACCCACTCTCCCACTAATCTTGCAAATTCAACAAGATAAGTCCCAAACTGTTTAAATCTATTGATTTGTATATTTCCTTTCATATCTCTTGCCTAATGATGTTATGATTTCATACCCAATAGTGTTTTTGAAAATTGCTAGGTCATCTGGAGTTTGCTGATCGCAAATCATAAAAACTTCCTGACCCAAAAACCTATCATAATGAGGAATATTAGTAAGATCTATGTTAATCAAATCCATAGATATTCTTCCTATAATAGGAGCCTTGTTATTCTTAATATAACAATACCCTTTATTGCTCAATATTCTAGATATACCATCAGCATATCCAAGAGGCAGAGTCCCCACCCACATATCTTCTTTTGCTTGATATGTCTGATTGTAACCTAAATACTCTCCTTTTTTCACTAATTTAATTTGAATTAGGGGGGAGAATAATTTCACCGGGTTGCGAAAAAGGCTCATATCTATCCTTGGATTTACTCCATAAATACCAGCCCCAGGCCTTACTAGGTCAAGGTGATATTCTTTGCCAAGCAAAGTACCTGCTGTATTTGCAATACTGTACTTAGATTTAGGAAGTAATTTGATTATATCGAAAAATTTACCTAGCTGCACTTTATTGAACTGATTTTCGGGCTCATCTGCACTTGCAAGGTGGCTCATTATATACTCTATCTTCAAATTGGAATATATTTCTGGATTTGCTGCAATTTTTTTTACATCATCCAAGGTAAGGGCAAGCCTATTCAGACCCGTCTCTACATGCAAGATTACACTATGATATATATTATTAGATTTGCAAAAAAGATTTAGTGATTCTAGTTGCTCTATTAGATTAATGACTGGGGAAATTTTATTTCTGACAATAACCTCTTCTTCGCCGTTGCAAAACCCATTATAAAAAAAGATTTTTGCCTCAGGTTGGCTCTCTTTAAGGGATAGAGCCTCTTTTACATCGAAAACAAAAAAAGTTTTGCACCCTTCTTGCGCAAGCGCTTTGCCAATTTGTGTTGCTCCTAAGCCATATGAGTCAGCTTTTAACGTCGCAGCAACCTCACATAAAGCAAGTTCTCTTAATTTTATATAATTTTGCCTGATAATGTCTAAGTCTATTTCAAGTACTGAATACGAACGCATGAATTTTTTTGGATTTTTGCGCATCAAGATACAAAAATTTTTTAATTGAGCAAATATAATAATTATGACGGCAAAGATAATAACAATTTCTCAGCAAAAGGGCGGCGCAGGCAAAAGCACAATAGCTGTCCATCTTGCAGTAGCATTACTTCTTCAAAATAAAAAAGTAGCATTAATAGATATTGACGCTCAAAGCTCAAGTTCCATGTGGATTCAGGAGAGGCGCAAAAATGAGATTAAGGCTAATTCTGACATTTCATTTTCATCATGCTCAGGAATGAGACTAAGTAGTGAGATTAATAGGCTAAGACTTCTCCATGATTATATAATAGTAGATTGCCCGCCTCATACAGAAACCGAGGCTAAATCAGCTATAAGATCAGCCGATCTGGTGCTCATACCTATGCAACCAAGCCCTACTGATTTATGGGCAACTTATAAAACTCTCGAATATGCTGTATCGGAGAATAAGAATACTAAAATTGTGCTTAATAGATTCACTCCTGGCTCGAAAATATCCAAAACTCTTGAAATGCCTGAGGAATATATATTAAGGTCAACAATAGGGAATAGGGTTGGTTTTGCTTTGAGCATGAATACCGGACTTACAATCTTGGAAACAGACCCAAATTCTGCAGGCGCAAAAGAAATTAGGGGGCTAGCTTCTGAGCTCCTCAGCTCCCTTGAAAGCCAGCTTGCAGCTTGATGTATTAGAGGTTCTGAAATAGAAATTAATTAATATGGACATGTAATGGTAAAAAGATTTTTGGAAATTATAGGTAAGTATAGCGAATTTATTTTGGCTATAAGCATAATTTTCATTCTTATTGTTCTCTTATTTCCAGTGCCTACGCCAATTCTGGATATTTTACTCTCCCTGTCTATTACTATTTCGATCATAATATTAATGACAACTTTGTTTATATCAAAGCCACTTGAGCTTAGCGTGTTTCCTACGATTCTCCTTGTAACTACTATGCTAAGACTTTCCCTTAATATTGCATCTACAAGGCTTATTCTTGCCAAAGGCCATACAGGCCCAAATGCAGCAGGTCATATCATTGAAGCCTTTGGGCATTTTGTTATGCAGGGTAATGTCGTGATCGGTTTAATAGTTTTTATGATTTTGACGATCATAAACTTCATCGTGATTACGAAAGGTTCTGGAAGGATAGCAGAAGTTGCGGCAAGATTTAGCCTTGATGCTCTACCTGGTAAGCAAATGGCTATAGACGCCGATCTCTCAGCGGGTCTAATAGATGAAGCAGCTGCAAAATCAAGGAGAAAGGAACTCGAAGATGAAAACACATTCTACGGAGCTATGGATGGTGCTAATAAATTTGTAAGAGGGGATGCAATAGCTGGTCTTATAATTACATTTATAAATCTAGTAGGGGGTGTAATTATAGGCGTTGTTCAGAGAAGTCTGTCTCTTGAGCAAGCAGCAAAAACATATACAATCCTTACAATAGGTGACGGGCTAGTGTCCCAGATCCCTTCTCTTGTGATCTCACTTGCAGCGGGTCTGTTAGTTACAAAATCAGGAGTTGCTGGATCTGCTGATAAAGCCATTTTTGGCCAGCTCAGCAAATATCCTCAGCCATTATTTATGACCTCTCTTGTAACTGGAATGCTTGCCTTTGTACCCGGCCTTCCCTTTCTTCCATTTTTTGTATTATCAGGAGTTAGTGGGGGGAGTGGGTATCTGATTTTATCCCTCAAAAATGCTCAGGTTAAACTTCCTCAAGGTCTATCAAGAGCTAGTCTTGGAACTCAAGGCGAATCTTCTTCGACTGACATTTCTAGTTCAGATAGCACAGGAGAAAAACAGGAAGAAAAACCATCAGACTCTCTCCAAATAGAGCAAATTAAAATTGAGCTAGGCTTTAACCTTCTCCAGCTAGTCAATTACAGTAAAGGTCACAAGCTGACAGACCAGATAAAAGCTATCAGAAAACAAATGGCCAAGGATTTTGGTTTTGTGATGCCTTCCATCAGAATCCAAGATAATCTTCAATTATCTAATGACCAGTATATTATAAAAATCAAAGAGATAGAGTGCGGCAGAGGTGAGATTAGAGTGGATAAACTACTTGTTATGGACCCCAAAGGCGAAGAGATTAAAATGGATGGAGAAGTAACGAAAGAGCCTACTTTTGGTATTGCTGCTAAATGGATAGATGAATCGCTAAAGGGAGAGGCGCAGTTTAATAACCTCACAGTTGTTGACCCGCCTACAATTCTAACCACCCATGTTACAGAACTTGTAAAGGAATATATTACCGAACTACTCTCATATACAGCAGTACAAAGATTGCTGGATGATATACAAGAAGACAATAAGAAGCTAGTCAAGGATGTTGTTCCAGACCCTGTAACTGTTAGTTCACTGCAGAAAATATTGCAAAATTTACTTGCAGAGAGAGTCTCAATTAGAGATCTTCCAACAATATTAGAGGCAGCTTCTGATTCTCTCAGGCATAATAAGAGCATAATTCTTGCAACGGAATTTGTAAGAGCTCGCCTTGCGAGGCAATTATGCCATGCAAATACAGGATCAGATGGGTTTATTCCTGTTATCACACTCTCACCCGAATGGGAGCAGCTTTTTTCTAATTCAATAGCAGGAGAAGGTGATGATAAGACTTTGATCATGCAACCATCTAAGTTACAAGATTTCACAATGAAGGTGAAAAAGATTTATGATGAACAAGCGGCTAAAGGATTGATACCCATTATTCTTACATCTGGTGCAAATAGGCCTTTTATTAGAGCAGCTGTAGAGAGGTTTAGATCTAACATAACTGTTATGTCTCAGAACGAAATTCATCCTAAGTCAAAAATTAGGACTCTTGGATCATTATGAGCTATTTACAGCTTATCTCAGTGAAGTAGCTCAGAGATTGCGCTTCCCCCTACTCGGCTTATATCATTGTTTCCAAGATTAATTTCTCATTTGAATTTTCAGTCGCGGGTCTCAGGAAACGAATTGTAAAAAAAGTTAGGGCTCGCATTTTTAAAATTAGAAGATTTAGACTCATGAAGCAGAGTCAGATAAAAAGGGGGCTTATCTTCATGTATCGATGAACTATCGCTAAAAAATTATTATGATTAAAAAGAGCTCGCTAGGTTCTGTGAAGATTTCTATGTAATAGAGGAATTTATACCAAATCCCAAATTAAATTGAACAGATGCAATTTAAAGGCGAGCCTGCGTAAGCCTATAGATAATAGGCGCGAGAGAGGTGAGTCCTAAAAAACTGCTTTAGTTCACTTAATTTCGGAACCTAGTATTATAGGCATTTTTGCCTGCAGAAACGCAAAGTGTATGAAGTATACATGCGTATTGTAGGCGCGAAAATAACGACAAAATTACCTATTAGAAATACCCATAGAGCCTAGATCAATTCACGCAGACTATTTACAGGCCTTCTGGTGCATGGCGCTCTGTAATATGGATTATCAGACTCAATAGAAACACATGGGCTTTTTGCTTCATATGGCCCAAGACTGGTACAAGAGAGAATGTTAGAGAAAACAAATAAAAGTAGAATTTTATTCGCTACAAATTTTGCCGCTAATTTTATTGTATTTTGTTGTACCATTTCAATATTCCTCCTTGCTATCTTTAAACCATTGCCACATTGTTTTTTTATGAGCTTTATCTTCTTCGTATTCTTGATTTTTCTCCCCTTTAAACCATTGCCATAAAGTCTCCTTTTTTGGCTTTAGGGCATTCTCTACCTCATCTTCTGGGTCATAGAATGATTCATTGAATATACATACGAGTTTTCTGCCCAGTCTCATTGTAAGCTTTGAAAATACATGCTCTACAATCACAAGATTTGGAGTCTGCTGACTTACATGATAATTTACCATAGACTCGCGCGAATCTGCATCTACGGCATATATTGCAGGTAGTTCAGAATTTTTATCTCTAAATTGAATATAAGTAAACTCGCCATCATCATATATTTTAATCGGAGCTATATCCTCATGTCCACTGATGGTGTAATTGAAATTATATTTTTCTGGATGACTTAGATCAGCTATTTCCTTTACGGGGCTGAAATTTCTGATACTTTCTTCTTGATCTTCATCTGGATATAAAAATCTTACATTAAATACCATGTCTGGGTCTCTTATATCTGTTGCTTCCTGTGCATAAAGTTCAAAGAAATAAGTTCTTTTGTTTGTAATTAAAGTCATATTTGTTGTTGCATCTTGATCAATTGGCTTAATAAAAAATCTATTGCCAGCTGGGACTATTTGCCATGAGGTAGTATCCCCAAGGGATATACTGACAATTTCTTCGTCTCTGCCCAGCTCCACAGACGCCTGATATCCATAATATCCTGTAAATTTAAATACATCATCTGGACTATATACTATCACCCTTATCCTACTATCAATAACTGTAGGTCTCGATTCCCTAATTGCGTTTACACACAATACCGGAAAAAGAAAATATGCACAGAGTATGACCAATCCAAATTTAAGCATTTCAGATAAAATTTTATTTGATTTTACGAGATTCTTATTTAGTAACATTATTATTCTTGATCAGTTTGGGTTTATAACTTGTCACCGTGAATGCAAATGGCGCTCCGTTTTCTGCATTAGTGTTGATTTTGTCCATAGAAAACTCAACATCAGCCTCCCACTCAGACTTATCGTCTAAAACGCCTACCTCTCTTTGAATTGCCGCATTAAACTTTACTTTTGCTGAGCTAGTTGAAATAATCTTCACATCACGAATCTCAATTACCCTTTTTGCATTATTTTTAAATTTTAAGACAGGGGAATTGGGATTTTCAATTCTTAAACTATCGTTATATTTATTATAAATAACATCTGTAGCATTTTTATTTATAAACAACATATCATATTGCAATATGGCATAATCATATCTCTCAATAGCCTCAACAAATGCAGAGACAAATACAGATGCTATATCATGATAATTTTCTTCATCTCCCCCTGTGGTCTGTGGGGTTGAAATTTTGGCAGCATACTCTGAAGATTCGGGTACGGTAATTGCATACATTATTTTCTCGTTCATGGGGAATAACGAAACAGCAATTAAAGCAATGATCGCCACTTGAATTATGCTCAATATGCACAATATTATCTCTAAGATCTTGAGGGTAAATGGCAAAAGAAAGGTTTCATTATACCAGATTCGACCTTTTTTGAAATACTCTCCAGATTCAACTAATTGGCGCATAAGATTTTCGCGTTATTAAAAGTAATTTACTCGAAGATTAATCTATTAGATTATTTTATACAAAGATAGGTATATCAGTAAACATGACTTATGAGATGTCGAGATTGTGTCATTCTAACAACTTGGGAGTCTCATGTGGCAATTAGGCTCAGGTTTTATGTGATATTGTAATAAATGATGTGCTTTTATTTATATCGGAAAAATGACCAGTTTAACAATCTATATTGTATAAATGCAATATAATTTGTGTGATATGTTAAAACGATAAGAATCTTAGCTAAAGTTCTGAGAATTTATTATTGCTTTTATGAATTTTTTGGTAAAGTTACAAATGCAGTTAATTTATGCAACTCTTTTTTTGGATAAGTAAAAATGCTCGAGAAAATCCTTAGTGCGGCTTTATTTTGTGTTACTATAGGGACGGTGCTTGTCGCTCAGTCAGATGATTATCTTGTGACGGGTAGCACAGGAGATCTCTCTACCGGCTATTATGTCAAGGACTCTACCGGAAATGAACCTAGTACTGTCAGCACTTCGTCTGATAATATGATTTATCTCGATAATGATGTGATTCACAATTTATCATCCACATACATACAAACATTTAATCTTTACGGAACAAATCAAACAAGAACTCTTCAAATAGGCTCTATATCTTCTCCTGCAAAAATGAGTCTTGCCAATACTTATAGCGCAAGTAGCGGTGAGGATCAGGACATAGTAACAGCTGCAAATGGTGGCGCTGCAATTGGGACCGATTCTAATGCGGATGCTAGAGTATTGCTACAATTTACAGACGACAATTCTCAAACATTTATTTCAGGGGTAGAGCAAATTGGCGCTGTTGATTTTAATGGAAATGATACAACTTTTACTATTGGGGATTCCTATTATAATACAACCAATATAGGGACTTTAACAGGAATTTTCAAAGACTCTGGAGATAGCGGGGTTGGAACAGTTACATTTGCCCAAAAAGCTACTCTTGTTTCAGATAATAGGGCAAACAAACCCATTAATAACATAAGGCTTAATGATGGGGTTGATTTGACAATTTCGGGGGCAAGTTACATTACCCCAGTAGATTACGATTCTACAACAAAGCAAGATATCAATACGAGTAACAGGATTATATTAAATGGATCTTCCTCTCTCTCTATAGAGAATACATCTGAAGTTGCTACGGTGATAATGTACGACACAAGCTCAGTCAACACTTCAAATACAGCTAAAGTTGGCACAATTATTGCCAATTTTGCAAGCAACGTAATAAATCATGACTCAAGCGAAACTATCGCATATATAGACACCTCAGCAAATGGCGGTACTATTAATGTGAGTAGCGGAATAATAGGACGGATTATCCCGGATTCAAGCAAGGCAACGCAGTTAAATGTCACTGGAGATTCTACGCTTAACAGCGCAGCTAATACTGCATTTAAACTAGATATATCTTCAGGGGTTACTTTAACTCTTGGAGGAGATGATTATAATAATTATTATTTCGATCAGATTACATCCGATAGCTCTGTAAGTCCTGGAGTTATTTCAGCGACTGGAAATTATAAATATATCCATGTAAACAGCTCAACAATGCAGGCTGACATTGATCCAGCAGATGGAGATCATGTAGTTGTATTTACAACTCCTATTACTGTTGAGGGTAAATTAGGTAAGAATAATCATGTCCAGGGGATATATTCTAACCTCTCATCTGGTCAGGAAATAGATTTTGCTGATAGTTTAAAAAATATTACCTATTTAATTATAGTATCTGATTCTAAGGTTAAACTTTCGTCAATTAATAATAACACTACTTCTCTTTTCTCTTATTCTACGGCAAATGCGGGTCTCGGGAGAGTAACCTTTACGAATAGTAGCTCCGATATCATATTAAATAATATTGGATATCTATATGGTAATTATCAATACAAAATTTTCCAAACCACGCTCTCAGGCACAAAAAATGTCGAATCTACAGGCTACGCTATTATGAGCTACCTAATTTTTGACTCGGGTAATAGCGACGTTACCTTTTCAACTTCATCTTTAAGCGATATTGGCACGGTCTCCACAAATATAAATGGTTATGGTATTTTGAAATTTAATTCTAACTCTTCCCTTCAGTCTGATATTGGATCAGTAAGTTATGCGCTTAAAGAGCTAAAGTTTGATGGAGCGTCTATTATGACTCTAAACGCCAATTATAAAAGCATAAATACTGGCATTATTTCTTCTACTTATGCCGAGAAACTAATAATTACTAATGCAGGAACAAGCGATGATAAAAATGTCTATTATGGGACAATGGGCTCTATCGACTACAAGCTTCGCAGCGTGGGATTTAAATCTACTGGTACAGGCAAAACTTATCTCAATGGCTCAATTTTCTCTTCATACGGCATTACTTTTAATGGCGGTAATTATGTAATGAATTCCGCTCTGAGATTATATGATAACGTGATCATAGCTCAAGATACGACATGGGATACAAACAACAAAAACATAACCCTTCAGCATAATCTTACTACAAATGCAAAACTGACTATGAAATTTACCCCAGGAACAAAAGGCGTTATAGGTAATAATGTTAAAATACTTGGAACATCATCTGGTCTTGACCCCGCAAAAATTACTCTTTATATCAACGATACTGCGGAAGATACTTCTGATCTTGACGATCTGCAATCTCCAGATGTACTGAGCTTTAAGAATGCATATTTGCACACATCTGATATTAATGTGTCCTGGAGTCAAAAAGGTATTGCATGGTACCCATGCACTGGCTCGACAGTTGACGATGTTTCACTGTTGATGGCAGTTCTTAACGAAGAATCTGATATTTTATTCACTTCTTACGAATCTCTCCAAAGAGCAAAGAATTTTAATCAACTAGCTGATAACTTAATTCAAAGCGGAGCCACAGATAATGGCGCTGAACTAATAAAACTTATGACAGATTACAAAAGCGATCTTGCAGTTTGGATCAGGGATTTAGCTTATAATGCACCGGTCCACAGGGTAGTAGAGGCTGCAAACAGAGTAACAGCCCCTGCAAATAATCATATCGCAGGCATGGGTAATGTAAACACGGTACTAACTGCTATAAATGATAGAATAGGATCTTTAGAATTTGCCCCAGAAGGACCTTCGGAGGAGATTTCCATATCCTCTGGTTCAGAAAGCCCAGGGTATGGTTACTGGTCATCAGTTTCTGGCTCATACTCTACTCAAAAAGGATATAGGCAAACATCTTCAAGTAAAAATTACTCAGGAGCAATGACGGTTGGTATTGACTCAAAACTTTCAGAGACTCTTACTGCTGGATTTGGGATAACATATCAAAACTCTAAAACCAGCTTTAAGGGATTTAGAACAGGGGATAGAACAAGAAATTATGGTATATATTACAGCTTATATGGCAATCAAGAAATTTCTCAGAATATTTTCCTAAGGGGTGCGGCAAATGTAGGATTTAGCAGAATTCGCTCCAGATCTAAGAGATTAGTGGGTCCTTATGATCTTTACGACTGGGCAGAAAATCAGCATAATGCATATAGTTTAGGATTCGATGGATCAATAGCATTTAGAACAAGGTTTGCAAAGAGTAGTATCACCCCTTCAATAGGCGCAAGATACGTGGCTGTCAATGAAAATAGATATTCAGAATATGGGTCCTTATTCAATATAAAGGTAAGTAAATCTAAGGCATTTAAAGCAACAACTTATGCAGGCCTATCTTTCCAAACAAATACAAATATAGGTCCTTATGATATGATTCTTGGGCTAAGTGCAACAGGAAGCTATGATATAAAATCAAACGCTCCGAAAGTAACGGCAAAAATCCAAAATCTGCCTACATTCCGAATATCGGCGCAGGAGCAGGCAAAATTTGCATCTGACTTAGGAGCTTCTGCTCTCATAATAAGCGGCAATATTGAGTATGGAATCAAATATAACTTCCTCCTCTCTTCGGGCTTTACGGGTCATACAGGATCTGCCACAATAAGGGTATATTTTTAAGACCTTCCTGACTGAAGAGATTTTATGCAAAAAATCAAATATTCTTGCAAAAATGCAAGGAAACATAGCTCATCAGCGTATTTTATATATAAATTAATGAAATAAACCACCTAGATAGAAATTATTGACTTGCGCGAGTTCGAGATCTGCGTTATACCAGTTTTCTTGAATCATCAATTTTAAAAAAAGAGAATCAAATGAATAAATTGGAATTTATATCCTATATCGCTGAAACTAACAGCATGTCCAAATCAGAAGCAGAAAAATCACTAAACGTGATTATTGACGCAATTTCTTCATCCCTTGCAAAAGGAGAGGAAATCAATTTAGTTGGCTTTGGATCGTTTAAAATCCAAAAAAGGCCAGCTAGAAAAGGCAGAAACCCTAAAACTGGCGACGTAATTAATATTGCAGCATCAAATTCACCTGTCTTTAAGGTTGGTAAAACTTTTAAAGATGCATGCAACTAAACTCCGATTTCTCTCAAGATCAATAGTCGAACATGAGCGAGACTCTCTAGCGCCCTCTTCTCTATGAAGGCTGTAACTCCATGAGAGGGGGCATAATATATTCTCAAGAAGACATCCGCTAAACCTGATTTTGAAGTTTTAGGGGTGTTTCCTAGAGTTTGTTGAATTTAGCCTCTGAAGAAGCCTTGCCTAAAAAATATGATCAACAAATGTACTAATAGTCCACTTTAAAGAAATATAGCCCGCATGAGGGTGCAGTTGGCCCTGCTGCTGATCTATTCTTGGCCCTGAGCATTATGCCCACCTCCTCGGGATTAATTTTTTCTCTACCAACTAAAATTAGAGTACCTACAAGATTTCTCACCATATGATGAAGAAAAGAAGGGGCGGATATTTCTATATGTATCATATCATCAAACTCCGCAATATCTATTGAGCTCAGGGTTTTAATGGGGGATTTAGCTTGGCAAATTTTAGCCCTAAACGAGGTGAAATCATGAGTACCCAGCAACAATAAACTAGCCTCTCTCATTTGATCAATATTTAGCATATATGGTAGGTGATAGACCTTGTTATGATATAAAGCAACTGGGGCTTTTCTTGTGCATATTTTATATATATAGGTTCTTTTTTTTGCGCTGAATCTTGCGTGAAATTCATCACCAACTCTTTCGCAGCTCAGCACTGAAATCAAGTGAGGTCTGTTTAATGAATTTATTGCATTACATATGACATTTTCTTGAAACGCTCTACTTAAATCAAAATGAGCTACCTGACCAATAGCGTGAACTCCAGCATCAGTTCTGCCTGACCCTACTAAACTAATTTTTTCTCCAGAGAATTTATATATTGAATCTTCAAGGACTTCTTGAATAGATAGAGCGCTTTTTTGCCTTTGCCATCCGGCAAATTTTGTTCCGTCATATTCTATGATAATTTTATAGCGCTGCATTGTAACTCACAAAGAAGAAAGATACCCTTTATAACATCTTTTTAAGGTTTTTTCTAGGCTCTGTGCATATTATTATGAGTATAAAAAACTAAGCATTAGATGCAAGTTCTAATGCTTAGTAATCTTGGATTATGTCATATTTCTGATGATATCTTTATCCATCTCAAGTAGTGATTTATTGGCCGAGGAGACAATAGCAGAGTGCATACCCACCTCATTCAGATTGATCAACTCTTCCGTATTATTAATGTTAGATTTTTCTATTGCAAGAGAGACTAGATTTCCAATACCATCATCCCCGATGCTCTTGAGTAAAGCGACCCCAGATTCAAAGGTTGTTCTAAAGACCGCTCCGCCCTGAGCCTGTAATCCATTAGGCGAGTTAACATGAAGAATAGGAAGGATGTATATTGCCTGAGTAGCACCGTTATCATAGTTCGCATATAACATTCCCGTATCTCTATCAACTGTAATTGCACTAAATTTTCCAGGAGAATATCCATCTTGGAAAATAGAAACAGTTTGGTTCCGTCCATATACGTGCTTTAAACCACCTGCACTAAATACGCTTGTACTATCAGCGTTTGCAACAGGACCAAGATCAAGATCAATTGTGGACTGCACGGCTCCATTGTTCCAGTTCAAAGTAAACTGGGTTAAACTATCTATTGAGTCAATAGATCCATTTCCGTTAAATGTTACAGAGCCGGATGCAACAATTCCATCGACTCCAGCTGTAACGGGGTAAGTATTTGTTATTGGGTTAATAACAGCGTAAATTTGCGCGGCCCATTTTAGTTGGTCAATTTTTGCAAATGTAATTTTAAAGGCGTGGGGATTTCCCATAGAGTCATAAATCGTAAGTGGCTGATCCCATTTACCCTCAAATGTTCCAGTAACAAGGTTAGACCCACTTCCATCAGATGGGTTATATACTGAGGCCTGCAGCTCTCTATCAGTAGTTTGATCGAAGCTGATATTATCATCAAACTTACCAAAATAGTCAAAATAATTTGTTGTAGGAAGGGCTGCGTTTGGACCAAGAGCCGCCATAAAACCGGCAGCATCTGCTGCAGTATCTACCTCATAAGTAAAGCTAGTAAGACTAGATGTTACGACCTTAAATTTTTTGCCATCAAGAGGTGCATAAATTGATGTTGCACCCCCTATTGATACATAATCACCTTCGTTAAAATTATTATTTGGAAGCTGCACGGTTATAAATTGCGCACTCGCCGAGAATACTGGAGTTGTTTCAATGGTATTAGTTGCGATGAGAGAGCTACCGACTTTTGTTGCGGTTCCTGCGCTAAATGCACCAGCAGCAATAGCTGCTGCACCCGAAGAGGTAGTAATTGGAATAGTTATATTAAAGGCAGCGCCAGCAACGCCGCTAACTCTGTAAAGACCGTTAGGAACCGCAATTCCATTTACGAGTCCAACATCCTGGATATTAATAACATCACCGTTAACAAATCCGTGACCAACATGATTTATTGTAACTGTTTGTGTAGTTGCACCATTTGCTACAATGGCCGATGCTATTGTGTCACCCGCGCCAAAAGATACTGAGCTAATATTTGCACCAGGTACTTTCTGCCAAGTAGCTCCGTTTGGAACTCCTTCTGTGACCGTTGATCCAACCCCCCCAGCATCTACCGCTGCATCAACTGCTATCATAAATCCACCCTCGTCAGCATTTATAACGACATAAGTACCATCTGGAACAACGTGCGCAGCGCCGCCAAATACGCTATTACCTATGAGGCCTTTTACTCTTACAAAATCCCCTGGCTCTAAATCATTAAAAGGAGACTGAATTGTAATGCTTGTAGTAGCTAGCGCTCCTGTTGTTGTTGTCGGATCTGACTGCGTACCTGTAATATAATTTATTTCATGAAGTCTCTCAGCGTAAGAGCTAAAAGTTATACCTTGAAGTGGATCTCTAACGCTAATATCAACGCCAACACCGTAAGTCGGGGTTACGGCAGTTAGGTCTGAGTTAAGCTGCAATTCTCTTTTTAACTGAGCTATAGTTGAAAATTGAATTCCAACTCCTGAATAAGCAGGAATATCTTTAAGACCGAGTACGGATATAAAATCAGTTCCGCCTGAGCCGATATTTGAAAAACTCACGCCAGATGTTCCATCTGAAGGCGCTATGAATAAAACATTATCCTCAATTCTTGCAATTAAGCCTGATGATGCGTTAATTGCATCTTTAAGTGTTGCAAGTGAGTTAAATTCACCAGCTTGAGGTTTTGGGCCTGATGGCACAAAAACTAAGTCAACTGGACTTAGACTTCCTACTACTATTCTCAGCTGATCCCCAGACACAGCTGAGCCACTTCCTGCTGAATATGTTGATCCCGCTGCAACAGAAGAGAATACGCTTGATGTTAATGTGCCTTGAAAAATGCTTAAAGTACTGATGTTAAATGTCGAAGTCACGCCTCCGTAAGTATATCTATTCGTTTGAGTGCCAACTTGAACTTCAAAATAATCTCCAAGTGCTATAGTGCTGCCACCAGGAATAATTAGATCATTTACTGTATTAACATCATTATGTAAGTCATTAGATGAAAATCTGAAAATCTCACCGGCTCCCTTGATGGTAGATGCTCCTGAATTTAGTCTTGCATCAATTGAGATACTTGTTGTAGATTTTGGTTTACTTAGAAGCCCTGTTATATTTACTTTATCCAGGGAGTTCATATCTGCACTTGATCTTATATCACTATTACCAAATTCACCAGGTTTTCTTCCAAGATCATCTAGTTTCCATGCATGGAGAGAATGGCCCGCAGAGTTTGTCAGATTTCCTTCGGAGTCAATTACAAAATCTCCGAGCCTTGTTAACATATTATTACCTACGCAGAAAAAACCACCCCCTTGAATTGCCATATGAGTAGTTTCTTCAGTCGCCTGAATATCGCCTTGAACACTTATTCTTTGTTTGTATTTTGTCATTGATCCGCCAAATTGGCTTCCGCCTTGACCGTGTCCTGTAATATTTGTACTGACAGTAAAATCAAAGCCTTTTTCACCATTTGACATAGATGCTGTCATATTCCCTGAAATGACCGATGCTGTTTTCTGATCGGCTTTAATTGAGCTCGCTAATATGAAATTTCCTGGTGCCATATAATTACCTATATTTTTGTTGTGATATTTACATAGCATAATTCGTGCCAAACAAGTTTTGTGCTGGCAAAAAATTTTCTTGTATTTCCCAAAAAACTCATGTAAAAGACTTCAGTCAAATCCAAATTTCAAGCCCGCGTGATGGAATGGTAGACATAACGGACTTAAAATCCGTGGGGCCTCGGCCCTTGCCAGTTCGAGTCTGGCCGCGGGTACCACATTTTCTGTAAATCAAATATTCATTATAGCTTTATTTTGAGCTGCGAATAGCTTTGCTACACCTTTTTTTGAAAGATCTATCATCCACATTAACTCATCAGTAGAAAATGGATTTTTTTCTGCACTCGCCTGCACTTCGAGCAACCTCCCATCTGATGCAAGAACAAAATTTGCATCTACTTCTGCACTACTATCTTCGTCGTAATCTAGATCTAACATTATCTGGCTTGCAATTATACCACACGAAACTGCAGCAACTTGAGAAATGATTGGATTTTCTCTGATCAAATTTCTCCCCATATGTTTTGCAATCGCAAGATACATAGCAACATAAGATCCTGTTATTGATGCGCATCTCGTGCCACCATCAGCATTAATCACATCGCAATCAATCAAAACCTGTCTTTCGCCTAATTTTTTTAGATTAACCGCAGCCCTTAATGTTCTTCCTATTAATCTCTGAATCTCCTGAGTTCTCCCAGATTGCTTGCCACTCGAAGCCTCTCTCTTAACCCTCTCATGTGTTGATCTTGGTAACATTCCATATTCGGCAGTAATCCAACCACCAAGGCCCTTGTTCCTGAGAAAATGAGGCAGAGTTTCCTCAATAGTTGCACTACAAATTACATGGGTATTTCCAAATTTGACCATGCATGATCCGTCAGCATTAAGCAATATACCGGTTTCTATGGAAATCTCCCTCAGGGAATCATGGGTTCTTTTAAATCTTCTTGTAATATTCTTTTGTTGTACTTTATCCATCGTCCTAATTTTTTTGATTTTATTATTAATTGCACTATACACTAAAAAATTCCGCCACTTAGCAAAATTTGAAAATTTTTTTCTTATACCATTTAGATACAATTATAATGTACATCGATACTTGAAATTTTTGATTTTATACACATATATATGGTGTATAATATGAAAAACATAGAGAGAATAATATGACCAATATAAATCCAGAGCAAAATGATATTGATGAACAACTAGTTAATACTGCAACCAAAGAGCAAATGGAACATCAATTGAACGAGTTGAACGATAAACTTCTCAGAAGTTTCGCTGAGAATGAAAATTTACGCAAAAGATATGAAAAACAAATAGAAGAAGTAAGGGATTATTCTATAACGAACTTCGCAAAGGATTTAATCTCTGTAATAGATAATTTAGAACGCGCCATCCAGTTTAAGCCTGAAGATCTTGCCCCAGAGCTACAGGGTTTTTTTGACGGGGTAATAATGACTCACAAAGAGCTCAGCAATATATTTGTCAAAAATAATATAGTTTCAATTGCGCCAAGTGCAGGGGAAAAATTTGACTATAATCAGCATTTTGCCATTTCACAAATCGAAGACGAGTCCCTTGAAAAAGATTCAATAGTGGGTCTTATGCAAGTAGGATATAAAATAAAAGATAGATTACTGCGCCCCGCTTCTGTTTCAGTTGCAAAACACGCAGAGTAATATAACATAAATTTCGGGAGTAATTTCATATTCTGGTCCAAGAGGGATTAAGCGTAGAGTAATCGCTAAATCTTTCAATCGAAGATGTATTACTTTGAATGAATTAACAACATTCCTACTGGCTCGAAAAATTTATGAAGCGTTATTTGTTACTATTTTTTGCATTATGTTGCTTTTGTAACTCGGATGCAATTGCAGGAGAAGAGGTTATAGATGAAATATACACTGAAAGCCTTGGAAATAACCCCTATGAAGCCAAAATTAAAGCTCTTGATAAGGCAATGTACAGGTCTGTCATTATTATGGCTGACAAACTTGGGGTCAAAGACAGCGAGACAGAGGAATCTTTTCAAGAAATCCCTATAGACGAACTAAAGTCTGTTTTTAACAACATAAATATTAAAACTGAAGAGGCTTACGCTTATCTATCAGGAGCAAGATATTCGGCAAGAATAGAGTTTAAATTTAATCAATCCCAAATGAATGCTTTGATTAAGAAATATAGCTCAAACAAGGTTCAAGAGCAATTGCTAACTGCTTTAGTTATCCCTATGTTCAAGATCAACAAAATCAAGCAGATTGAGGCGGATAAAAGGGGCTGGATTCAGACCTGGCAAAGATCCAGACCAAAACTTGCGGAAAATAGACTAATATTTCAAGAGCCCGAAAATTATAAAAATTATGGGATAACTAGTAAAAATATCTTAAGTCTAAGTTTCGAGCAGATTCTTCAAAAATTGCCAAACAAGCTTTATGGGAGGATTATTATACCCATAGGCGAGTTTTTTACAAATAGAAGTACTGGCGACTCCTTTTTTAGAGTAAAATATGTTTCGATTTCAAAAGAGGAAAAAAAGGAATTATCAAAAGATTATGATATACCTGCAAAGGGGAAAAATAGCTTCGATTTCGTCAAGGCTCTTATTGTGGATGATTTTATAAAAGATTACGGACATCCCATCACGCACATAGATGTTAGCAATAAAACTCAATACATGGCAGATGTGCAATCAGGTCTCATTAAGGATGTTGCAAATTTATTAGACGAAAAATTTTATATGTTTCTTGTGCAGATTGATTATGACGGCGAAATGGAGAAGATTCAGAAGAAGTTGAATGGGATAGATGAAATTCATAGGTTCGAAATTTCTATGCACTTTGAAACCGGTTATAAAATCAAAATATATACAGATCTAGATGTAATGACCTTGAGCGATAAATTATATCAGAGCGGGCTTAGTTATTTTTACAACCAATATAAAAACCCGGTAATAATAAATGTTGAGCGTTAAAACAGATATCACTGCACAAAAATTTTTTTTGGCATTTAGTTTTTGTGTTTTTCTATATATTTGCATGAAAGCGACTGGCATTGTTGGAACTTTTTTTACCTCCTTCGGAGTTGCATATTTACTCAGGCCTATAGCAGATAAAATCGCAAGAGGCTTGGGATTGCAATATTATGTAGCAGCAATCTTTGTATTTGTAATTTTTACTTCAATTCTTCTGGGGTTATTAATTTTCCTTGTGCCAGCCTGCGCTTCTCAGCTTCATGGTCTAATAGAAAAAATTCCAGAGTTCAAATTATCAATCGAGACCAAATTACTTCCGTCAATATCCCGGCAGTTAAAATGGTATATAGGCAATCAGGGGCTTTCTACATTAAAATCAGTGATAGAAGATGCTTCCACGCCAAATTTTGAAGCCCGGGATATGGCTTTCCTTATAGTTGGTTACGCTATCTCCACCATTAATCTACTGGTTATGTGTTTGTTATTTCCCGTGATGCTATTCTTCCTTCTAATAGACTTTCCTAGTACGTCGAAAAATGTGCATAGTTTTTTTAGCAAAATAGGTCTAAAGCATCTAAATACTATTATTGACGAGGTTGATCTTTTAATGTCAAGTTTCCTAAAGGCTCTTTTTAATGTTGGGGCTATTTTAGCTGTATTTTACTCTTTATTTCTGAGTATTACAGGATTCGAATTTGCAATATTATTTGGCATTATTTTTGGATTTGGCGCTATAATACCATTTATAGGCTCAACTGTAACTTTATTAGCCTGTATGTCAGTAAGTATACTAACTCATGGAATCTCTATGCAGCAATTTTGGATTTTATGCATATTTTCTATTGCTCAAGTGATAGACAATTCATACCTCACTCCGAAATTAGTGGGGGATAGGGTCGGCCTTCATCCAGCTGCGATTATTTTTTCTGTTTTTGTTTGTAGTCAGTTGCTTGGATTTGCGGGGCTATTGCTCGCAGTCCCAATTGCCGGAGTGGTAAAAATTATTTTCAAAAAGACCATCTTGAACCATGTTCACTGAATAGATTTTTTAGAGACAAGATCTTGCGATCATTCATTTATTTCACATTCTAGAACAGATTTTTATTATTTCATCTATCGAATTTAGTAGCAGAGTAATATCTTCTTCTGTGCCCATTCTATGGGTAGAATATTTCGCTAATTTTGTGCATAGATAAGGACATTCTAGCTGCTTTGCAAGCCTAAGAGATACATCATACTCTATCTCATTATCCTCCATTCCATGCATCATAATTACAGGTACGCCAACATGGATTTTGTCTTTCGAGAGCATTAGGTGCTTTTTGCCATCTTCAAGCAGCTGATATGATATCGGAAGGTTTTCTCTTAAGGAGAGAATATGGCCATCCTTCATTATTGCCCTTTGCTTATCGCTCAGTAAATACCAAATTTTTTCGGTAAAATCTGGGGCAGGAGCTATCAAAATAAGTCCCGCTATTTCGCTCATCTCAAGCTGCGCAGCAAGAAGCGATATCCATCCTCCCATGCTAGAGCCAATTAAAATGCAATTTTTTAGTCCAAGGGCTTTAATAATAGAGGTAAGAGTCTCAAGCCAAGAAGAAATGTTGCAATTATGATATTCCCCGGAAGATTCTCCATGCCCAAGATTGTCAAATACAACATAATTTATTTGATTTTTTTGCGCGTATTCCTCAATAGACCTAGCCTTCAGGCCGTTCATATCGGACATGAGCCCATGGACGTAAATAAGAGTTATGTCGTTTTTATCAAATTCTTGTTGCCTATAGCTTATATAATGATTATTATCTAGCTTGAATATTTTCATATTTTTTAAACCTAAATTTGCTGCATATTTTGTCAGAAGAAGATACTAAACGCAAGCGTAATATACTACAAATAGTTCCTGCACTCAATTGCGGAGGAGTCGAAAGGGGAACAATTGACATAGCAAAAGCTCTAAAAGAAGCAGGGGATAACCCATATGTTCTATCCTCAGGTGGATCTCTTTGTGGCAATTTGCATGTACTAGATGCAACCTTAATAAAGCATGATGTCTCAACAAAAAACCCGTTGATGATATATAAAAACATCTCATTCATGCAGAATCTCATTAAAAAACATAATATAGACTTGGTCCATGCAAGATCAAGAGCCCCGGCCTGGAGCGCCCATTACGCATGCAAAAGAGAGAACACTCCTTTTGTAACCACGTTTCATGGTATATACAGCATCAAATCCAAGCTAAAACGTTATTATAATAGCGTTATGACTTTTGGAGATAGAGTCATAGCTGTGTCTAATTTTGTTAAAAAACATATGCTAGAGAACTACAAAATTAACCCAGATATTATCAGAGTGATTCACAGGGGGGTTGATCTTGATTATTTTGCTCCACAAGAGCTCAGCGAGCAGAAGCGGGTGAAATTTATGGATAAATATAACACAAGTCTCGCCAGCCCGATCATAATTATGCCATCAAGAATGACGTTTTGGAAAGGGCAGCATGTTCTCATAGAGGCGCTCGCGAAAATAAAGCATTTGGATTTTTACTGCATTTTAGCAGGCGATGTTGCAAATCACCCTGATTATGTAAAAAAACTCAGGGACATGATCGTCCATTTCAAACTCCAAAGCAAGGTACAAATTTTTGGCCAAGAAACGGATGTAGCATTTTTGTATAATGCTGCAAATATTGTGGTTTCAGCATCAATTGAGCCTGAAGCATTTGGTAGGTCTATTGTCGAAGCTCAGAGCATGCAAAAGCTTGTTATAGCTACAAATATTGGCGGAGCGGCTGAGACTATAGAAAATGAAGTGACGGGTTTTCATGTAAAGCCAAATGACCCAGACGAAATGGCAGATAGAATAAAATATGCTCTAAGTATTATCGGAACTAGCGAGGAAGAAAAAATCACCACCCTTGCACGCAAAAGCGTGAGCAAGTATTTTTCCCTCAAGCAAATGCAAAAAAAGACTCTTGATGTCTATAATGAGTTGATCTAAAGCAATTATGGCTAAAATTTCTTGTTTTATCATCGCAAAAAATGAAGAGCTCAATATAGCAAAATCTATTAGTAGTGTCATAAAAATATGCGAGGAAGTTATTGTCATTGATAGTGGAAGCACGGACAAAACAGTTGAAATAGCAGAAAGCATGGGGGCGAGGGTAGTATTCAATGAGTGGCCTGGATATTTAAAGCAAAAAATTTATGGTGAGTCTCTGTGCCAAAATGAGTGGATCCTTAATATCGATGCTGATGAGGAGCTACCGCAGGACCTGCAAGACGAAATCTCTACAATATCTGCGCTTGATATAATAGAGCAATATAAAGCATATAGAATTAATTTTATCATTTTAATGAATCATCACATTAAGCCAAAATTTCTCGCGCCTTCAAATAAATTCATCAGGCTATATAATAAAAATTACGGGAGCTTTGCTAGGAACAAAGGCGATAGTACTCATGATGATGTGAAAATGGATACAGGCATCAAAAAGGATGAAATTTTTGATCTATTTTACCCTGCTTTTCATAGATCTTGGACATCTCTTGCTCACCTTGTAGCAAAGAGTAATTTTTACTCAAGTCAGCAAGCAGAGGCTATGGAGCGAAAAAAGAGGAAATATTCCACTTTTAGAATAATATTCGAATTTCCAGCCTCATTTCTAAAGGCATTTTTTATCAGAAGATATTTTATTTTTGGTTTAGATGGGTTTGTAGTATCCATGATCTTTGCCTTTTCTAGATATTTAAGACTCGTAAAACTCAGGGAGATCTATTTGCTAAAGAAAATAAAGCGTTAAATTACCCGGAACCTATCAGAGTTTTTGGCCATTAGGAGCTTGTGGATCAATTGTTACAAGGCATATTGCCCCTTCCTCATCTGCAAACCCAACTAGCAAACACTGGGAGGTAGAGCCCGCTATATTTTTTTCTCCCAAATTAACGCATCCCACTACCTTGCGACCCACTAAAGATTCTTTGGTATAAGGATCATTCTAGTTTCAAGCGCAACAAGACTGTATTTGAAATTTATCCCAGACTTCATTAGGAGTCAAATAGTTTAGACATTTTCTAGGTAGGTTATTAAGTTTTGCATTTGCATCAATAATGTTGTCATTGCTTATCTT
>JANRMF010000013.1:0-3554 GCA_033761815.1 Rickettsiaceae bacterium
TTTGTTATTACCCCTTCAATTTGCCTGACAAGATTATGCGCATTGTTTAGTACTCTCCAATGAGATTGAAGAGTAGGCAAAACGCACTATTTCTGCTATGTTACTTTAGATCTATATTTTTGTATATTTGGAATATTTGGAGAAATAATGAATAAAAGAATTTTAATTGACGGAGCTTTTCCAGGTCAATGTAGAGTTGCTCTGGTTGGGCAAAATAATATAATAGAAGATATAGAATATCAACCATCGAACATTACATGTATCAAAGGTAATATATATCTTGCAAAGGTAGTGAGGGTAGAGCCCGGTCTTCAGGCTGCATTTATAGATTATGGATCTGGTAAAAATGGTTTTTTACCTTTTAGCGAAATTCACCCGGGATATTATAATATCCCAATATCAGATACGCAAAAATACAACTCTAATCTAACAAATTTGCATGAAATTTCTGCACCTTCTTCTTCTCTGGAAGAGGGTCAGGCTGAAATAGACGATGAAATTGATATAAAAAATCATGATAAACCCGAAGGCGAAGATGACTATGATATTCATGCCTCTGAAGAAGATGATGATATAAGCCATTCTCATATTGAAAATGATGAAATAGATTTGCTTCAGGAAGAAGCTAGAGAGCCTCTTGCGATATATAAGCAATATCAAATTCAAGAGGTTATAAAAAAGGGTCAAATACTTTTGGTTCAGGCTTTAAAAGAAGAGAGGGGAAATAAAGGAGCTGCATTTAGCTCATATATCTCTCTTGCCGGAAAATATTGCGTCTTGATGCCAAATAACCCCAAGAATCATGGCATATCCAAGAGAATAGAGAGTTCTGATGAGAGACGCAGGTTAAAATATCTAGTTTCTCAGCTTATGAGCGAAGATGATATGAAGGTTGCAAGCGTAATCGTTAGGACCGCTGGCATGAGAAGACCCTCAGGCGAGATTAAGAGAGACTATGAGTATTTAGTGAATTTATGGAACAGAGTTAGAGAAAATACACTACACTCTATTGCGCCAAGTCTTATACATGTTGAAGATGGCATAATACAAAAGGCTATAAGAGATATGTATGATTCAACCGTTACTGAGATTATAGTTGAGGGGGAAGAGGCGTGTGATAGCGCCATCGATTTCATGACACATTTGCTACCAAAAGATGTGCAAAAAATTGTAAGATACAATGATAAAGCGCCGATATTTACAAAGCACGGCATAGAAACGCAAATAGCTTCTCTATATCAGCAATCAGTTTCTCTGCCGTCTGGTGGCTATATCATCATTAACCCAACAGAAGCCCTTACCTCGATTGATGTAAATTCCGGGAAATCTATTTCAGAAAGAACAATTGAAGAAACTGCAGTCAAAACAAATCTAGAGGC
The DNA here is from genome assembly GCA_033761815.1 of Rickettsiaceae bacterium. Classification (GTDB taxonomy): domain Bacteria; phylum Pseudomonadota; class Alphaproteobacteria; order Rickettsiales; family Rickettsiaceae; genus JANRKH01. Next base: position 1,380 of record JANRMF010000013.1, read on the forward strand.
AGCAAAAGAGATAGCAAGACAGCTGAAAATCAGAGATATATCTGGGCTTATAGTAATCGATTTTATCGATATGTATGAAAACAGAAACAGAAGACAGGTGGAAAGATGCTTAAGAGAAGTTGTTGCTAAAGATAAGGCAAAAATTCAACTAGGCCAGATCAGTTCTTTTGGTCTTCTAGAGATGTCAAGACAAAGGCTTCGCCCATCATTCTTAGAATCCCACACAAAAATGTGCTCTCATTGCAATGGAAAGGGCATAGTAAGAGACGATGAAGCAAATTCTATGGTCATTTTGCGCACATTAGAAAATGAAATATTCGAGTCTGAAGCCGATATTATAAATGTTTTTGCGCCTCAGAATATAACTCTATATATTTTGAACCATAAAAGAATGGATATAGATTTAATCGAGGATAAATACGGGGTTAAAATCAACTTCCAAATAGATTTAGACGCAACATCCGATAGTTTTGCGATAGAAAAGGTTGCGTTAAATCCTTACGAGCCCATTCCTTTTGGTAATGAATATATAGACCAGGAAGAGGTGCAAGAAAAGCAGGAGAGATCGAAGAAAGATCATTTCGAAAAAAAACCTAAAAAAAATCCTAAAAAGGATGAGAAAAAACCAAATAAACCTTTGGATAAGCACTCAGATAAACCATCAGAAGATGAGGAAAGTAAAGTAGTTGAAACTGAAGTAGATGGGGAAATTAAAGCCCCTAAGCATAATAAGCCAGCACGCAGCGCCCCAAAAAAACCAGCCCAAGCAAAGAGAAAAAACTGGAAAAATCCTGAAAAAACCTTTGAGAATGCAAGAGAAAATGAGGTTACTTCTGCCGAGAATGTCTCAGAAGGTCCGGGCTTTGAAGAGCAGGGGCGTGAGGGCAAGTCTGAGACAAATTCAGAAAATTTGAGTCAACCAAGGCCGAAAAAAAGGCCCAACCAGAGGAGGAGAAGACCTAGGGAAAAAGAGTCAAGGCAATTCGTAGAAGGGGACGTAGCGAGCTAGATATCTGGCAATTTGCCAAATATTCCCACCTTCCAGACTCATGTGTACTAATCCACTTGGGTTTGGCGTGGGTGCCAATATATACTTAAGTTATACAGAAATTGTATAGAAGTTAGATATAGGCAAAAAAATTACACTCATTTTCTTTATTTAATTTATTATGACTTAAATTTGTGTAAAATGTTATTTTACAGCATAATTTTACATCAGGCCCAAGTTAGTGAAAAAATATTTATACTGCCTATATCAAGGTATTGAAAGAGCTATTAATTACGATGGTATTGAGCATGCAGGATATATGTCCTTCATGGTTCTACTTGCATTATTTCCATTTTTGGTATTTTTCCTCTCTCTAACCAGTTTTTTTGGCGCATATCAACTTGGGCAAAATTTCATAGAAATAATGATAGATTCAAGTCCAGATTATGCTATAGGATCTATATCTTCAAGATTAGAGGAGTTAAAGCGCCTGCCCCCAAGGGGTCTACTTAATCTTGCAATATTTGGCGCAATATGGACTGCTTCATCTTTTGTGGAAGGACTTAGAACCATTTTAAATAGAGTGTTAGAGGTCAAATCCCCCCCTCCCTATATAGCAAGAAGATTACTGAGTATCTTTCAATTTATTATACTCTGTTTTTGTCTTATCATGGCGATGCTCATATTCGTTATTATCCCTACCATTGTCTCGGTTTTTAACTTCTCAAGCCTGGGATATCAGAAGGATATGTGGGGATATTACAAAGATATATATATATTTATTTCATTATTTTGTTGCGTTCTCGGTTTTTACACCTTTATTCCAAATGCAAAAATTAGTTGGGTACGAATGATACCAGGAGCAGCATTTACTACTATGTCATGGCAAATTTGCGGAAGATTTGTTTCTAATTATCTTTCATATTATCATCAATTAAGCATAGTATATGGGTCCCTTGGAAATATCATTATTACATTGCTATTTTTTTACGTAGTAAATTTTATTTTCATTGTGGGCGCTGCGTATAATTACCACCTCAGCATATATGAAAAAAGGAGCTGATTGGGGTCGCCGGCTGACCCAGGGCCATTAAATTCTCGAGACTAGGTATTCAATAAGGAGTTGATAAAGTAAGGGTTTGCGCTATTCTTCAGCTTCACAAAAACAAATCAATAGCGCATATGAA
>JANRMF010000014.1:0-4151 GCA_033761815.1 Rickettsiaceae bacterium
ATTTTCTTCAAACATCTTCTCTGTGCTCAAGTCTGATAAATTATACATAGCCTGCAGCATTACAAGACTTGCCATCATTCTCAAATCTTTTAATTTATAGAGTTTATTATTTGGATTGAGCATTAATGAAAGCGAATTTTCCATTAATCTTAAATGGGAATGTTTTTGAGGGATATTATTGATAGGTATCGTCCGAATCCATAAGCTTTATGCCTAAATAATAGCATTTTCTTATGGATTCTTCAAACAAAAATCTTGCTATCCCTTATTTTATATGACTTTCCACAATTCTAGCGGGTGGACAGGCTAGTCACCTGGGATAGTGGACTCCATAGACGATTTCTGTGTTACTTTAAATAACACAGAGTCACAGTATGTTGTTTGTGCAGGTTCCAGCTCCGATTATTTATCGATAGTTGATGTTGGCGGGACGGGGTAATATTTAAAACTTAGTTCTTCTATATTTTAGGTCGAATAACAGGTAAGTTTGCACTAAAAATCCAGATTTTCGTAATATTCTGGGGGGTTTACTGCCCCAACTCTTTCGGATAGGATTTTTCTGAATGATGGTCTTGATTTGATAGGCGCATACCATTCCTTAAGCCAGTTATGCTTATCCCAGTTTATCTCACCAAAATAATCCAGCACTGATATGTGCGATGCCAGAAAAATATCGGCAATAGAGAGAGTTTGAGATGCTACATTCCCATTAGCCTGGATTAGTTCGTAAAAATAATTCATATGATGGAGGAAATTTATCCTTGCAGCCCTCAGGAACTCGGTCCTCAGGGACCCTTCTCTAGATACAAGCTTAACTAGCTTTTCGCTGAGAATATATCCCGTAACTTCTTTGCTGAAGCGAGAATTTATCCAGTAAATTACCCTTCTCATTTCAGCAAGTTCTGACTGACTTAACTGGCATAAATGAAAATCAGGAGTAAGTGTAATTAAATATTCAATAACGGGGTATATTCCCGCTATAAGCTTGGTTTGCTCGGGTTTTATCATTGGAAGCTCTGCAACCGGATCAAGCAGAAGTAATCTCTTTTTCTCTCTCCAATATTCAATTTTTTCAAGAGAATATTCGATCCCTTGCTCATGAAACAATATCCTAATCATCCTTGAGATTGGACATAAATTGTAATGATATAGAGTTAGCATATTTAATATCTTAATAATTCATTTATAGATGTTTTACTTCTCGTTTTTTCATCTACATTTTTTACAATAACCGCGCAATATAATGACGGCTTTGCAGAATCCGGATCTGGGTAGCTACCAGGAACCACAACAGAATATGGCGGAATTTTACCGTATATTATCTTACCACTCTCTCTATACACTATTTTTGTCCCAGATCCAATATAAACCCCCATAGATAACACGCTTCCTGTTTCGACTATAACCCCCTCTGCAACTTCGCTTCTTGCGCCTATGAAGCAGTTATCTTCGATAATAACAGGGTTTGCTTGGAGGGGCTCAAGAACTCCGCCTATGCCAACCCCTCCGGAAATGTGGCAATTTTTCCCTATCTGTGCAGCTGAGCCTATGGTGCTCCATGTATCGATCATGGTATTATCGTCAATATATGCGCCTATATTGATGAAAGAGGGCATTATTATTGTATTTTTACCTATGTAACTTCCTTTTCTGATATATCCGCCCGGAACTATTCTAATTTTTTCCTGGGTAAATGATTGCTCGTCCCAATTTTCTCCAAATTTTGGGCGTATTTTATCATAAGCGTTAAACGGCCCTAGATTATATTGCTCATTGTCAAACATCTGGAATCCAAGTAATATTGCTTTTTTGGCCCATTCATTCACGTGCCATCCTTCATTATTCTTCTCGCATACTCTAATTCTGCCTTTATCCAGATCGTCTATCACAATTTTGACAATCTTTTTTGCGCTTCTGAATCTTTCTGATTGTCTTGCGCTTATTATCTCTTGCTTATTTTCCCAAATCTCATTAATTTGAACTATGTATTTTTTCATGAATCTCTATATTCTGATTTATTGCCATATAACTTAAAAGAACATATCTTTTAGTCAATATTTATCGAGGAGGTAAAAGATGATTATTTCATGCCCAAAGTGTAATTCTGGCTTTTTTGTGTTGCCCGCTCAAATCGGAACAACAGGAAGAAGGGTCAAATGTTCAAAATGTAAAAATATTTGGCACGCAACTATAACAACCGATACAATACCAAAAGAGGATGTGATAGCTCAGAAGCCAATTTTAAATAATGTTATTACTGGCTCTAATTTACCTACTATAATACCTGTTACTATACCAACCTTTTTATATTTATTACCAGTAATGTTTTGTTTTTTGATCTCTGGCACGGTGTGGATTTTATATCCAGAATTTAGTCAGAGAATAGGGATTTGCGGTGCAATGTGCTCATCGAAAGATATGAGAGTTGAGAATGTTATTTATGAATATGATAAAGTCACGAATAAGCTAAAAGTAGAGTATTCAATAGTCAACAGGAGTAACCACAAGCAAAAATCCCCATTAGTGCAGGTTAAGGTTGTTGATAAGCATGATGTAAAATTAAAATCTATTATCGCAAATCCAAATGAACAAAGGGATATATTCATACCCCCAAATAAGTCCATCAAAGCGCAAGCTGAATTTACAAGCCTATCTCCTGAATCTAAGTATTTAGAGATTTCCCTTGGCTCTAACATGAAATTTTTATTTAGGTAATCTTATGACGCCAGATTTTTATACTAAGAAGCAGGTTGTTTATCCAAAGCCTTTTATCAGAATTTGCTCCATGATTCTAGATTTGAGCTTAATTACATTGATAATTTCTCCTGTAATGCAATATGTGAGCTTATTTTTGTTTAGGTACATATTTGCAAATGAGATTAATCTTGTGGGGATGAGTATCAACTCCTTAGAGGATATAAAATTACTTTTCACATCCGATACTTTTGTAGAAAACCTCAAGGCTTCCTATTTCTTTACTTTCTTAATGTCTTCAATTGCTATTGAATATTTCCTCATCTCGTTTTATTTTATTTTTTGCTGGGTATATTTCGGGAGCACAATTGGGAAAATGTTTTTCAAAATGAAGGTGCTAGACTTAAAAACCCATCAAAAACTATCCATTTCTATGGCCACTTTGCGTTATCTTGGATATGCTCTGAGCTTATTTAGTGTTTTTACCATGCCATACTCTCAAAAGAAAAGGGCTGTGCATGATTATGTTTCAGGAGCGGTTGTAATTAAAAGTTAGAATGGCAGATTTTATAAGCGAGTGGATTCCTGACATAATATTTATTTCCTCGGGTCTACTAATAAACATACAATATACTCTTATTTCCGTTTTTATTGGCCTGTGTCTTGCTGTTTTGCTTTCTGTGGCAAAAGTTAGTAAATATAGGGCGAGCAGGTGTTTTGCAGATGGATATACTTCGATTTTTCGTGGCACTCCTCTTATTATTCAGCTAAGTATTACTTATTATATTTTGCCTAGTTTGCTGGGAATTAAGCTTGGCGTTTTTAGCGCCACTATAATTTCTTTATCCCTCAATTCAGCCGCATATGTTTCTGAAATTTTAAGAGGTGGAATTAATGCTGTTGACCATGGACAATTCGAAGCTAGCTGGGCTCTTGGTCTTTCTAAATATCAAACTTATAAAGATATAATACTTCCTCAAGCAATAAGAAAAATTTTTCCCTCTCTGGTCAATGAAGTAGTGAACATGCTCAAAGAGACCTCGATTATTTCTATTATAGGAGAGGCTGAAATACTCAGAAGAGCACAGCTTGTTGCTGGTCAAAAATACAATTATACAGTTCCTCTGATGACATCAGCTTTATCTTATTATTTTGTAATACTGATTTTAGTCTGGTTTGCGAATCACCTAGAAAAAAAACTAGCGCTTTAAAGTCTCGATATTCTATTGCTATAATTTTTTCCTATAACTACTAATATTTAAGCCCTGAATCGTTACTAAATTACACTGCAACAATGTGTTTCTCATTTTTAGTTAATTAGACCCCTTCGGAAACTAGACATTTAACAAGAAAGAGGTAATATTGGGTTTGGAGGTGTATATGAAATACGAACAGATCAAAGAATTAGAAGAAGAGAAGTTTAGAAGATGGACAGGAGGAAAAAACTACATTTGAGA
>JANRMF010000015.1:0-6825 GCA_033761815.1 Rickettsiaceae bacterium
GCCTATCCACATAGCCTTTCTCTATCCAATTATTCATCTTATAAATTTCAACCTCTTATACTATTGAATCAGTTGATTCTTGTACTAGCTTTTTCTTCTAAACACAATTTGTGGGTAAAGATATGAATACTCATAGGCTTCGCTCCTCGCGCCTAGTATCTAATTGAGCCTAAAAGACTATAGTCTTCTGAGGATTATTGGCGTAAAATATAATCAGATTCCAGGCCATTAAGCCTTATTTCAAATGATTCTAAAAAATTACAAATGCCTGAGGAGTTTATTACATCCTCGCATGATAGAGGGAGCGCTTGATTTTCAACTTTCAAATCTAGAATAAATCTACAATCTCTAGTGTAATGGTTACTTGCCGTAAATGTACCTGCCATCATCACATATAATTTCTAGGGTCAAATTCGCCTTCATGTTATGCTATGACAGATAAAATTTAGGTCAGGCTCAAGAGCTAGGTGCTTCTCTTGAGTTACAAATAAATTGTAATTCTCAGAAGCGAAGGGGTTAAAAATCGGCCATTCAGATAGAGACTCTATTGTGCCTATATCAAAAATTAAATATTCGTACATGTAACATCCGTTATTGATTATGTACTATATCCAAGAGTCGAAAAAAACCGAGAAGCAATCAGAAGATGTCCCCTCTTTTAAAGTATATTCCTGATCCTTGCCGCTCACCTTTACTTCGATATTATTAGCATAGTCGCTAATATTTGGCGCGCAAATAACATCCTCATAGGTCCCTGACAAATCAGATCCAATTAAGATCATGTCTATTATGAGCTTGAATGAGTTGAAATCGATGTTTCTAAGAATATTCACCTGGGCTGTTTGCCCCCCAAATGCTTCCATTTGGAACAGAGCATCAGATTTAAGTTCAATACCCTCAACTGTTATATAATCAGTTAGCCCTATTTTTAGAGGTGTATTTTCATTTATTATTAGCTTTCTATGATGAGGGTTTGGATATTTCGCTCTCAACATATCATTTAGATTGCTAGCCGCAAGAGTATCACAAGTTTCTTTGATTGTCATAATTTTTTCCTCATTATTATATTTTATTTACGATTGATAGAAAATCCTCAGAAGATCCAGCTTCTATAGAGTAGTCTGACATCTCCCCATTAACCTTGACTTCGAAATTGTTTAAAACATTATGTAAGCCAGGAGCGTAAAAAACATCTTCATATCTCTCAGAAGTGCTGATTGCTAGTGGATTAAGATCTAGGACTATTTTATGATTATTCAGCTCTAAGCTATCAGTAATCTCAATTTTTCCGGTATTTTCACCATCGCAGAATAGCATAAAAGTTGCATCTGAATTTAATTTCAAATCTTTCGTGTTGAACATTCTATCTTTCAAGACTGTAATGATAACTTTACTGTTTATTGTTACGGAGGGCTCTGATGGAGTTTTGTAATAATATGGGTTCAAAAAACCCTCTGTAAAAAGCTTAGCACCTATTTGAGGATGAGTTTGTGTAATATTTGCTTCTTGTTCGTTCATGATTTTATCACCTTAGTGTTTAATGTATAAAAATGCAAAAAATGCTTCATCAAATAACTTTTATAATCGAAAAAACACAAGGGGCAAATGAAATGTTCTGATTTTTTTACTTTAAAACATTATTCCCAAGATATATGGATAAGTAATCCTCGCTTGAACCTATACAGGTTGCATAATCAGAGGTCTCGTCATTAATTTTTACTTCAAAAATAAAGGGTAGATTAGCTATACCAGGAGAGTTTATGATATCTTCATATTGGTCTTTAAGTCCGGAGGTGTTTCCTTGTAAATTTATAGTAATCTTATTATCTTCGCAAGATAAAGGCCGGGTAAATATTATTTTTGAGATCTCTCTTTCATCAAATGCAAAACTCAAAACACTATTACTTTTTAGCGGGTAATATAATACTAGCCTCACTGATAGCTTGGGATCAAGAAGAGATATTTTCTTAACATTAGTCGGCGCTATATAATGCCTAGGATCTTCCATATACATTCTAAACATAAAAAATCACAAAATTATTAAAAGTAATACATTAAGATATAAAGATATTTATGTCAAATTTTTAATTTAGGTGTTTCTATCTAGGCTTATGGGAAATATCCCTCGATATCTAAACTCCAGCAGCTTCTCTGTATAATTCGATCAGAGCCTCTGTTTCTGCGAGTTTATCTTTATCCATCTTCCTTAATTTTAAAATATGTTTGATAATGACTGTATCAAATCCATTATTTTTTGCATCCTGCAAAATATCCTTAATAGCTTCTGCCACTTCTGCTTTATCTTTTTCCATATTCTCTAAACTTTGTATATATTGTACTAATTGTTCTTTTGCAAATACTTCTGACATGTTACTCCTTATTATTATGTTGCTAGTCTGACTAATATAAACTATGTATATAATACGAAATATCATTTTTTTCAATAAAAAATATGGATTTACAATTCAACTTATGGTTTAATCATATATAATCCATAGGTGAATAAAACAACTAATAAATCGCAAATTTAGAGGCGATATGATAAAAATTTTAATAGCAACAACAATCGGCCTCTGCATTGCATGCGCAATAACAGTATTTCAGTATTACAAGCTTTTTGAGAGGAGTAGATTGCAAAATATCAAAGCAATAAACTTATATCTTGATAAAAAGCTTACAAACAAGTTGATGAGCGCGATCTTAAGGACTTACACATCAGATTCTGTCCAATATATTATAGATGAAATTATAATGTATTTCTGCCTTGATATGGTCTATGTTAAGTTTCAAAATGAAGTTAAGTACTCTTCCTTCAAAAGCGCAACATCCAATAAGTATTTTACAGACTCGCAAATACTTGACCTAATGGATCTTTCAAATTCAATCACAGACTCGGTTGGAATCAAAAGACTCAAACATAATGATAAAACTAATGTTGTTATCTTTAAGCATACTTATCTAACTATGATTGTAGTAGTAGAGCCTAATCACGATTTAACAAAACACGAAGCTAGCACAATAGAAAATGATATAATGCTTCTCCTAAAAATTGCCTATTTACTCAAAAGTCCCCTATCAAAATAGCACTAAGCAAATTTGTTTAAACGCATCTGATGGCGACCGCCCTCAAAAATACTTTCTAAAAACTTAATTAAAATATTAACAGCTTCATTTTTTTTAGTAATTCTTGCTCCTAGCACTAAAATATTAGCATCATTATGCTGTCTCGCCTTTTCTGCCATAAGTTCATTTGTGCATAAAGCAGCTCTAATCCCGCTAAATTTATTTGCGCAAATGGACATGCCTATTCCCGTTCCGCATATTAGCACTCCAAAAGAAGCTTTTTTGTCAATGACGTCCTTGCATGTTTTTTTTGCATAATCAGGATAGTCGCAAGAAAAGGTATCATAGCATCCTGAGTCAATAATGCTAATTCCGCTAATTTTTAGCTCTGATATTAAGTGAGTTTTTAGATCAAACCCAGCATGATCTGAGGCTATAGAAATTATCATATAAATTTATCCTCTTGTTAAATTTTTGTATTTTGGTAGAATGAAGTCAAATTTATAGTACTTTATGAGTAAATATTCACTACAAATAATAACCCTATTTCTTGCACTTAGTAGTTTTTGCTCGGATGCTTTTGCATTCAAATCACCTGCAAAAATTGCAGTTGTTAATGTACAATCTATAATGGATAATTCAACAGCTATGATAGATGTTAGGGCTTCAACGGAAAATATCGCAAAAGACCTACAAAGTAAATTTGCAAAAATTCAAGCAGATTTGCATGCGGAAGAAAAAAATATCATGGAACTAAAGGATAAGTTAAAACCAGAAGAATTTGAAGTAAAAGCAACAGCTTTTGATGCAAAAGTCACAAAGGCGCAAAAATCCATGCAAGAAGAGAAGTTGAAATTAGAGCAGGCTCATGCTACTGCAATAAATGAGGTAAATGAAATAGCTCTAAAAATAATTGAGTCAATATCCAAACGTCATGGTGTCGATTTAGTGCTGCCCTCCACCAATGTTTTATATGCTTCTGAATCTTTAAATATTACAAAAGAGGTTTTGGATAAGATGAACCAAACAATCCCGAAAATTAAACTCAAATTATAAAAATGACCCTTATTCTCGGAATTGAGTCTAGTTGCGATGATACTGCGGCAGCTATTGTAACTTCAGACCGCAAAATTTTATCTAATATCGTTCTGTCTCAGGTTAAAGAGCATATGCCTTATAAGGGCGTGGTACCTGAGATTGCATCAAGAGCTCATATGAATTATCTAGAATATGCAATTAAAGAGGCGCTTAGAGTTGCTGATGTTTCAATGGAAGAAATTGATGCAATAGCAGCTACTGGGGGTCCTGGGCTTATTGGTGGGGTGATTGTGGGAACAATGTTTGGTAAAGCCTTAGCATCTTGCACTGGTAAAGCTTTTATAGCGGTAAATCACCTTGAGGCGCATGCCCTAACTGCAAGGCTTACACATAATATAGAGTTTCCCTATCTCTTGCTGCTTATATCAGGTGGGCATTGTCAATTTTTAATAGCAAAAAATGTCGGGGATTTTCAGTTACTTGGACAAACAATGGATGATGCTCTCGGGGAGGCTTTTGATAAAGTTGCAAAAATGCTGGAACTTGATTATCCTGGCGGGCCGATTATAGAAAAGCTCGCTTCCACGGGGGATCCGAACAAATATAAACTTCCGATGCCAATGTGCGACAGGGAAGCTTGCGATATGTCATTTTCCGGTCTTAAAACCGCAGTTAGAATATTGATACAAAAACAGTCAGAACTTCAGGATGAGAATTTTTTAGAAAATTTATCCGCCTCGTTTCAGTTTACTGTATTAAAAATTTTAGAATATAAGATTCTAAGAGCTGTGCATGAGTATGAAAAAAATTTTTCTAACAAGAAATTAGTAATCTCTGGAGGGGTTGCAGCAAATCAATATTTGATGAATAGCCTTAAGACCACTCTAAAAAAAAGGAATTATGAACTAATTTCTCCTCCTATTAACTTATGTACGGATAATGCTTCTATGGTAGCATGGGCAGGTATGGAAAAATTTACAAGAGGCGAGTTCACCCCCTTAAACTTTTGCCCAAAAGCAAGATGGCCAATATATAATCTATAAATTTTAAATAAAAACTTCACATATTTCACTTTTTTTTGTAACATTATATAGTACACCAGTGCATTTGTAATTAAGAAGAAGGGTTGAATGTGACAAAGTTAGGATTTGCGTCAGATTTTATAATCAAGAATAAATTAAGGAGTCTTGGAATTTCTCCTGAAATTTTGAAGTCATTAAAGCTCGGAAGAGATCAGATAGACCAGCTCCTAATTGGCTTAGAGAAGGCTAAATTACTATCATCGAAATATAAAAAAGCAGTAGGTATGCTTGGTAGAGCGGCTCTTAAAATCCTTAAATCTAAATCCAAAAAAAGCAAATCAAAAAAATGCCAATCCATTGTAGAAGAATTCGAAGATGGAATGTTTGAAAAGCTTAATATAATTTCTGAATTATCTGAGGATGGAAGCCTTGAATCGCTAGAAGAAATGCATAAACTAACTGGTGAAATTTTACAGGATGGGTATAAAATCATTGATAATCATGGCGAAAATGACAGAAATCATACAGATAGAGAAGAAAGAGAGCCGGGTGAGAGAGAGGTCATGGATTCTATGAGGACAACTTTGATAATACTAGTTGTCTTAATTACTGTTGCATTTTTGGCTTATTTTGGCGTAGCTCCGGCTGTATTAATTCTTGCAGCTCAGATTTTAGAGTTTGGTCATGAGATTTATAGTTTTTATAAAGAAACACAAAATACCACTCACAAGGCAGAAAGAGTCATAGCAAATCATGGCCTTAAAGAAAAAGACCTTACAGAGATGAGAGAAATGATAAGAGAGGTAGAGGGTCTTGATAGGAGTCTGACTAGTCTGATAATTAGTGTAAAATCTTTGAATGAAAAAGATTTCTCGCAAAGAGCTATGGAACATGGAGATGTTTTATATGGCTTATCTTCTCTAAACAATAGAAAGGGAGTCGCAGAGGATATGAGTTTTGCATTTAAGGATATCGGTCACAATATTGCCGAAAATCATCCGCAATTTAGATCAAGGTTTGATAAAGCCTCATCTGAGCACTTAAGTAGGTTCCTAGACGCACTACCAAAATCATCCAGAATTAGGGATAATCATGATATGAATGAGGTGCTGCAAAATACAGTTAGTGATTTAGCTGCATTTAATAGAGTAATGACTAATTTTTCTGCCGCATTTAAAGATGCGAGCTTTGAGGAAAGAGATTTAGTGCGCAAAATATCATCCGAGGTGAATTTTTACATGAAACACAGATATGTAAAGCTTGCAGAAAGAATTGCGGGGCTGGATAGTCATGAATCCCGGGGAAAATATCACGCGAATAAACAAGTAAGTAGAGAAATTCTAGTAAGCTTAAAGCAATTATCCCTTGCAACAGGAGTCTGATTCTTTCATAATACTAAAATTAATATCATGAATTCATAACAAATTAATAATATTTAAGATGCGCAAAATATATATGCTGCAAAATTTCCTCGGTATAAATTATGAATGAGACCTTGACTTATTGCGCCTTATATCTTATGGGCATGGTGCTTGGAATAGTGGGGGCAGGGGGGTCCATACTCACTACACCTATTTTTGTGTACTTAGCTTCTTACCCGGTTGTTATTGCAACTACATATTCTCTTGTAATAGTCGGGCTAACTGCTTTTGCAGCATCGGTGAGATATAGACGATACATTCAATATAAAAGGTCGCTACCT
>JANRMF010000016.1:0-3851 GCA_033761815.1 Rickettsiaceae bacterium
TATGGCTCTTACGTCAAACTGAGGTTAAAGCAAATTGCATGATAAAGTTTGAGAGAATGATAGACTTAATGTCGTGGATAAAGATTATGATATGCAGTAGGATGACGGGGTTGATCGGGAGAGAAAAGAAGCCTGATAAAACTAACCAATAACAGTTATCATTTGGGGTACAATTAATATGACAATAAAGTTAATTTTTCCCCGGACACTAGTGCGCGTAGGCCGGAATCCATAAGAAAACCCATGGATCTCTGTTTGCACGGGGATGGCACGGCTCTTCACGGCGATGACCTATTCTCCAGATTGTGAATTTGGTCTCTATAGATACCCCTAATCTACTTCTGGAACTAATTCTTTTTGCGCATCTTCTTTTTGAATTTGCTCTGTGACTTTGTGTTTCGTTGTTGCTAGTTTTGACGAGAGATTCGCAAGTAAGATAGAATTTAGAATGAACAATGCAGCTAGAACTATTGTTGCATTTGTCAGGAAATTTGCCGCGGATCTTGCGCTCATAACCCCAGTATTTCCTCCGCCACTAAGGCCGCTTAGGCTATCTGCGCCAGTGCGCTGGATAAGTATTACTACAATCAGCAATAAAGAAATAACGATTTGCACAACTAAAAGTATATTAAGCATAATTTTTAATGATTTTTTTAAATTCTTCAGCATCTAGGGATGCTTTTCCTACAAGAAAGCCTGAGAGATATTCCGTATCCCTAACAAACCCAGCATTCTTGCTATTAACTGAACCACCATAGATTATTTTTACATTTTTTGCAAGTCCAGATACAGTTTTATATATATAGCTTATAGTTTTCTCAATTTCATCCGCAGGGGCGGATAGACCAGTTCCTATTGCCCATATTGGCTCATAAGCTATTATTATGTTATTTTCCATAATATCTTGGTCATCAAGTGGCAGACATTCATATATTTGATTGCGTAAATACTTGTCCCAAGTTCCGGAATCTCTGGATGATCTATCTTCCCCGATGCAAATAATTGGGGTAATTTTCGCATTTACAGCGTTAATAAGCTTTTGTTTTACATCAGAATTTGACTCATTATTATACTTCCTTCTTTCTGAATGTCCGATAATTGCAAAATCTATCCCTATATGATGTTTTAGAAATTTCGCGCTTATCTGGCCTGTGTATGCACCTGATTCTTCTTGATTTAATGAGATATTTTGGGATGCTATGATGCAATCTTTAGCATATTGTTTTAGGGGGACTAAATAAGGAGAAGGGGGCGCAATCATCACCCTCAGATTTTTTGTATTTTGCTGCTCAAGTAGCCCTACATACTCAGCTATATCGGTGTTTGGCAGGTTCATTTTCCAATTTGCAATTACATATCTCATATTTTCTCTAATTATCTTCTTGCTAAGATCATGATACAGTACTATTTTTATCTGCAAATAGAAAATGAAATTAAAATGCTAAGAAGATTTAGACACTTAGTCGATAGACCAATTGCAAAAATTGGCGTTGTTATTATAGCTATGATTTTTGTATTCGCAGCAATATTAGATTTAATGAAATCCTCGGGTGATTATGATATTGTGAAATTTGCTTCATTAAAAAATATCAAGCTTAGTGAATTTAGCAGATCCCTAAGGGAGAGTGCCGGCATGATGAATGAGGGGCTTGAAGAGACGCCAGAGAAAAAAGCTAATATTAAAAATTTGGTACTATTTAGTTTGATTAAAAAGAGAATCTCCGCCGCGTGGGTTCAGGATGTAGGAGTTAGTATAAGCGATAAGATTATTGCTGGTCAGATTAAGTCATCCAGTCAATTTCATGACGAAAATGGGAAGTTTGACATCTATATGTTTAAGAATTTTCTTGCAAGACTGCATATATCCGAGCAGGATTTTTATGAAGATCTCCGGCTTAATATAGCAAAAAACTTACTAGAGTCTGTTACCGCAAAAAGCGTTTACGCTCCAAAATTATATAAAACTATAGCATCAGAAGCTCAGTCTGCACATAGAGTTGCAGAACTTGTTACTCTAAAATTAAGCGATAAGTTACCAGATAATGAATTGAAATTTCAAGAAAAGGAGCTCAGGGAATTTTATGGCAAAAATTTGGAGAAATTTCAGTCCGAGGAGAGTAGGGCGGTAAAATTTATCACCATACCTTATAGTAGATTTATTAATCTTGAGGAGGTAGATCAAGATTCCAGGTTAAGATATATTGCTGACGAAATTAAGTCCATAGAGGATTCTGTTGCAGGGGGAGATAGTCTTGATGAAATTGCTGGAAGATATAAGGTCAAAATTCAAGATAGTGCCGCAGATGCAAAAGGTTTTGCCAGCAACAAAACATTCTCAAAATTTTCGGATCAAATTTTTGGCATGAATCAAGATGAAGTTTCTTATCCGCTAGATGAAGAGGATAAGAAATATATATTACTTTTTAGGTTGGTTGGGATTAGTCCAAGCCAAGTAGCGCCTTTTGAGTCGGTTAAAAAATCAGCGTCAGATCTTTATGCAAAAGAGATTTTAGAGCAAAAAAACAAGAAATCAGTGGAAGAATTTATAGCTAAGGCGGAAAAAGACGGTCTGCAGAGCGCAGCTCAGTTAAATAAGAAAGAATTTAAAGTTGTGGATGTAAAATTCACAGAAGAAGACAGTAAGGAAAAAAGCCAATTAAATGCCAAAATTTTTGAGAGTGATGTAGGCAAATTGTCCTCTCCTATTTATGCTGGCGATGTAGTATATATTTTTAAGGTAACCAAAGAATATGTAGATAAAAGCGAGGCTGAGAAAATTTTTGCAAAAAATCAGAAAAATATACAAGATAGCTTGATTTTCGGCATACTCGAAAATATTGGGCAGTATTACTACACTAAAAATACACCTATAGTTGATTATAAAACGATAGATGCCTGGTTTTGATAAGACTCAGTGGTATTTAGCTGATCAAAATAAAAGCTATGAAACTGTGATTGCTGAGATGGAACTGGCTGTCAGTAAGGTTATAGATGGATCTCAGGCTGATTCTATTTTTCTTGCAGAGCACGAAGATGTTATAACCGCTGGCACTGGAACCAACCCTTCTGAGATACCAGGTGATATGAATATTATATATTCTGGCAGAGGCGGCAGGCTTACATATCATGGAAGGGGTCAGAGAGTAATTTACCCAGTGATAGATTTAAATCAGGCGCCGTGGAATAAGGACCTAAAAAAATATATCAACTTTTTACATTCCTGGATTATAGCTACTTTAAATGAGTTTGGAATTTACTCATTCAGGAGGGAGGATCATGTTGGAATATGGACTAAAGATTATGCAAAATCCGGGAATAATCATGGACATAAGCTTGATAAAAAGATTGCAGCAATAGGTATCAGGGCTAGAAAATGGGTTGTATATCACGGAGTTGCTGTGAACTTAACTACAAATTTAAACAAATATAACAACTTTACCCCTTGCGGTATTAGTGATCTTGGTGTAACCTCTGCTGAAGAATGCGGGAAAGTAATCAAATTTACCGAATTTGATGAAACTCTCAAAAGATATTATTATATTGAAAAATCTAAAGTAAAAACATGAAAGAATCTGCTGTAATAATTCAAACAACAACAAATGATCAAAATACTGCAACCAAGATTTCATCCGGGCTTTTGGAGTCGAGGAGAGCAGCTTGCGTGCAAATTCAGGCAATAGATAGCCATTATCATTGGCAGGGTAATATTGTTTCAGATAAAGAATATATATTATTTATCAAATCAGTAAAATCCAGAGCTTTAGACATAATCAACTACATAAAAACGAATCATAATTACTCACTACCAGAGATTATACAGGTTAATGTGGACGATTGCACAACTGAGTATC
>JANRMF010000017.1:0-2931 GCA_033761815.1 Rickettsiaceae bacterium
TACACGCCACTAAAGCCTCTGCAATATTAAACAGAGTCAAGTGATAGCAACAAACAGATACGCTATGCGATTCATTCAGAATCAGTGCCCCGAGAGCTTGAGCCAAAGTTGGACTCACAAGATCTCTATATGGAACTGGGGTAAAAAGCACTTTAGGAAATTTCAACCCCTTTAGGCATACACAAAAATACAGCAGCCTATCTATGTTACTAGCTCTTGTGAAACTCACATGATTATCAGGAAGATTTTTAAAAATATTTTTAGACAATACGTAAAGTTGGTCAAACTGCTCTTCACTGAGCGCTCCAGCATTAGGACTATTCAACATCTCTCCAACCCCTATGAGGGCATGGCCCCGAATTCCCTTCTCGATCGCGCTTACCAAGGCATTTAGGTTTAGAAGACGCGGATGACTATGATTAGGCTCCATGGCAACAAGAATTGTTGGTGCAAGTACCAAGGAAGCTAAAATGAATAATTTTTTAAAAGACATAACCGAACTCCATTTATAACCATAATTTAAATCCGCACAAAAGATCCTCTACTACCACAAATTATTTGGCACATTATTATTTCGTAAAGAATAATGCGAAGGCTGTTTCTTTAGATTTTCTTGAAGCTGAGGAAGTTCAAGCTTTCTACTTGCATCTTTAATCTCTTGGAATCGATCATAATAAGCAAAGACAGCTTCCTCATCATCAATAATAATCACATCTTCCCAAGAATTCTCATTTGAATGCCCAGTCGGGTTATATGATCCTGTCCAAAGCAATGGTTTGTTGAATAGATTTGATGAGAAAATAACAAATTTATGATGATTGGTTTCAAATTTATCAGAGCAAGGTGCATATACTTTAACCCCATTATCTAATAAATGTGAAAGGCCTTGCAACGGAGCTGATTCGCCTTGTTGGCGATTGGTTACTAAAGCAACCTTCACCCCTTGCTTCTTTTGTT
Organism: Rickettsiaceae bacterium; assembly: GCA_033761815.1. GTDB lineage: Bacteria > Pseudomonadota > Alphaproteobacteria > Rickettsiales > Rickettsiaceae > JANRKH01. The sequence continues at coordinate 958 of JANRMF010000017.1, forward strand.
CAATTAAACATTTTGCAACATTATAAAGGGTAAGATGGAAACAACAAACAGATATTTTACTCTTTTCATTCATAATTAACGCCTCAAGGATTTTATCTAGTGATGGGCGCAGATCATTTTTCTTTGGCTGAGGGCCAAAGAATGGTTGGGGAAATTTAAATTCAGGGAAAAATGTAGCCGCATAGAGAAGGGTAGAAACTTGTTTCGCTTTTTTAAGTTGTTCTCCAAATGGCGTTTGTAGGTCAGTTATTCTTCCGAGCCCGTTTGAAGCGCGATAGAATGAACACATAGAAGCTATTTGAGATTCGTTTTCTTTTGCCAATCTATACAAATAATTTTTTTGATCGTTTGTTAGCGCCCGTATACCATGGCTTTCAAACAAATCGCTCAGGCCATCAACATCCAAATTTTGTATGCAAATCAGATGATTATTGAGCGAGGGATGACTCCCTACCACTTCAACTGAACTTGTTCTTGCTTTTTTAAAAGCCCCTTCCATACCAGAAATAGCTGGTACGATCAGTAAGGCAGTTAGCATAAAAAATCTCTTAAAAATCATATAAGAATCCCTCCATTGAGAAGCTCTATCATTTGGACATTGGTTAGTATTGGGCGTGTATTTAATCATAAAATAAGATTAACATATATTTTCTACTTGTCAAGCAGATGCCATGATTAAATATGGAGTTTTGAACCTGTTTTATAGGCTAAAGAAGTCGTTTGCATTTCGGCGCAAGCACGCAAGTTTTTCTTCATCAATATCCAGATCTTCAATGCCCTCTTCCAGCGTGCCACCCAGGAGCAACTGAGACTCCCACGGAATAAGAGAGAAAAAAGAATCCCTCTCTTGATGAAATTTACTGATGACAAAATCAATACCCGGCTGAGATTCATACACTATCAAATGCCCTTTAATAGGAATCAGATCAACGTCATGAAATAATTCTCGCGAACCGAGTCCGGTACAATTAAAAATAATGGCCTCAGGTAATGCGAGCAGATCAGCGATTGAAACAATATTTTTTTGCTCAAAGGAAATATGCTTATTTTGAGCTTGATAAAAAAGATCCTGTAAATAAAGGTCTAAATCAAAAACAAGCCGCTCCGATTTTATGCATACTTTTGTAGCACCATTAACGCGCACCAGCACATGGAGATCGGGTGATGCATCCTCCATTTTTACATTATACTCTTCTTCATATGCTATTCTGATATGCACACCACGAAATTCCGGATTGACACTTGTGGCAAGCGCATAATACTTTGCATACGAATAAGCCTTCAAACGCCCAGCTAAAACTTCCTCAAATGCTCCTAGCCCAAACCCGGGAGTGAAAAGTCCAGCTGCCTTATTGGAAGTGGTAAATGGCACAAAGTCTCGTGCATATACTTTGACTGCATAACCTTGATCACTGAGCAGATGAGCGGTAGTCAACCCAATTACTCCCGCTCCAATAATAGCAATGGATTCTTGATGATCTTTGTGCTGCTCCATAATACGCACAGCTTCTTGCGCACATCCCCATGAGAGTGAAATACCCGCACCACCATGCCCATAATCATGAATAATGAGTTTATCCCCAATACTTTCAGCCTCAAGCCGTATACCCGAAGCACGATAGGGACGCAGACCAGTAGAATAACGAATAATTCTTGCATCACTCAAATCCGGTATGGGTAAATCAATTACTTCTATCGCATGAATCGTGCTACAAAAAATGAATGTAAAAAAGCACAAAAATCTCTTGCGACCATACAAAAAAAGTTCTTTATCTTTTTCTGCATAAAACCGTGATGGCATGCAAATCAATATGATACTCACTGATCATTCTCCAAAAACCCGCTTATGCCAAAAAGCTTTTTTATTCTCATAGAACCATGTCCTATTCTTTTTTGTTAAAAACTGCTTGAGCTGCTTCATATCAATCTTATATCTGTAAAAAATACCTATAAGATCATCTAGATTAAGATCAG
>JANRMF010000018.1:0-27639 GCA_033761815.1 Rickettsiaceae bacterium
CTGGATATGCCGACTGGCCAGAAACTCAAGTTGGGCAAGATGCTCAAGGCAAATGTAAAGATGGATATGCGCCTCCTTTGGGACAAACATCATTAACTCCAAGAACTTGCTACATGGATAAAGATAATAATATTAAATTCGAAGAAATTACTACATCAAATACTTGCATACCATTAATAGATATATATTGCGATGAAATAACAACAGTTAGTGCCGGTACTGGTTATGCAAAATGGTCCAAAGCAAGAGTGGGTACTATTTCTAATGCGGAATGTCCTTCAGGATATATTAGTTATTATAATCCATTTAATTACGAGATTACATCAGACATGTCTGATCTTGAAAAAGAGAGAAGAATAAGGCAAAATGAACTCAGAGTTGCGAACTCAACAAGAATGTGTGATTTAAATACCTCAACTAATACATCATCTTTTGGACCTATTTACAATACGTCCACAACATGTATATCCTCTAGTATCAAAAATCTCGATGAGTGGAGGTATAAATGTAGTCAGGGGTTAGTATTAGATGAGTTTGGGGTCGTTGATGATCCACAGTGCTGGTGGTGGGATACCTGGAGAAAAAATACATACGGGGATACTCCGAGTACTTATACCCCTCCTGTTAAATATTGCAACGAAGTTAAAACAAACGGTGTTAAATACCCAAAAACAAAGGCTGGGTCAATTGGGGTCGGCTCTTGTACAAATTCCGAATGCTTATTAATTGGCAATTCAAAAAGACAATGTAATTATGATGGTAAATGGGCATCAACCTTGACTTCTTGCAAAACAAGTAGCGGTGAAACCTGTCCTAATTAATGTATATGTGGTTAATTTTATAATGGCATAAATATACTACATATAGACCACATTTTAGCTTGAAGGGGCGAACTCCAATGGAGTATTATGAACAAATTCTAGCGGCGTAATTTGTCTCATATGATATGAACTTGTACACACCAAACTTTCAAGTTGACTTAATAATATTTTTCTGTATTATTCTTTTTTATATCAATTTATTTTACCACAATGTCAAAAAAAAGAAAGGCTTCATATTCAAGTATATCATCTACAGAAAAGTTAGGCTTATATAACATAGCAAGTAATATTATTTCTGAATATATACTCAACGACGATGAATTATCGTTCATATCAACAAAAGTTGATCCCATAATTGCAGATGCAGCAGCAAATGAGCGTGCGAATAATAATGCGCTCAAAACCGCAACGGAAAGATCATTCAAATGCGCGGTCGCTATAATGCTTGAGAAGGGAGTAAAACCTAAGAGTAATGCATCCATGCTCAATATTTGCCGCAATGGAAACCTTGAGCTTTTAAAACTATTTACCCGTCACGGAGCTGATTTAGAGAAAAAATTAAATCCTTTACAAGAAAGGCCAATAGATATTGCTTGTGATTTGGGTCATATTCATATTCTTAAATATCTTCTTAAGCAGGGTGTCTGCCCTTACTCGGATTCAGCTGCAGGAAGCCCCTTGCCTTTAGTCGTCCTAAAAGGTGATAAGGAAATGACCAAGATGCTTTTGAATTATACAAATAATTTAATAGTAAATGACTTTGGAAGAATTTTTTTAAAAAAAGACAACACCGCGCGAGTCTCTGCCTCCGAAGATAATATAGTAGCATCAGATGAAGGAAAAAAAGGTCAAAGCGATACACCTCTGATTGCTGCGATCCTCGCAAATAACGAAGAAATGGTGCATCTTTTGGTCGAAAGGGGTGCAGACGTGAATCTCCTAGGTTCTTTTCAGAATACCCCTTTAACCTGCGCAGCAAGGCATGGTAGCCCAGAATTGGTGCAATTTCTGTTTGAATCCGGCGCCCAGATGTTACCAGATAGCTTTTGTTCTGTAATAAATCACATTTATATTACAGATGAATTTAAAATGAGATGTGTGGATTTTATAATAAAATATCAAGCTGATACCTTCAGAGAGAAATATAAGTTTATATTTCAGGCTGATTTAATTGTAAATAATAATCCTATATTTAAATATTTATGCTCACAAATCAAAAACGATAAGTACTTTGAGGGAGTCAGAAATTATATTCCTTTTTGTGTATTAGGTTTTGGGCGAAGTAAAGCTCTTAAAATATTAAAAGAGCTCATAGAAGAGGGGTGGTCTTATAACGCAATTGAGGAAGATGGGAATTCTTTACTGCATCAAGCATGCTTGAGAGGGAATGTGGAACTTATTGAATACCTAGTTGGCCTTGGGCTAGATATTAATCTCAGAAATAAATATGGCTATACTCCACTCCATAAAGCCCTACGGACAATGTGCGAGAGTCAAGGTATCGAATACAAGAAAGAGGCTTATGAACAAGCGAAATATTTATTACAAATTGGAGCAAATCCTTTTATAAAAAATTACGAAGGAGAATCTTCTTTTAATATGTATTACCACCGCTCATCAAAATCGCAATTATTAGCAAAAGCAGATGCGGCTTTGAGCAAAGGAAGGGGGGAGTCTCTCTTCTTAACAATGCTTAAAAAAGCATGTGATATTAATTTACCACTCGATCTTCATGAACTAGCAGTGGTACCTGCGCAGATAAATTGCGTGGATTCTATGAAAATTCTCATAGATCGAGGGGTGAATATTTTCGACTCTTGGAAGGGCCCACTCTTTCACAAATTTAAATTAGATGATCATGGGAGTTTGGTTCAGATGATTGACACTTTTCCAGTGTCATTAATTCATATTGCTGCTACAAGCAATAGTCTATCAGTTTTAAAACTTTTAATATCGCACGATCTAGACCCAAATTTCACTCCTGAAAACTCTTATTCTCCTTTGTATGGAGCCAGCACACAAAATAGCAGTGTTAAAGTACTGGATTACCTTGTTGCATGCGGAGCTAGAATGAGAGATGCAGAAAAAATTGGGTATATATCAATTCACGGATCGTCGGCTAATTTTTATAACAAAGAAATCCCTAGCCTTGCATCCAAAGATTTATATATTAAAGAATTAATATTTTTCAGTTCTAAACAACCTCTATTAAACACCATTCTAAAACAAGTGCTTGCAAGTAATTACACAGATATTCCGGGTTCTGAGAGCGCTATTTTGATGAAAAGAATTGGGTGTCTGCTGACTCTTCACTCTTTATTTAGCGCAGGAGCTTTTCTTAATAAATCTGAAAGAGTAAGTCAAAATGACAGCCAATTTGAATACCCACCTTCAGAAGCTTGGGAACAAATATTTTTACCCCTAAGAAAACTGGACAACCTTAGAGCGGTAATCAACAAATTGAGCTTTTTGTCAAAAATAACCAACGAAGAATTTAGGAAGATATATGCAACCACCAAACATATATATTTTTTTAAGTCAGATTTTGTAAGTAACATAAAAAACACCTTGAATCCGCTTGATAAATTCACTACCCTTTCAGCCGACCTATTTGATCGCGCGACGCCAGATAGGTTAACAAAATTTTTTGCATTTTGTAGAAGACACCCTGAGAAGATAGGCTATCAAGTTAATAAGATAATATCGAAAAAATTTATCACAAATAATACGTTATTTAATTCAGAAGATTTTGAGAAGCTTTGTTCCAAATTTGCGGGCGGATTATTGCCTAAATACCTCCAAGATATCCACAAGAAGAAGTTTTTTAATGTTGGCAAAATCTTGTATGATAATGCAAGCCTTATACTAGATCGCATTAATCAAATGCCAGATGGATCAAAGCTAAAGTCAGTTTTATATGAGGCAATAGATGAGAAGGTAGAGATATTTTATGATGTAATCTCAAATATTCAATATCGTGTTTTCCAAGAAGAAGGAATGACCCCGCCTCTTAATGTTGCTATCAAAGAATATATAGAATGTTTGACTGCGGGCGAAGAAGATCCTTCTCCGATTATCAATCTAAACCACTTAGATGAAATTTGCCCTGAAATAAGCCAAACATTAAAACAGGCAATAGATGCGAATACAACAGATGTGGAATATTGGAAGGATATACTAATATATCTAAGAAATTCAGTATTTACAGGATACAAGATAAATAAAGCACTTGTAAATCGATATATCAAAATAATGCAGGAAGAGCATAATTTATTAGGAAGTGCCTTACCTCCTATTATCAAATTGCAATTTGATGAGTTAAATAGCCTTCAATCAGATATGATAGAATATGATACAAACCCAGAAGCAATGGATTTAGAAGTTAGCGCATTTGAGCCAGATACTACGGGGACTATTAATCCAGAATCTTTTGACTATTATATAACTAGCCTGACTGGGCACTTAATATCAAGTAGTGATTCCGAAAATTAATAGCCATTCAGATATCCTAATTATCGCATTCGTGACATATCAAAATAGATGTGATATAACAATATTATATTAGGTTCTGTGCATCCTTGATTCTTGTGGATTATTAAATATGAAAATTAAAATAGACTTGAATAACAAAGAAATTCAAGGAATTATAAAACTATTCCAAGAAAACTCGGTAGAGGCAAGAATTGTCGGAGGCGCTGTCAGAGATGGGTTAATAGGTATAGGGTCTTCTGATATCGATATTGCAGTGGCAACAGACCCAATTGGCGCTACAAAAATTTTAAAAAATGGGGGTTATAATGTAATCCCAACTGGTATAGATTTCGGAACTATAACAGTAATTACCAAAACAGGTTATGTTGAAATTACCTCCTTAAGGGAGGATATAAAAACCGATGGAAGAAGAGCGGTTGTGGAATATACAAATAGTTTCGAGTCTGATTCTAAAAGACGAGATTTTACTATCAACGCCATGAGCTATGACCCACTCACAGAAACTTTATATGATTATCATAATGGTCATGTAGATTTACAAAATAAATGCGTAAAATTCATAGGAGATGGGAAAAGTAGAATCAAAGAGGATTACTTAAGAATATTACGCTTTTTTAGATTCACTGGATATTATGGCTCTAAAATTGACCCAGAAGGCCTCGCCGCATCAAAAGAATCCTCAAGTGGGATTGCAATATTATCCAAAGAAAGGATTCATAAAGAAATAGTCAAAATTTTATCCTGCCCCAAAAATATAGAATTTATATTCCTCTCGATGCAAGATGCGGCTCTGTGGGGCGAAATTTTTCCCAGCTGCGAAATTATATTAGACGGATTTTTGAATTTTGAGAAAAAATTCTGGAGCATAAGTAGCAAATGGGATCTTGAAATTATAGATCTTAAATCATTGCGAATAGCATTTCTATTTTTTCCTTGCGGTAAAGTAAAAGCCAAGGAGGTGCTCAAAATATCCAAATTTTCCGGAGCCGAAATAGAGTCCTTTGAACATCATTTTGATTTTATAGATGAAATTCTAGAGCTTCAGACAAAAAAATATGTCTATTTAGAAATTTGCAAATCATGGTACTATAAGCATAAATATATAAATAACTTCCTGGTAATTAGCTTTGCTCTCGGAAAAATAGAGGAAGAGGATGTTTTTCGCTCATTTATTACAATGAAAGAGCAGGCCCCTAAAATGCCAGTCTCCAGTGAGGAAATAATGGAAATGGGCTATAAAGGCCTACAAATTGGCGTCAGAAAAAAATTTTTGGAAAATCAGTGGATTAAATCAGGATTTTCGATTACAAAGACAGAATTACTAAACTTAAAAAGCTAATAAAATGATGAATGTAAGAATCAAAAAATTATCCCAGAATGCAATTATTCCAAAACACGAATCTAGCCTCAGCGCTGGACTAGATCTATGCGCATGTATAGGGGAAAACATTATAATAAATCCTGGTGAGGTAAAAATTATACCAACAGGCATTGCAATTGCTTTACCAGCTGGATACGAGGCTCAAGTTAGACCTAGATCCGGCCTTGCTGCAAAAAATGGTGTAACAGTTTTAAATAGCCCAGGTACAATAGATGCAGATTACAGAGGAGAGGTGAAGGTTATATTAATAAACCAAGGGCAAAAAGAATTTATCGTAGAAAATAATATGCGTATAGCACAAATGGTTATCTCGGAGCATAAGACAATTTTATTCGAAGAAGGCGAACTTGATGAAGCAGAAACAGCAAGGGGTGCAGCTGGTTTTGGCTCTACTGGCTTACTATAATTCACTGATTTGCATAATCTGAGATCGCTTTTTCAAATTTAATAATTTTGATTTTGCGCAAAGTGTATGCTTTTCTATAGATTGTAGGCTTTTCATAGATGAGGAAATTTTTGATGGTGCCGGAAAAGGGATTCGAACCCCCGACCCACACATTACGAATGTGTTGCTCTACCAACTGAGCTATACCGGCATCAATTCAATCGCCATAATCTCTTAAGGATATAGAGATTATCTATTTTTCAGAGGCCCCAACTCCCTAATCCATAACCCGATAACGCTTCTATGTCAAGCAATTCTATAGAGTTTATACAAAGTATAATTCATGAAAAATTAGGGAATAAATTTGACTTTTAGCAAGATTTGTTGTAACTAATATTTAATTAACCTGTTGAATCATTACGCTGTATAGCTATATATTAGTTTACTTATAAAACAAAAGGAAAAAAATGAAAAAGCACGAAATAAAGAATAAAATTACACCAGAAGACTATAGAGATTTAATACAACAATCTTTACTAAATGCAAAAAATGCATGTAACCCCATAAATCATGATGTATTTGTTGCAGACTCTGGCTCTATTGCTGTAGTTTACCGACAAAACTCAACATATTCCCCAAAAAACACAGACCAATTCAGCAAATTAAGCCAGGACAAGGAAATGAGAAGTGCTTTTACAGCCACAACATACGAAACCCCGGAAACATTTATTTCAAAAAATGGCTCAATAGCTCTTTTTGCTCCTCCTGTGTGGAACGAAAAAATTGCACCCGATGCAAACCCATCTAAAAAAGGCTTTGCATCAACTCTAACACCAGTCAGCGCTGCCGAGAAATTTCACGATGAATTAATAAGGCAAAATCTCATTGAATCTCATAAGAATGTCTGTGTACCTCTTGGAAAAAGTGAAATTGAAGATGAAAACTTAGAAAAAGATTCTAGATACCCATCAAAACCAGAATCTTTTTGTGAATTAATTAGAAGCGCTTATTCAGAATCCTTCAATACACCAGGAAAAATCCCAACAAAACTATGTGCAGCTCTTGAAACCCTTATGATCAACGAAAAAGAAGAGGCAAATAGTAGGTCTATAACCCCCCGAATACATACAGGCAATATCTCAGAAAATAGTGCTCTTGGCCTCAAGGATTACACCTCTGAGGAAGATTTTTCCTCTCATATATCTACAAATGAAACAAAAGATGGGGTTCTTACAGGCGAAATTGGCAAATATGCCCATACAGAATCTCATGAAAATTGAGAAGTTGGATTTTTTAAGAACCAAAATTAGAGTAGATTTATTTTATGCAAGCGCTTGATCCGAATGTTTTTTGCAAAGCATATCCTGACTATGTATCTAAGATTGACGGAAATTGCCTTGTGTTTTATGACGGCTCAAAAATGGATCTTGGCAGGATAAGTGAAAATTTTGACAAAAAACTAAATAACCCAAGTCTGATGGATCAAATTTCGATTCCATATTTACCCGGGAGAGTAAGCGAAGAATTTCTCGCTACCAATAAGACTGACCCAGGAAGGTTTCGCTATATTCCGTTTTTTTTAAAAATATACGGCGCCTCCGCAGTTGAGGTAGAAAAAAATCTTGTAGAAATTGACTGGATGCCCAAAGCATTTGGAAAAAATATAGAGCTGAGTAGTCACGATACTCATCAACAATACAAAATTTTAGTCACTCAAGCAAACGGGGTAGCGAAAAAATTTTCAAACATCTCAGCCTCTCTTGATGAGCTAAATAAGGACGGAAAATATACAAAATACCTAGAAAACCCTGGTGGAACTTTTTTATGGAGGAATATAGAGGGCACAAATAGGCTAAGTGCTCATAGTTTTGGGATGACTATAGACATAAACGTAGCATTCTCAAGTTACTGGCTTTGGGATATGCGTGCAAATAATCCCAATTTGAATATGCAAGTAAATCAATTAGACATGAGCAAAATTCCCAGATATAAAAACCAAATTCCATGGGAGATTATCGAAATATTCGAGAAAAATCATTTTATATGGGGCGGAAAATGGCATCATTACGATACTATGCATTTTGAATATCGGCCTGAGTTTTTTGTAGAATATTAAGATATCCACGGAAAGAGATAAACTAGCTAATATATGTCATAAATTTACAATAAAGCTCTATAAATATTATACCTGTTTCCATAATTTACTTCTGATATATGTTATAAATATATTAAAATAACATAATTGCGTCATGAGAAAATTATGACGATTTCGAAATAGCGTTAAATGGTACACACAAATATTAAGCACCGGGAGATAATTTATGAGCTCAAGTAAAGAGACTACTATATCAGCGATCGTATCTAGATCATTTGGCGTGATAGCGCGCCCATTTAAATGTGCAATAAAAGCATTTTGGGATGCTTGGAGCGGGCAGGAGAAGCCTAAAAACAACCTTCATACTCACAAAAAAAGAAATAAAGATGCTGAGTTTGAGCACAGGATTACTAAGGCTAAAATCTCTAAATCAAAAAAACCGGCGACTAAATCGCACAGCTCTCCCAACGAAAAGGCTGCGAATAAGAAGGCGAGCGCGACTAAAGCTCTCGTTTCTAAACCAAAGAAAGAGGTGATGGTGAGCAAAAAACCGGTAAAATCTGCCAAGAAAGCAAACAAAAAATCTACAAAAAAATTAGCAGTTAAGGCCTAGGCTCTGTGCACATTTCTATCTAATAGGTAATTTAGTCGTTATTTTCGCGCCTACAATACGCATGTATACCCCATACACTTACGTTTCTGCGGGCGAAAATGCCCATAAATTCCTCTATTACATATGAATAATCAGAACCAAGGTTTTAGATTTTCTCACTTCTACAAGATTGAGATTATCTTCTCTGTTCTCTCTTTTTTCCTTTGTGGAATTTGCCTATATTTCCGATATATTCTTGGAATGGGTTTTTCTCGCTTCCTTTAGTTCTGATATATTCATCAACAATTTTAATTTCTGCGTCATGAGAATTGTCAATAGCCTCTATTGAAGCCAATTGCTCTCCAGCAAAAACAAGTTTTACAACTCTTTGAGACTGAATTTGTGGCCAAAAAAATGCGCGTTTTGTCATTGCTCTGTGGATGTAGTACCATGTATTTTTGCTGTAATCCGGTATTACGTTTGGGTAACCGAATTTCTCTTCTACTTCATTTTTACTGGTTTTTTTTATGGCAACAGACTTAATCTGCTCATCTGTAATTAATGTTCCGCTATGGATTTTCATTTGGCAGGATTGAGTTATTAGGGAAAGGAAAATAATGGCTAAAAACTGAGTGGAAAACTTAAAATTCATAAAACTGCCCCTGGGCTTAAAATATTTGCTGGATTTTTCTGTGTAATCATATATATTATTTCACTTATTGACAAACAAATTTTTAAAAGGGAAAAGAAAATGGCTGTTCCAAAGAAAAAAACATCGAAATCAAAGAGAAATATGAGGAGATCTCACCACAGTCTCCCTAGGATCAATGTGATTGTAGACAAAGAAACTGGTGAATATAGACTGCCTCACACAATGAACGTGCTTGATGGTAAATATAAAGGTCGTCAGGTATTATCTCTCAAGCTAGATACAGACGAAGAAGATTCAGAAGAATAAAAGCAAAATGCCTTGCTTGATTACTGGGGTTGGTGGTTTTTTACCAGGAAACCCCATAACTAATTTTGCTCTAGAGAAAAAGCTCAATACTAGCGATGAGTGGATTTCTTCCCGAACTGGCATTGCGCAGCGTTTTTTTTCTGATGTATCCGCTCTAGAAATGGCGAGACACGCTTCCCTTGAGGCTATTTCACATGCAAAAATAGATAAAAACTCAATAGACCTAGTCTTAGTCTCAACATGCACACCAGATGGTGCCTTTCCCTCCATTTCAAGCTCCCTTGCTGGCGCCCTTGAAATCAAAGACTGCCCTTCTTTAGATATAAATGCTGTGTGTTCTGGTTTTGTTTACGGTATGCATTTTGGCTCCGCTATGATTTCATCTGGTAAATCAAAGAGGATGTTACTTGTTGCAACAGAGCGAATGAGCTCCCTACTCTCAATGGAAGATAGGTCTACAGATGTACTATTTGGGGATGGGGCTGCTGCTGTTATAATTGAAAAATCTGAAAATGCTTTATTTGAAAGTTTGGTTGGAACAAACGGAGAGCTTTCCAGCATTTTGAAGACATTAGAAGATAAAAATAGGCAAATAATAAAAATGAATGGCGGCGAAGTATATAAATATGCCGTACAAAAAATGCAAGAATCTTCAGAAGCGGTTCTTGAGAGTAAAAATTTAAAAATGGAGGATGTGGATTTTTTTATCCCCCATCAAGCAAATGCAAGGATAATAGAGTCTGTTGGAAATAAAATGAACATTCCAGAGAAAAAATTAGTCCTGACAGTAAGAGATCACGCTAATACATCCTCTGCCTCAATACCACTTGCACTTAACTATCTGAAAGAAAAAAACATGTTCTCAAAAAAAACAATTCTGACCTGTGCAGTTGGAGCGGGAATGACTTATGGGGCTGCGATTTTTCAAACTAAGTAAACCAAAAAAGCACAAAGCGCTCGGAAGTCTATATTATAATTAGTTTCTATAAAAAAAACTATATATCCTAGTTTATTTCTCTGATTCCTATATTTAATTGAGCCATAACATAAAATTTTAATCAAAATATTCACTATTAATTGTTGCATAAACAAAACCTGGTGATAGAGTATTCTGATATTTAAATGTAAAATCTTTTCAAAACAGAGGCTAAAATGATCACAAATAATTCATATGACAAAGTTCCATACGAAAGCAATCCATATCCCCAATCTTCCCCTTCTCATCTTCGTACACTTGGGGTTTTGTTTGGAATGAATCCACCTGCCCTTGCAAAGGCACGGGTTCTTGAGCTTGGCTGCTCATCCGGCGGAAATCTAATGCCATTTGCTCATAGCTATCCTCACTCCGAGTGTGTAGGGGTTGATTTGTCTAATGTCCAGATTGAAGAGGGCAAAACCCTAACAAACAAACTCGGGATCAAAAATTTAGAACTAAAACATATGTCAATTCATGACGTAGATGAGTCCTTTGGAAAATTTGATTATATTATTGCCCATGGTGTTTTTTCTTGGGTTCCAGTTGAAGTTCAAAATAAGATGCTTGAAATAGCAAATAATAATCTAACCGAAAACGGGATTGCTTACATAAGTTACAACACGCTTCCTGGTTGGAATATGGTCAGAAGCATAAGAGACATGATGCTATATCACAGTGCTGGCTTTGAAAATCCGTCCGAAAAAATAGCCCAGGCAAGACTATTGCTACAATTTTTAAAAGAATCTACAGAGGGAAGCAATAGCCCTTATTCTACTATGCTGAAAAACGAGTCAGATTTATTAGCTCAACAGCCAGATTATTATCTAAGGCACGACCATCTAGAAGATGAAAATCACCAATTTTATTTCAATGAATTCATGCAAAAAGCAGACTCATATGGCCTTCAATATCTGGCAGATTCAACAATATCTTCTATGTATGTCGGAAATTTACCGCAAAAAATAGCAGAAAAACTCTCCGAAATTAAAGACATTATCCGAAGTGAGCAATATATGGATTATGTAACCAATAGAAGATTCAGATCAACATTATTATGCAAAAAATCAGTGCGTATAAACCGCAATCTAACAAATGAAGATATTAATAAATTTTATATCTCAATAAAAGCAACACCAGAAAAACCTCTATCTGAAGTTAATCTTGAAGATAATACAGAGGTTTTAAACTTTTATTTTAACGATAATAAGGATATTTCCGCATCAACGGGATCTAAGTACCTAAAAGCAATTTTATATACACTAATTGAGAACAAGCTAACACCTCTCAAGGTTGATAAAATCGCAAAACTCGCTGCGGAAAAACTAATTAATACTACAGCATCAGACATACTCCCTGATCTTACGTCAAATACTATGAAAATGGTTCTATCTGGTCACCTAACAATCACAAGTGAAGAGCCAGTTTATGCTGCAAAAATCAAGAGCAAGCCACAAATTTCAGATCTAGCTAGAGTACAGGCTGAATTTACAAGAAATTACTGGGTTACAAATTATAGGCATGAGAGAGTTGCAATCAACGAGCTAGATAAATTCGCATTTAAATATTTCGATGGAAAACATAGCTATGAGGAAATCCAAGATAAGGTTTTTGAGGCGATTAAGGGTGGCGCTATTGTGCTCTCTAGAAATGACAAACGAATTGATGATGATTCTGAGCTAAAAACCGAAGTAAATGGTATATTTAAGGAATATGGCGAAAGAGTCAGAGACCTTGCATTGCTTTCATAAACATTTAGTTTTTTTGCTCCCTCTTTTTGTCGTTCCCGCGAAGGCGGGAATCTAGTGTATCTCTGTTTTCACGGGAATGACATAGGGAAATGAAAAGAATTTACCCGGGCTTCTAGCCCTCATCTACCTGAATTCCCTCTTCTCCCGCAAGATATATCATTACCTCAGGATCCCCTTCGTGCTGGTCGTGATGGGCTAGAATTGCTTTTAATAAATTATGATATGTGTATCTATCAAGGTAAGAGATTATTTTACACTCAGCCCCTTCTGGCACTTTGTCAACCCATCCACAAAATTTACCAGCAGCTTTAGCGACACCCGGAAAGTTATGTCGCCTTTTTTCTACCATATCACTAGGGTATGATAGGGTTAAATCATAAGGGTCTACCTCCCTAAAGAAATATGAATCCTTAAATTGATTTTCATCATATCTCATTCCGGTAATATTCTCTATCATTTCATCCATATATTCAGGAAAATAGGTCGCGCCATGGAGTTTATTAACAAAACGAAGAAGGTGTATTAGCCGACCTATTTCATCTCTTTCGGAAGGCTCTGCATCCGTAAAACTCTGGGCTAAATATAAAATTATTGGTATTTTATAGATATAAACAGAAGTATCAACCCCATGCTCTACAAGGAGTTTTGCGATATCAAAGTGAGCACAACCACACGCTATTGCCAAAGGATGATTAGGATTATTCTTATATTTATCGAAATACACCCCGCGCATGATAAGGAGTTTCACAACCTCAACATTACCATGAAAACACGCAAAGCTCAATGAACTGTGACCGCTAGTACTCTTATTGTTAACATCTGCCCCATTTTCAATCAATATCCTCGCAATCTCATCGTTTCCTTTCATAGATGATATAAGCAATGGAGATCGACCATTGCTATTTGCTTTATTCACATCAGCTCCATGCTCTATAAGTAGCTTTGCAATTTCAATGTAATTATAAAAAGAAACAACCGATAAAGAAGTGGACTCGTCTTTATCACATTTATTCACATCAGCGCCATTTTCGATAAGAAACTTTGCAATTTCAAGTCGATTTTCTTCGCATGCGATCATCAAGGGAGTCGTTCCATCCTCGCCCTCCCAGTTCACATCAGCTCCTCTTAATATAATCCCCCTTATAACTTCTATAGGAGAGCCCTTAATTATGGCAGTTTCGAGCTCTATTTGTAGCGAGACTCTTTCTTCTTCAGAAATTTCTGATCTTTCCATATTGTCTTTATTTTAATTTTGGAAATAAACATACACAAGTATATGAAAAAGTATAGAAATATATGAAAAAGTATAGAAATATAGGGGATCTAAAATTGCTCGATTATAATAACATCAGCCTTGCAAGAAGTGCTATTGCAGCAGTTTCCGATCGCAAAACATATGACCCCAGACTCAAAGACGCTACATTATCTAACAGTAATATTTTTTTTACCTCAATTTCTGTAAAGCCACCTTCTGGCCCTACTATTATTGCTATATTTTCTCCTAAGTTGCCTATTTTATGCTCTGTATTTTTTTCATTTTCATTTGCAAATAAAATTTGTGTATATCCGGCAAGATCAATTTGTTCAAATGTCTTAGCCTCTTCCAATATAGGAAAATCAAGTCTCTCAGATTGCCTGACCGACTCTTCTATTATTTTTTTTAGCCTAGTATAATTAGGAGCCCGGAATTGCTGAACTCTTTCTGTAATAAGTGGTATTATTCGATAAATTCCCATTTGAGTTGCCATATCGCATATTAATTCGAATTTTTCTGGCCTGATTAACGAGCTTATCAAGGTTATTTTTCGCCCTAATATTGGGGGTTTTTCAAATTTTTCCTTGATTAGGAGTCTGCAATTTTTGCCTTCAATTTTTACTTCTGCAAAAAATTCCCCATTTTTTTCATTAAAAACTCTGAGCTGGAAATTTTTCTTAGCCCTTAAAACATTTATGATATAATCATAAAGCTCACTCTGTATTTCAATCAAAGAATTTGTATTTATCTCCTCTTTTATATATACTCTTGGCAATTTTGAATATTTCATTTTTTTTATGTTTCCAAAGATTTTGATTAGTTTTATCGGAAAAACTCAAAGAGAGTTTCAGGAGGCTGAATCTCACTATTTAAAACTCATTAAAACTAAACTAATTTTAAGGCCCTATCAAACATTATCTCACCTATCAGAAAATGAGCAAATTACAAAAGAAAGCAACATTCTTCTTGAATCGGTAGATAAGGATGATTATCTCATCTGTCTTGATATTAAAGGTACGGGATTTTCAAGCGAAGAATTTGCCAAAAAAATCTCCGCCACCCCGCCTCCATATAAAAACCTGCATTTCATAATAGGTGGGTCTTTTGGCCTATCCGAAGAAATAAAATCTAAAGCAGATTTGATAATTTCGATTTCACCTTTCACCCTGCCTCATCAAATGGCAAAGATTATACTACTCGAGCAAATCTACAGATCAGAAACTATAATATCCGGAAAAAAATATCATAAGTAAAGAAGAGGTGAGTCTTTATGATCCTAGTTTAGCAAAGACTTATCTAGGCTTGGTCTTCTCTAAATCGGCAAATCGTATGTAAATCCTACCGTGATTTCTCCAACTCCAAAGGTTTGCTTTACTGTTTTTTGATCATATGCTACATCAGATGCTGTGGGTAAGCGAGATGCGTTGTATGCATCTAAAAAGTTTGCTGTTGTTTTGTCTTGATTAAATGTGTAAACTTTCATTTTTGCATTTTTTGCTACATGAAGATTCGCTGAAACATTGAGACTAAAATCATCTGTAATTTTTTTGGAAGCTCCAATTCCAAACTCCATCGCAAGGGAGTTTGATGTATGTCGTGCTGTTTTAAGTTTGGCAACGTTCATACCATTTGGTAAATCAAACATGATTTGAGTTTGCTTTAATTTAATCTGCTCAATTCCAGCGCCAATTTTTACAAATGGTTGGATTCCTGAAAAATCATTCAAATTATACACAAAATTTATCATATACACATCAGCTGATGCCCATGATTTTGCCTTTTCGCCGCCATATTTTTTATCGAGCTGTATAACGACTGGGTACTTAACCTTTTGTTCAAATGACAACTCAACCATAACATCTTCTGTGATTTTGTAACCAAGCAATCCTCCGTAAGTAACGCTCGGGTCCTTAATATAAAAAGTAGTGTTTGTTTTTTTATCCTTAAAATGGTTGTCTATTGTTTTCGAATAACCCCCAAAACCTCCTATATAAAATCTCTTGAAATCTTTTGATTTTAGCTCTTCGGCTTGAGCAGAGATAGATTGGGATAATAACGCTAATGTAGCAATTGTTGCAAAGGTTTTTCTCATGTATATCCTTGTAGTTTTGGTATTAAAAAAAACGATACTAAACTTAATAGGATCCTATGTCAACATAAGTAAGAGAAAATATTTACAAGAAAATTATATAAAAAATTAGAAATACTCAGTTTTATTCTGAGGTGGGAAAATTTTGGGAAAGTCTATTTTGAAAATGCTTTGTTTTGAGGAAAAATCAAATAGATTTTCCCCAAATTGCAAAACATATCAAAAAATTAATCCAGCTCACCTGGTAGATTTAAGCAATATCCTGAAGATCTAACTGTCTTAATGAAAGGAATTTCATCAGCATTAACTTTAATTAGGCTTCTAAGTCTATTTACGTGAACATCAACAGTTCTGGACTCAACCGGCTGGTTCAACCCCCAAACATAGTCTACAATTTGTTGGCGTGAGAAAATTGTTTTTGGTGATTGTACTAGAAGCTGAAGAATTTTGAATTCCGTTGGACCAAGGTGAATATGCTGGTTTGCACGATATACTTTAAATGTTGCAAGATCCATGCTAAGATCCTTGTACCTAATTACTTTATCTTGGAAAATAGGTTTTGATTTTCTTAGTAATGTTTTGATAGAAGTCATCACTTCATTCGGAGTATATGGCCTGTAAACTATCGCAAGATTTCCATCATCAACCGGCTTAAAAGTATCCGCAGCTTCTGTTTCATCAATCATCAAAACAAAAGGCATTTCTGAACAACCGTCAAAACCTCTTATAATTTTTATTGTCTCAACAGGATCTTCTCCTAATTGTTTTGTGCTCAAGATAATAATATTTGGCTTATTAACTTTAATGAGCCTAATTGCGGACTCAACGTCAGCAGCTCTTAATACGTTGAACCAATATCTTTCTATTGCATTACTAAGAGATGTTCTTAGTAAATCATCCTTTTCTATTACGAAAACTTTGGGTGGCAGTTTATCTGTCATAAAATTCCTTTATAATTTATATTTTGTTGTTGTTTCGTTTGAGTATATACTACCATAGGTTATTTGTCTATATAAAACTACAACCTTAAGAATATTTACTCTAAATTAGCTTGTGTAAACTACACTAATGGAGTTAAAATAACGTTAATTTTCTCTAGTGTAAATAAAAAAAATTTTTTTTATGTTGTAACTGCGATATTGGTGTTGCAAAAAACAAATAACATGATATAAAGAGTCATGCTAATTTTATGATAGTTTAGAGGAATTTATGGCATTGTATGAAACAATTTTGATAATAAGGCAGGACGTATCTAGTGCAGACGTTGACAAGCTCACTGAGGAGTTTATTGGTCTATTGACTAAATTTCAGTCGAAAATTTTAAAGACAGAATATTGGGGTCTTAGAAACCTTGCTTATGATATCAGTAATAATAAAAAAGGTCACTATCTTCTTATAGCGACTGATTCCTCAGCTGAGGCATTAAGAGAATTAGAAAGAAAACTCAAATTCAGTGAGGATGTAATTAGGCATATGACTATTAAAGTTGAATCAGTTTCTGATGAGCCTTCTGCAATCCTTCAAAATAAATCTGATGGATTTGATGATATAATTGACGTCACTATAATATAAGAGAAAATAATGGAAGATCTAAACCGCGAAGAAAAAACTCTAAAAAGAATGGCAGACAGAAATACTCGTAGGGTATTTTTTAAAAGAAGAAAGGGTTGTCCCCTATCGTTGCCAGAATCTCCAGAAGTAAGTTATAAAAATCCTAATTTGCTTAGCAAATTTGTTTCTGAGGGTGGTAGAATCCTACCAAACAGAATTACAAATGTTTGCGCAAAAAAACAAAGGCAATTAAAGCAAGCTATCAAAATTGCAAGACTTCTTGCTTTGCTCCCATTTTCTTCTAATACGAATAAATAGGTTTATATAATGAAAGTAGTATTGTTAAAGCCAAGAAAAAAGCTTGGAAATATTGGTGACATAGTTGAAGTAAAAGATGGGTTTGGTAGAAATTTTCTTATACCTCAAAAAATAGCATCAAGAGCAACAAAGCAAAACCTAGAGTTTTTTGAAGCAAAAAAACATGAGCTAGAAGCTCAAAATGATAAATATTTGGCCGAGTGCAAAAAAATTGCATCTGATATAGAAGGTAAAGATTTTACCTTCATCTCCCAAAGCTCAGACGATGGTAGATTATTCGGTTCAGTGAATGCAAAAGATATTGCATCCAACATTTCAGAAAATCATGGTGTAAAAATAGATCAAACAAAAGTAGCATTAGAGATCCCTCTAAAGTCACTTGGTATTTTTGAAGTATTGCTTCAACTTCACGTCGATGTTTCTGCAAAAATCTTGGTAAATATAGCAAGATCTGAAAACGAAGCAAGAGATGCTTTGAAAAATTTCAGAGCCGCCGCAGCCAAAACTGAAAGCGTTGAAAACACAGAAGTAACCTCTGAAGAAGTAATACCAGATCCCAAATTAAATTGAACAAATGCAATTTAAAGGCGAGCCTGCGTAAGCCTATAGATAATAGGTGCGAGAGAGGCGAGTCCTAAAAAATTGCTTTTGTTCAATTTAATTTCGGAACCTGGTAACAGAGTAACATATTAGACTCCCCCCATACGCTTATTCGCGGGGGGAGTCGAAGAAAACCAGCAAATAAACAATCCTCATCCATCACCCCCGTGAAAACGGGCGTGCATTCTTCGTCTCTCACCCCCATAAAACATCCCTAACCGCCGTGAAAAGTTGATCCATTCCTCAACTGTCATTCCTGTAAAAGTTCAAAATATCAGCGACAGAGATATCAGTCAGCCTTGAGACGAAGCTATATATTTTTTGCTAGTTTAGCTTGCATTACCCCGCTTTATTTTGTATAATACCATGAATTTTTTGGAGAGATGGCCGAGTGGTTTAAGGCGCACGCCTGGAAAGCGTGTTCACGCGTAAGTGTGTCAGGGGTTCGAATCCGCTTCTCTCCGCCACCCTTCGTACTTCGGGCGGCACGCCAGAGAGAAGTGAGGTAGATCTAGGAGTGTCTCACGAAACTTTCTTGTCCATCTGAGCCTTGGAGTAGATGGAAGAGTAGTGAGGCTGTATAAAATTATGAATTATGTTTATTTTCTAGAATTATCGAAAGTGATACTATAATTCCAAGGCTAGAGCAGCAACCCCTAATGCCCTATAAGCACAATTGTTCAACAAAACAACGCAGCTATAAGGAATCTATCCATTTTCTTATTGAACAAAATTAGTTCTTTTATAAGCGAAGCTATAGACAAAGTATTTTCTAATATTAGCATTGCTTTCCCCCCTCTATTTCGGAGAATTTAATGGCCCTGTTTCTAATTTTTAAATAATGGTTACAAATTGTCCCTTAGGACTCGCTTATTCTTAACGTTTTCTATGTATCCAATATGCTCGTGACTAAACATTTAAATCCGAAGGCTTAATCTTGGAAACGGTTTTACTTATTGGAGTTTATACAATCTGAAAATTCCATCATCATCTTACTGTGGTTATATTCCTGACCCGTGAGTTCAGCTTCATCATCATCATTAAGATCTCCAAGCAACTTTCCACCATAATATATTTTACTGACAAAATTTAGATAATGAAGAACCAGGTCCATATCTGATTTTTCATCAAGGCTTGAAGTATGATGGTGATTCGCATCATTTCTTGTGCATGCGATATGTAGAGCTGTTTTTCCGCTACTATCTTGCGCTGATAAATCCGCCCCATTTGATATTAAAAGTTCCGCAAGTCCATATTGCTTGAATGTGCAGGCTATGATGAGGGGGTGATGTTAAAAAGGTAAGGAGTGTTAAGGTCTGCATCTTCCATGAGAATGAAAATCTCAGCCTTTTTTACATCTTTGTTATACCAATCGCCAGTTATAATCCTACGTTGTTGCTCGTCTCTAACCTAGCATTTAGTGGGCCTTGCTCCTCTTGCCTAGTATTATTATAACTGGTGATTAGTATTATATATGGCTTTATATATCAAAGCTGTTCTATCTATCATATTTACTTGTTTTTTAAAGAGTTTATTTTAGCACATATGCCGAATTCCAATCGCCAAATTCATTGCTGATATTTTCAGGATTATACTCTAGTCCTGTAAGATTTGTTATATCTTCCGGACTATAATTTTCATATAATCTTGCGTCGTTCTCGCTGCACTGATCTGCAAAGTATAGGTAATGTGCAACTAGTCTCTGTTCTGATGCTACTCTTCCACCCTCTCTGATGCGATAAATCTGATAGTTCAATAAGCTATCTACTCTGAATTCAAAACCATTTTCTTCTAATAAGCAGTAAGTCAAGCGAGATGAAGTATCTGCCCCAGATATTATAAGCGTCTTCAGGGTTTCTGAGTGATTACAGAACACAGAAAAATGTAATGGGGTTTGGTTAGAAAGATCTACTGCGTCAATCTCTGCCCCATTATCCAAAAGAAATTGAACCATTTCTGTATTTCCCTCAAGACTTGAAACGTGGAGAGCCGTGAATCCACTTCGATCTCTTGTCTCAATATCATATCCGTTTTTAATTAAGGATTTTGCCTCTTCGTTCATTCTTAATTGACATAACCTATGAAGAGCTGGGGTGATGAATTCATTTTGAGCGCTAAATTGATTGAACTCTAGATCTTCAAAATTAAACGGATTATTTAGCCTATGTTCCAAATGATTTCTCTGACGAGTAAATCTATATACTTCCTCATTCATAATCTCCCCCTGCTTTGATGTTTTGCCTTATGTTAAGACGGAGTAATTTTGATCTTCTTTCTCGGCGGGATATAAACGACCCCCTCCTCCATCTCTGAAGTCTTTTTTTCCAATATTCCTACAAAACTTTTTCCGTTTGAATATAAACTCGTTACCGCCCAACCTTTGTTAAGTTCGGCTTGAATTTTTTCCATCTCCATTTCGTGATCAAGGAAGGAGACTAGTTTTTTTTCTGGTTGTCTTTTTGTCATATTTGTCATAAAAATACTATAATTAAAAATTTATGGCTTATTTTATTTGATTTATATCTACTTGTCAAGCGTATTAATTTAATAATTAAAATAACTAATAAGAATTCTATAAGTTTAGGTAAGAAATAATTGGAACCCATAGTCTCCTATTGGATTCCTTTTTCTCCATAGCAAAAACTCTGGTTAGTTAACCATAATTCGAGTGTATTTTATTATTATGTAATTATAAATATTTATAATTTAGTAAGTTTTTGGTTGCAATATTGTTTAATTTCGTTTATATGTATGTTTTTTGAAATTCATTAAGAGGTTTATATGTCAAAAAAAAGGCGGATCGAAGCAACAAAAAATAATCATCGTCACGAAGGTTTGCCACAATCAAACCATCAATTTGAAGCATATTTAGAAAAGTATAAAAAAAGCGCTCATCCCGAGCAAAAAAAATTTTTTTTTGATCAAGCGGTGCTTAGCAACCCTGATAACGCAGAGAGCAATAAAAAACTTGGCGGAATGGCAGCTGAGATGGATCTTAAAATGGCTAAAATTTATCTCGAGAGAAGTCTGCATCAAAACCCTATTGATATTCTAACCAATTCTACCCTTGCTTCTGTTGAATATAAGCTTAAGAACTATAGTAATGCATCTAAATATGCTGATGCTACGCTAGAAAATGATCCTGAGAATGTTATAGCTCAGCACGTATTGGGTCTTTGTTATTATGAATCTAAAGATTATGATAAATCTTTGTTTTATTTAAATAGAATAGTAGAACTTCGCCCAGACTGTGTTCGTTTTATATTGACTAGAGCTAAAACTATGTTACGTATTTGCCCAAAAGAAGAGGTTCTTGACTTTTTAAGCGATTCAGAAGATATGTTAATGTCCAGTTATGATAGCGCAAGGAGTTCTGCCTATATATTTGACTTTCTTGGCGAACATGCAAAAGCAGCTCTATCTTATGAGCGGGCATATATATTTCAACCTGAGAAAACTAAACTTTTAGTTCTTTCCTTAAACGCATACTTTGCCGCTAGCGATCAACTTAAATTCACAGAATTAATGCTCAGTAATTTGGATAAATTAATGACTAACCTAGAACAATTTGATGGTCGTTTAATTGAGAAATTTAACAGCAATATGGAAAGATATAGCCCAACAGAAAATAGCCTGTCATTAATATTGGAATTTTTCGATAAAGCTTTTGCAAAAGAGCAAGACCCAACAATCATTAAAGACACTATTTTTGGGTTGGTATATAGTAAATTACACTCCAAATGCGCTGATATTGCTTGGTCAAAATACAGTAACTTTGAGGACGCAGTTAAACATTTAAATGATGCGATCGGGATTAATGACAAAGATTATACAATATATAATAAATTAGGAATTATATATGCACAAAACGTGGACTACCTAGCGGAGTCATTCTTGAACTATGCTAATGCGGAAACGCTTAAGCCTGGTTTATATGACAATACTCTCTAGATAACTTTTAGGCGGGTATTTCTTCGGGGTTTTCACTCTAAGTTCCTCATTTTTTAGCTTGAATACCTCTTGTGCAAGATGATTTACCATATTTTGTATATTTTCTACTTGTTTCAGATTTTTACTATTAACTATATTACTGGGTTTTGGTTTTAAATATTCAGTATTTTCTACTTTTGATGAATTGGTAAAGCCCGCATGATGCTGAAGATTCTGGGATGCGGCATTTTGATACAACTGATGAACAGGGATGAAGTGGGGATAATGTGATACTAAATCAGAATTATCAGCCCTTTCAGAGCTCATTTGATAAATGAATTTACCTCTTTCGGGGTCAGGCAAAAATGCATAACTTCTATCTCAGGAGAGAGAATCATGTGGTACTCGCGAGGTGGACCAAGATCATTCATATATTCGGGTTGATAGCTTATATATCTGTCTGACTGATCTTCAAATAAAGCTCTCCTGAGATTTTCGGGCGCAATAGGTCCGCACCCTACTGAACCAAATTGTTTATAAACAAAAATATCGGGAGCTACATATTTGAAACTAATCTCCGAAGGTAGGAATTTATGTACTTTTTTTAATATGGATTACAGCTTGCTTTTGCATCTCTTTTTTCTATGTCATGCTTATCCGAATAGTCAGATGAATCCAAAACCATAGCATTGACTTGATTTTCTACTGTTTTTGAAACGGATAAGTTAAATACCGCGTCATTATCTCCGTTACATTCAAAACCCCCAACTGGATCAAGCGTTATAACTTTTTTGTCACGATTAAACTCCCCGTCGTAAATTTTGCATAAGGTTGATATATTGTAGCTCTCATAAAGATAGTTCGCCTCTATCTGGCGCATTAAAGGGGCGGGATCTTTTTTTGCTAATTTGGAGATATTTCCTCTTATGTAGTTTAAGCTTAGATATTAAAGCCAAGGTTACAGTCTTAAAAATATAATTTCAAGTTATATTTTGCAACCTTTAATTGTTTTTGTAAACCCACCCAAATTTAGGGGATTTTTAAATTGAAATTATCCTCTTAAGGTCTCATGTTTTACTTGTATTGAGGGTTCCATGTTGTATACTGCCTGTGATATTAAAGGATAAAAATAATGACCACAGATAAGCAGAATATTTCAGAAGAACAAGATTATGGTGCAGACTCAATCAGGGTATTAAGGGGGCTGGATGCTGTCCGCAAAAGGCCTGGGATGTATATCGGAGATACTGATGATGGTAGCGGCCTTCACCACATGGTTTATGAGGTGGTAGATAATGCTATAGACGAATCCCTTGCTGGTCATTGCGATAGAGTTGATGTGATGATCAATAAAGATGGCTCCGTAACGGTTAGAGATAACGGAAGAGGAATTCCAACCGATATTCACCAAGAAGAAGGCGTCTCAGCTGCAGAGGTCATCATGACTCAGCTTCATGCTGGCGGTAAGTTTGACCAGAATTCATATAAAATTTCCGGAGGGCTTCATGGCGTTGGCGTTTCTGTGGTTAATGCTTTATCAGATTGGCTAGACCTTAGGATCTGGAGAGGTGGATATGAGCATTACATGAGATTTGCCAAAGGCGTTGCGGTTGAGCCTTTAAAAATCGTACAGGAAGCTCCTAATAAAAAAGGGACCGAGGTTACATTCTTCCCCTCAAGGGAAATTTTTACGCAAATAGAATTTGTGTTTGCGACTCTTGAGCATAGGCTAAAGGAATTAGCCTTCCTGAATTCCGGAGTAAGAATAATTTTAACAGACTCAAGAGAAGAGGAGCCAAAAATTGTGGAATTTTTGTATGAAGGCGGGGTCAGTGCTTACGTAAAATACATAGATAGAAGCAAGGTTGCCCTGCATCAACTCATTAGCATGAATGCTTTCGATGAAAAACTTGGCATATCTGCAGAAATAGCCATGCAGTGGAACGACTCCTATTCTGAAAATATTCTCTCTTTTACAAATAATATAAGGCAAAGAGATGGGGGTACCCACCTTATTGGCTATAAAGCAGGGCTAACCAGGGCAATAAACCAATATATAGAAATTAATGGGCTCAATAAAAAGAGTAAGGTGAATTTTAGCGGGGATGATGCTCGGGAGGGACTTTCTTGCATTCTATCTGTAAAAGTTCCAGACCCCAAGTTCTCTTCTCAAACAAAAGATAAATTAGTGAGCTCTGAGGTTCGCCCTGTAGTAGAGGCCTGTGTCCACGAAAAGCTTTTGAAATGGCTAGAAGAGCATCCACAAGATGCAAAAAACATTATTGCAAAAATCATTGAGTCAGCTGCTGCAAGAGAGGCTGCAAGAAAAGCAAGAGACCTAACCAGGAGAAAATCAGCTCTCGAAATTTCAAACTTACCAGGAAAGCTAGCAGACTGCCAAGAAAGAGACCCAGCAAAATCTGAGCTATTCATAGTAGAGGGAGACTCAGCGGGAGGTACAGCAAAGCAAGGAAGGGACAGAAAATCTCAGGCTATCTTGCCACTAAGAGGAAAAATTCTGAATGTTGAAAGGGCAAGGTTCGACAAAATGCTAAGCTCAGAGCAAGTAGGGACTCTGATCTCCGCTCTAGGTGCAGGTATTGGAAAGGACGATTTTGACATAGAAAAAATCAGATATCATAAAATCATCATCATGACTGATGCTGACGTTGATGGCTCTCACATCAGAACTCTTTTACTAACCTTTTTCTATCGTCATATGAGAGAAGTTATAGATAAAGGATATTTATACATAGCGAATCCACCTCTATATAAGATTAAAAGAGGAAGTATGGAAGAATATATGAAAGATGACCAAGCTCTTGAAGCTTTTTTGATTAAATCAGGAATTGCCGACTCTGCCCTAATTTCAGGTAATAGAGAGTATAAAGGCGAGGAGTTTGCTGAAATTTTATCCAAAATTTCGTCTATGAATAATATTCTAGGGCAATTATCAAGTAGGTTTAATAGAAACATTATAGAATCTATGGCTATTTGCGGCTCCCTTGATTCATCTCTTATCGGTGAAAAACTACAAGTCATACTTGCTTCACTAAATAGCAAAGAGACTCAGGAGGATAAATCAGAATGGATGGTAAATAGAGGGGAAAATAGCACAGAATTTTTCCGAAATATTAGAGGTATTAAAAATTCTAGTGTAATTTATGATCACCAACTATCCTCCCCAGAATTTGTGCAAATTAAAAATTTAGCAGAATCTCTTGGTGATTTATTCTCAAAAAACCTAAGCCTTAGGTCAAAAGACATAGAGCAAGAAATTCTTACGCCAACTGATCTTCTTGCAAAAATTCTCGCTATAGGTAAAAAAGGCCTATTAATCCAAAGGTTTAAGGGACTTGGAGAGATGAACTCAGAGCAGCTCGCAGAAACAACATTGGATGCATCAAGGAGAACATTATTGCAGGTTAAAGTTTCAGATTTTGATGAAGCTGAAGATGTTTTCTCAACTCTTATGAGCAGCGTTGTTGAGCCAAGAAGGGACTTTATTCAAGAAAATGCGCTTAATGTACAAAATCTTGATGTTTAGCCGGATGAATAAAAATTAAATGACAAAATCTTCTACCATTGCCATCATCGGAAAGCCAAATGCCGGAAAGTCCACTTTGCTTAATGCATTACTTGGGCAAAAAATTTCCATAGTATCCCCCAAGGTGCAAACAACTCGAGCAACAATAAAAGGCATAGTAACAAAAGATGAGGCTCAGCTTGTTTTTATTGATACTCCTGGAATTTTTAGCCCAAAACGTACACTTGAAAAATCTATGGTCAGGGCAGCATGGTCTACTATCTCAGGAGCAACTACTATAGCTATTATTATTGATGCCAGCAATCCTAAATCATTTGACGGCGAATTTCATAAAATTCTAGAACATATCGCAACTATTAAAACAGAAAAAATAATTCTTCTCAATAAGCTTGATAAGTTTACGGATACAAGTTACGATCAGATATTAAGCGTAAATGATGCACTAAACCTCCTGAGGCAACAAGGAGTGATTTTCACGGAAGAAAATTCAGAACTTCTCAAGGGGCTTTTCCGGGAGGCAAAATGCTTCCTAATTTCTGCTTTAAAACAAAGAAATATTGATCAGCTTGTTGATTATTTGATCAAAATTTCACCAGAAGGACCGTTTGCCTATCCAGAAGATGATGCGACAGACGCATCAATGAGGTTTTTATGCGCAGAAATTACCAGGGAAAAATTATTCCTCAATCTTTCAGATGAATTGCCTTATAATTTAACAGTTGAAACTGAAAAATGGGAGCAAATTTCAAAAAATCAGGTCAAGATATACCAAAATATAATCGTCCCAAAAGAATCTCACAAAATGATTATTCTTGGCAATAAGGGCGAGACCATCAAAAATATAGGAATAAGCTCACGGAAAGAAATCAAATCCTGCTTTGGTGTGAATGCTCATCTTTTTCTTTTTGTAAAAGTTAGACTAGGTTGGGACGAAAAAAACATACATTATCAAAATATGGGCCTTACTCTTGTAAAGTAAAAATAGATTCCCAGAATCAATTATTTTTCGCTATTTAAGTGAAAAACTTATGAACTTATTATGTAATAATTAAGATACAAAATACCAAAAACATAATTTATCTTTTCAATAAATATTAGCATTCTTTGTTTTGTGATAATACTTCTTGTATAATAGTATTAATATATTAAAAAAAGAATAGAGATTATGTCAAAAGAAACTTATGATATTCGTGATGTTAAAGGATTTACAATTGATGACAAAAAAAGAATTATAAATTCATCTGATTCAGCAACACTGACAAAAGCTCTAACAAAGCCTAGTACTGGGACACAAGCCACAATAAACATGATATTTAAAATGGCAAACCCAAAAATTCGCTTGGATCAGATAGTTGATATGTCAGCTTCCCCTGATTCTCCAGACCATGCGAAAAACCCGGTATATTCCGCAGTAGCAAAACAACTCACTGAAGATCTTTATTCCAAAATTTTTTCTTCATACAGAGAGAATTTAGCAAGTGTTTTAGGGTCTATGAGTCCGGAAGATTATTCACACCTTGGTCTTGAGGAGCGGTATAATAATGTTTTTAACCCAACTGCAGCTACTCTTACCACAGAAGAAAGGGAGCAGAAAATATCAAAAATCTCCTATCTTGCAACAATCCCAGATAGTATGCTAAAAAATATTAGATCAGAAATAGTGGCAAATCCACAATTAGTGGGGCAGGAACGAATCACATTAGCTGATATAGAACTTGCTTCCACAATACGTGATAATGATGGAATAAAAACACTATTAAAACCTCAGTTTGACGTAAGAGCCATATATTCCTGCTGTAATTTATTGCTAATTCTAATCGATGGCTTCCTTGGGCGGAAGCAATAAGCGATGAGGCCTGCTATAAGATTTGCGAATGCATTTGCGGGTTTTCTGTGTCTTG
>JANRMF010000019.1:0-3655 GCA_033761815.1 Rickettsiaceae bacterium
GCTGGCTGCGAGGCCGCAGCAGCTGCCGCCAGAATGAGCGCATCCGTCTTGCTAGTTACAAAAAAACTAGAAAATATAGGCGAGATGTCTTGCAATCCTGCTATTGGGGGGGTTGCAAAAGGCACAATAGTGAAAGAAATAGATGCATTAGACGGACTTATGGCAAAAGTCATAGATAAGGCCGGCATCCATTTTAAAATGCTAAATCAGACAAGAGGTCCTGCAGTCTGGGGGCCAAGAGCCCAAGCAGATAGGGCTCTATACAAAAAATTTATGCAATCAGAGATTGTATCCCATCCTAATCTTGATCTACTAATAGATTCTGTTTCTGATATTGAATCAGATCAAGGGATTGCTAAATCTATTCTACTTGAGAGTGGCAAGAGAATTGCGGCAAAAACTATCATTCTCACAACGGGAACTTTTCTTTCTGGGGTAATACATATTGGGCAAACAAAGATATCTGGTGGCAGATCCGGCGAAAATGCATCTTACGGCTTATCTGAATTTTTAGCAAAAGCAGGTCTTACGCTGGGTAGGCTAAAAACAGGCACCCCTCCCAGAATAGATGGAAGAACTATAAACTACTCCATACTTGAAGAGCAAGCTGGGGACCAAGTCCCAACACCTTTTTCAGAGGAAACTGACTCTATCACAACGCCGCAAATTAAGTGTTATATAACAAGGACCACTTCAAGAACTCATGAAATAATTGAGCAAAATAAGCATTTATCTGCTATGTATTCTGGGAATATCAAGGGTGTTGGCCCAAGATATTGCCCTTCTATTGAAGATAAAATTACAAGATTCGCACATAAAGATTCTCACCAAATTTTCTTAGAGCCTGAAGGTCTTGATGATTATACTGTTTATCCAAATGGAGTATCAACTTCTCTGCCAGAAGAGGTGCAATATGAAATGATCGCTTCGATTCCGGGGCTTGAAAATGCAAAGATAATTAGGCCAGGCTATGCGATCGAATATGACTATGTTGATCCCAGAGAGCTAACATTTTCTCTAGAGGTCAGAAAAATTAGCGGCCTTTTTTTAGCCGGTCAAATTAACGGCACAACAGGCTATGAGGAGGCTGCGGGTCAGGGAATCGTAGCTGGAATTAATGCTGCAAGAAAAGTGCTTGGCAAGGAGGCTGTTATATTTGATAGGTCTACAAGCTATATAGGAGTTATGATAGATGATATTGTTCTACGTGGAACATCAGAGCCATATAGAGTTTTTACCTCAAGGTCAGAATATAGACTTACTATTAGAGCCGATAATGCAGATCTAAGGCTTACTCCAATTGGAATTGAAGTTGGAGTTGTAAGCGAGCAGCGTAAAAAGTTTTTTGAGGCAAAAATTGCAAAAATATCCGAAGCTGAGTCTAAGTTATCCAGTCTTTTAATTTCTCCAAGCGAGCTTAGTAAGCTTGGGTATAATATTTCACAAGATGGGGTGGTTAAATCTGCGCATGAATTACTCGGCCACCCTCTATTTGGCAAAGAGGAAGTGCTTAAGATTTTTTCAGAAATTTCTACTATCCCAAGTTCTATATTATCTTACATAGAAGTAGAGTCTAAATATGATTCTTATCTCGACAAACAGAGAAAAGACATTGAGCTATTTAAGCAAGAAGAAGAGCTTGTGATTCCTCGTGATATTGATTTTTCCAAAATTAGTAGCCTTTCGAACGAAGTTAGAGAAAAATTCGCAAGATTCATGCCCCAAAATATTAGAGCTGCAAGTTCTATTCAGGGTATTACTCCTGCCGCTATAACCGCCCTGATTTTTCATATAAAATCCTGGAAAGGCCTTGATGCCTTTGAGAGAAGTGAAGTAGGAGAGTAGTATAGAAGAAAAGCTCAAGGGATATTCAGAAATGCTTCTGAAATGGAACAAATCCATAAATTTAATATCCAAAACAACAGAGAGTCAGATTTGGGAGAGGCATATTCTAGATTGCAAGCAATTATTAGAATTTGTGGACCAAGATAAACCGTTATTAGATTTTGGCTCTGGTGCTGGCTTGCCAGGCATTATATTATCTATATGTGGGGTGAAAAAGGTTTATCTAGTAGAGTCAGACGTGAGGAAATGCGCCTTTTTGAGGCTTGCTGCTAGAATTTCCTCAAATCAGACATATGTAATCAACGAGAGAATAGAAAATTTGGGGCATTTGCAAGAATTTAGAGAAGAAAAAACCCTTTCTGATTGTCTTGTTGTAAGCAGGGCTCTAGCAAAAATTTCCACACTCCTTGATTTTTATGATAAATTAGGTCTTAAGGGAGGATTATTACTTCTAAAAGGAGAAAATTTTCACCAAGAGTTAGAAGAGTCCTTTGCAGTTTGGGATTTTGAATATAATATAGAGGCCAGCAAAACTAACACTAAATCTGCAATAATTGCTATAAAAAATGTCAGAACTAAAACCTAAAATAATCTCAATAGCTAACCAAAAAGGCGGGGTAGCAAAGACAACTACAACCGTTAACCTTGCTGCAGCGCTTGCAATTGCAGGACTGAAGGTTTTAGTGATAGATTTGGACCCGCAAGGCAATGCAAGTACAGGTCTTGGAATAGAGCATACCCAGAGAGCCGTTTCTATATATGATGTAATTATTGGAAATGCACCTCTTGATAATGCGATTCTTCCCACCTCTATCAAGAATCTTCACATAACATCATCAAGTATAAATTTATCTGGAGCGGAGATTGAATTATTATCTATAGAATCTAAGGAGCAGGCCCTGAAAAATGCAATTAATAAATGCACCATTAAATATGATTACATAATAATAGATTGTCCCCCATCTCTTGGACAACTAACTATAAATGCCCTTACCGCTTCAAATGGAGTAATAATCCCTATGCAATGCGAATTTTATGCCCTGGAAGGCTTAAGTCATTTACTCAAAACGATTGATATTATTCAAAGAAAACTCAATAAAACGCTAAAAATTATCGGAGTTCTGCTTACGATGCATGACAAGCGAAATAAGCTGACTGAGGATGTAGACTCTGACGTGAGGGGGTATTTAGGCGAGATAGTATTCCAAACAGTTATCCCAAGGAATGTCAGGATTTCTGAGGCCCCCTCCCACGGTGTGCCGGTTCTCACTTATGATCCTATTTCATCGGGCGCAAGGGCATATCATGCTTTTACAGAAGAGTTCTTAAAAAGAGAGCGTATAGTAGTATAAGAAGGATTGGAAGATGCGTTCATACGCGCAGAGATGAGAATTTATTTTAGAGCGGGGGTAAGAATGAGGCTAATTAGATTGATTTCTCCATTGTTTATCTGGCTATTTACCAGCCCTTCCTGCGCGCTTGCAAATCCTTTAATTTTGCCAGATCCAAAAGGAATATATGGCGTTGGTATGCTTAACATCGAGCTTTCTGATTCTGCTCGTACCCAACTTCGAAGTGAAGATGGGCGCCGGTGGATAGCAACGGTTTTTTACCCAAGATTAAAAACGAAGGAAACCGCTTCTTATATGTCGAGAACACTATAGTCATTCGATAATTCCAAGATGATAGTAGCAACGCCTAATGTGCTATAAGCACAATTGTTCAACAAAACAAGGAATTGCACTATGATAAAATATACTCAAATTTCATTAGATGAAAGAGAAAAGATATTCCAGTTTTTAAAAACTGG
>JANRMF010000020.1:0-1617 GCA_033761815.1 Rickettsiaceae bacterium
ATTTAAGATGTCGATACACTTGAACTACAAAAAAACGCTTGGACTTGGTGGTTACATTGAGTAGTAATAGTTACACAAGCGCATGGTATATAATTCGTATAGATGTTTAATCATTATTAATTCTAGATGTATGAGGCTCGAGTCCCTCCGAGCCTGATATATCGTCACAAAAATTAGAAAAAAACCAGTAGAAGGTAGATGCGCAACGCAATTCATGATCTAATGATTTCGCCAAAAAACAAAAGAGGAATTGTGATGCGCAAAGAAAGTCTATTACAAAATCATTTGAAAAACACGTTTTCATTTATGCACCAAAAACGTCAATGCGTATTATTTGGTGCGGTTGATGCGTTGATGGAAGGGGCAAGCTTGAGTTTAAGTAGCTTAGGTAGAAATTATAAAGGCAAAGCAAAAGAGCGACACCAAATTCGAAAGATGGATCGATTATTAGGTAATAAGCACTTACATCAAGAAATTCCCATGATTTATAAAGGCATAAATGAACTTATAATCACAGGAAATAAATCTGTAATTTCTGTAGATTGGAGCTGTCTTTCATATGCAGAAGGCATTTATTTGTTGCGTGCAAGTCTTCGTATAAATGGGCGTAGTTTGGCATGTTATCAGGAAATTCATCCAAAAGAGCATGAAAATAATGATGAAGTTCATTGCCAATTTTTAGACAAATTAAAAACCGTTCTCCCACTAGATACAACACCAATCATTATAACGGATGCAATATTTTCCACATTGTGGTTTAAAAAAGTCATTGATTTAGGGTGGCACTTTGTAGGCAGAGTTCGAGCAAATAGAGGAAATTATTTCTATCAAGATAAATGGCGCCCTGTCAGAGAGGCCTATCAACTAGCAACAAATATCCCCAATAGCTTCAATGATTGTTTGTTAACAGAAAGAAACAAATTACCCTGCCGTATGGTTATTTATAAAAAATTGCCTCAAGGCAGAAAAAAGAAAAATGCTAAAGGATGTTTAGCAAAAGGCTCTTACGAAAATGCTCTTGCAAAAGGCAGCAAAGACCCTTGGTTTCTGGCAACATCACTTACTGAAAAAGAAACATCTTCTATAGATGTTGTAAAATACTACTCCAGTAGAATGCAAATAGAGGAAGAATTCAGAGACACTAAAAGCCATAGGTATGGCTTTGGACTATCGGATAGTGGTACTAAAATTCATATCCGTATACACGTTCTTCTCATCATCAATTTACTAGCTTCCATTGGTTGTTGGATTATCGCTTGCTCAGCGGTGCAAAAAAAACAACATGTTGATTATCATGCTAGTTCATCTAAAAAATTAAATATTCTTTCAGCAATTACTTTAGGGAAACGCGTCTATAAAAAAATTAAACGTCTCTCGATTTACCATTTCAAAGCCGCCTTTAACTATTGGCTCAGATTAATTAATGGCCAACTAATCTATGGAGAAATTTTGTGACGATCTCTCAGATTTAGAGTGAATCGGAGCATAGACTACGGTGACGCTCGGTACGTGTCTGCTGATTCACTTGACTGTTCAACCGATTTTTTTGATGTAAAAAAAGTGGAGGACGGTGATGTTCTATCATTTACTTTAGTTGGCGAGTCAGAAAGCATAGCA
>JANRMF010000021.1:0-3964 GCA_033761815.1 Rickettsiaceae bacterium
GAAATTACAGGAGGAGTAATACTTGCCAAATCAGTAAGTAGGGTTGAACTAGAGAATATATTATCCCAAGATCCTTTTGCAACAGGCGGTCTTGCAACGTATGAAGTAATAGAATTTACCCCCACAAAATGGAGCAAGGAATTTGAGGGCACTTTATTTGCGGATTCTGGAGATGGTGAAAATGAGACTCGGGATGACTAAGCATTTAGATTACAAATTTATAAAAGAACTAAAGCAGCTAGAATTTGTTGAAGAAATATGGCTATTTGGCTCAAGAGCAAGAGGCGATAATCAAGAGAGGTCCGACATTGATATTGCGATTTTATGCCCAAAAGCCACTAATTCTGACTGGCTAAAAGTCACGGATATTATAGAAGAAGCAGATACTTTATTAAAAATAGACTGCATTAAGCTAGATAAAGCTAAAATAAGCAAAGATTTATATAATAACATACTAAAGGATAAAAAGGTAATTTATATGAAAGAATTAGAGTGGAGGGATTATTTTTATACCCTAGGTAAAGCTATAGACCGACTTAAGGAGGTTCTTGAGCATCCTGAATTAGACCAACTTGATTTTTTAAGAGATGCGACCATTCAACGTTTTGAGTTCACCATAGAGTTATTCTGGAAAGTGATGAAAAAAATACTTTGGCATGAAAAGATAGAGTCAACAACGCCAAAAGATGTTTTAAGCAAAGCTTATCAGTATAAATTGATTAATGAAGAAGAAATATGGATTACTATGCTAGATGATAGAAATAATACTTCTCATGCATATAAGGAAGAAGAGGCTAAGTTGATATTCGAACATATCAAAACTTATC
This sequence comes from Rickettsiaceae bacterium, assembly GCA_033761815.1. Taxonomy (GTDB): domain Bacteria; phylum Pseudomonadota; class Alphaproteobacteria; order Rickettsiales; family Rickettsiaceae; genus JANRKH01. The sequence continues at coordinate 828 of JANRMF010000021.1, forward strand.
TTCCTGTTTTTGTGTCTGCATTTGAGGATATCAGAAGAAAATATAATATATGAGAAAAATTCAGACTTTATTGATAAATTTACAAAGGTTAGAGTAACATACTAAAGGATAAAAAGGTAATTTATGACCAATCTCACTCGTAGAAAAGCAAGAATTGCTGATTTACCACGTCTTGTAGAGCTCTCTTAGAAGATGAACTAGGTGCTAGCAGAGAATCGAAATCAGCTGCGGTGCACGAAAACTACATCAATGCCTTTCATAAAATTGATAATGACCCAAATCAATATTTAATGGTGGTAGAAAATGGTGATGAAATTATCGGTACCTGCCACCTCACCATTATGCCATCACTTACTTTTATTGGCAGCACCCGCATGCAAATAGAAGCCGTAAGGGTAGCAGGCAAATATAGAGGTCAGAAAATAGGCGGCTGGATGTTTGAGCAGGCGATTAGCTATGCCAAAGCTATGGATGTTTCTATCATCCAGCTCACCACAAATAAAAAGCGGCCAAAAGCAAAACATTTTTATGAAAAACTTGGCTTTGAAGCAAGTCATGAAGGTATGAAATTATATTTGGAATAAGAATTCATTTTTGCACTAGACTTTGGAAAATAAATCAACTAAACTAGACTTAGTCTAACCAGAGAGTTCTATATGGAATTTGTAAATATTCACGAAGCAAAAACACATTTATCTCAATACATAAAAAGGGTAAAAGATGGGGGTGAAATTATAGTAATATGCAAAAATGGTGTACCTATATGTCAACTAGCAGAATATAAAGGATCTAAAAATCGTAAAATAGGTATTTTAAAAGGGAAAATATCTATTTCGGATAATTTTAATCACCCCCTTCCAAATGAGATTATCGGACCTTATATATGAATAGATATTTAATTGATACCTGCGTATTTTTATGGGCATTAAATGGTGATACAGATAAGCTCGGTAAATTTATACCTATCATAGAAAATAGCAATAATATAATATTTGTTAGTATTGCCAGTTACTGGGAGATAATCATAAAAAAATCTCTTGGCAGAATAGATGTTCGAGAAAATTTAGCAATAGCAACTCAGGAATCTGGTTTTATATGGCTTGATATAAAATTGCACCATATCGACTATATAGAAAAATTACCAAATTTGCATAAAGATCCTTTTGATAGATTGATAATATCACAAGCTCAAACTGAGGATCTAAGATTTCTTACAGATGATAAAGATTTGATGGAATATGTTAATATACTTAATAAAGGGAGTATATGATACAACGGGCAATAATCATCTATTTAACCGGCAAGCCTGGGGTCGGAAAATACACCATCGCTAAGGCATTAGCTGCCAAGTATGGTTTTATCGTGTGCGATAATCAGCTGATCAATAATCCTATTTTTGAGCTATTGCAATATGATGGCTACGCAAAAATACCTGATTTTGCTTGGGAAGCGATTGGGAATATTAGAAGATGCGTTTTGACGTTTTTAGCCAAAGAAATCCATAACAGTTATGTTCTGACAAACAACTTATACGAAGATGCAGGCGATAAAGTCTGTTATGCAGAAGTGGTTTATATGGCAGAAGCAAGGGGCTCAATATTTGTACCTGTCAGGCTTTTGATTGATCAAGACGAACATTTACGACGGGTTGTGGATCCAAAGAGGCGCGATCGATGGAAATCAATTGATCCGCAAGATGTACACGATGAAACCCCACTTCTTTCCATCTCCCACCCTAATTTGTTTTCACTAAATGTCAGTAATTTAAGCCCGGAAGATGCAGCACGAGCGATCATGAATCATATAAATGAGTTAAAATTATGAAGAACAGCAACGACTTTTTAAAGTTACCATTTACTAGCACAGTAAATATAAAGTCGCGCTATAACCAGGAAAATTATACCTTATTTATTAGAGTCCCAAACGATTACGGAATAGACAATAAGAGTTATCCTATTTTAGTAGTGCTAGACCCAAATTTTTTATTCTCAAGTCTATCTGTAGCTTTATCTGGAATGCTCCGAGGGTTTAGGTTCATGAATAATGTATTAAAAGGTAATTTATGACCAATCTCACTCATAGAAAAGCAAGAATTGCTGATTTACCACGTCTTATAGAGCTTCTCTTAGAAGATGAACTAGGGGCTACGCGCGAATCAAAATCAGCTGCGGTGCACGAAAACTACATCAAAGCGTTTAATAAGATCGAGTCTGACCCAAATCAATATTTAATGGTTGTAGAAAATGGTGATGAAATTATTGCTACTTGTCACCTCACTATTATGCCTTCTCTCACCTTTATGGGTAGCACTCGTATGCAAATAGAAGCAGTTAGGACGGCGGCTAAGTATAGGGGACAAGGAATTGGATCTTGGATGTTTACAGAGGCAATTAGTTATGGCAAAGCTATGGATGTTTCTATGATCCAGCTCACCACCAATAAAAACGACCAAAAGCAAAATATTTTTATGAAAAACTTGGCTTTGAAGCAAGTCATGAAGGTATGAAATTATATTTGAGGAATACGCCATGACTAAAAACATTATCAACTCCGAATACAGCAAGTTTTTGAGCGACATTAAAGAGCGTGTTGCATCATCGAGGTACAAAGCGGCCTTAAGCGTTAATAAAGAGCTTATTTTGCTTTACCACCATATCGGTACACAAATACTAGAAGCGCAAAATAAAGGAGGCTGGGGAGCTAAAGTTATCGATCAATTATCGAAAGACCTTGCATCTGAATTTCCAGAGATGAAGGGTTTTTCAGTGCGTAACCTGAAATACATGCGCAAATTTGCCTCGTAATATCCAGATGCCCAATTTGTGCAACAGCTTGTTGCACAATTACCTTGGGGGCATATTGTGACTATAATGTATTCTACAGCAGATGAAGATGAGAGACTGTTTTATATCAATGAAACAAGAATTAACGGTTGGTCTCGAAACATTTTATCGATGCAAATTGAGACTAATTTATTTAAACGTCAAGGAAATGCGGTAACAAATTTCAAGGATAAATTGCCAATCACCCAGTCTGATCTGGCGCAAAACACATTAAAAAATCCTTATCTATTTGACTTTTTGAGCCTTGGAAAGAATGCGCATGAACGTGAGGTGGAAAAAGGATTAGTGGCCCAT
>JANRMF010000022.1:0-6670 GCA_033761815.1 Rickettsiaceae bacterium
AAAATGTTCTATCAAATTACCCAAAACTTGCAAAAAGCAGGCAAATATTTGAGATAGTGCGTGATCTTGCTCATGTTTTTATTGAAGATTTACTAAGTACTACTAAGAAAAATATAAGCATCAATAATATTAAAACCCCAGAAGATATTAGGCTTTTTGGGGCGCCTATTGTAGAATTCTCTTCTTCTGTAATGATGCTCATAGATGAAATTCGCCAATTTCTGAGATTAAAAGTATATAAGAATCATAAAGTGATATTAATGAGATATAAGTGCAAAAAGGTTGTCAAAGAGCTTTTTAATCTGTATTTTAACAATCCTGAATGTATGCCTCTTGAGTGGAAGCTTCGTGCTGATGAAGGAGAGGCGCAAAAAGCAAGAACAGTATCCGATTTTATAGCAGGAATGACTGATAGATATGCTATTGAAAAATACAATTCACTATTCTCATTAAACGTAAACTTTTAACTATGAATTATAATAATATATACGAATCTCTGAAGGGTGCGATTGCATCTGCAAGTAAAGATATTACCAGCGACGCAAATGATCATGACCTATTTGCTATTGAGGTTCCAAAAGACCGATCTCATGGCGATTTATCAACCAATTACGCAATGATTCTTGCGAGAAAGCAAAAAAAGAACCCGGTAGAAATCGCTAATTTATTGCGCAAAAACTTACTTAGTCATGATGAATTTGAGACTATAGAAATAGCCGGCCCTGGTTTTTTAAATTTTAAATTTAAACAAGATTTCTGGCGCAGTGTTTTGAAGGCGGTTTTATCTTTGGGCGGTGATTACGGCAGATCTATTAATAAATCAGATCAGAGGGTAAATATCGAATTTGTTTCTGCAAACCCGACCGGGCCAATCCATATAGGACATGCAAGACCTGCTATATACGGAGATGTACTCTCGAATATAATGGAATTTTGCGGGATTGATGTAACAAGGGAATATTATATCAATGATGCGGGGGGTCAGATTGTTACATTAGTGAAATCTGCATATCTAAGATATCAAGAATCTTTTGGCGCAAAAATCATTATCCCAAGCGGATATTATCCGGGTGAATATCTAAAAACCCTAGCAGAAGAATTGAAAAAAGATTATGGAGATAGATTTTTAAAGAATTCAGAATCTGGATGTGCTTATGACGAGCCTGAATCTGAATTTGGCAAAATCGTTGTTGACTCGATGATGAAGACCATAAAAAAGGACCTTGCCGAGCTTGGTATAAAACATAATGTGTTTTTTTCTGAAAAATCTTTACATACAAACGGACAAATAGAAAACTCAGTCAATCAGCTTAAGAAAGATGAGCTTATTTATCAAGGATTTCTTGAGGCCCCAAAAGGAGAGGAAGATGAAGACTGGCAAAATAGAGAGCAATTACTCTTTAAGTCTACCTTGTTTGGAGATGACCAAGATAGAAGCATAACAAAATCTGATGGAACCTGGACATATTTTGCAGGTGATATAGGTTATGCAAAAAGCAAAATCGAGAGGGGGTTTAAGAGAAACATAATGATCCTCGGGGCAGATCATGCAGGTTACGTCAAAAGACTAAAAGCAATATATAAAGCTTTGAGTAAAAACGAGGCAAGTCTTGAGATTGTTTTGTGTCAGATGGTAAATTTCATAGAAAATGGCGAACCTATTAAAATGTCAAAAAGAGCAGGGAATTTTACAACAGTTATGGATGCTATCAAGGAAATAGGAAGCGATGCCTTAAGGTTCATAATGCTAACTAGAAAAAGCGATGTGATTTTAGATTTTGATTTAAATCTTGTGAAATCTCTCTCAAAAGATAACCCTATTTTTTATGTTCAATATGCGAGGGTCAGGGCATTATCAATACTAAAAAATGCATCAAATAATTTTCCGGAAATATTTGCTAGATTCTCAGATAATAAATACGACCTCACATTCTTGAGTCTTGAGCAAGAGATTGAGATAATAAGGGATTTATCCTTATTTCCAAAGATATTAGAATCTTCGATTCAAAATGGAGAGCTTCACAAAGTCTCATATTACCTTCTCAATATTGCATCAAGTTTTCATTCTTTTTGGAACCTTGGTAAGGAAAATGATGAATATAAATTTATTGGTGATAATATTGAGATATCATGTGCACGACTTGCGCTAGTGCAGGGTATTTTAAATATAATTACTACTGGACTAAAATTAATGGGAGTTACGCCGCTTGATAAAATGTAGCGCCAAATTTTTAGGAGAAAAATGAGATATATCATAATTTTAATCACTCTTGTATCTGCAATTTTGGCTGGATATTTCTTCTGGGCAGAGCCCGAAGGAGCTGATATTCCTCTATTATCTCCGCTTAGAAGTCCTTATAAAATAGAAGCTTCAGTAGAAGAGGATTTGCTTGCTAGCGAATTTGATAAAACTATATATGAAAATTTTTCTAAAAGTAAATCTACTCAGCCTAAGGTAAATTTAGCACCTGATCCTGAAGACCCTATCGTTCTGGATGATAGTGAAAATGGAGGGGATGTTTTTGCAATAGGCGCAAAAGATAATCAAAATCACTCTGAGAATATTGCGCCAATGAAGGTTCTGGAGACAAAGGGGGATTTGGCGCCTCGAGCTCAAAAATCTGAATCCCAAGATAATTCTATATGGGATATTTCAAATGATGATCAGAGTCACTCAGTTAAAGCAAAAAATCTAAATATCACAAACCTTAAGGATAATAAAATTTTACCGCCAAAAAAGAAGGGGGATAAAATTCACCACTTCATTCAGCTGGGCATATTCAGGTCAGAGCATGATGCTAAAAAGGAATGGACAAAAATAAAAGCGGAAAATAAAAAGCTAGTCGGCTCACATGAGTTCAAAATTAAAAGAGTGAGGAAAAATGATGGGTTTTACTACGAGGCCTTACTCGGACCGTTCAATGAATTCAAGTCCGCAAAATTTTTATGTGGCAAAATTGTATTGAAGAAGCAAAAATGCATAGTTGTAAAAAGGAATTTATGAGATATTTATAAATTCACGATGTAAAAATAATCTATAAAGAAATTTTATAGATAAAATGATAAAAACTTTTGAAGAAGGGCTTAGTGCTGAGAAATTTTGTGGTATAAAACGGAGCGGAGCCAAAAAGAAAGCCCGCGCCCCAAACCCACTTCAACTCTCCCTCTTTGACCTCCCATATTTTACGAATCAAACCAATCTACACCAGATTTTAGATTACAAAGAAAGATTATACCAAATTCGTCTCAGTCTCCTAAAGCTTTGTCTCTAGAGAATTTTCACTTAATAACTAGGTTCTGATTCATTCCTATCTATAGTATTTTAGATAGAAGATACAAAAAAGAGGGTAATTATGATGCTAAGGTTCGAGGTGGCTCAAAAAAGAGAGTTGACCTAAACAGCCTCGAAGAATACGTGAAAGCCAATGAAAATATGACATTAAAACAAGCTGCTAAAAGATTTAATCTCAGTATCTTTACAATAAGTTACTGGTTAAAAAAATTGGGCTATAGCTATAAAAAAACACTTTTCCTACCTGGAGGCAAATGAAGTAAAACGAACTCATTACAAAGAGCTCATAAAAAATATACCAACAGAAAATCTTGTCTATATTGATGAAAGCGGAATTGAGATGACAATATACAAAGATAGAGTATGGGGCAAGAAAAGTCAGAAACGCACAGGCAAAAAGATTGGTAAATATTACGAGAGAACAAATATTATAGCTGGTTATGTCAATAGAAAACCGATAGCAACAATGGTATTTAGCGGATCTTGTAATAGAGTACTGTTTGAAAATTGGGTAGAGCAATTTTTGATAAAAGAATTAAATCCGTGACAGATAGTCATTAAGGATAACGCCGCATTTCATCGCTGAGAAAAAACCAAAGATTTGATCGAATCAGTTGGATGTAGTCTTATTTTCTTGCCCCCGTATTCTCCAGATTTAAATCCTATAGAAAAATTTTGGGCTAATTTGAAATTCTGGCGGGTGAACTTTCCATAATATATATTATGTATCTAAATCATATAACCAAATTCCCTCATGGAATGACAAAGATTGTCGCAAGCGAAGGAAAACTCCCCCCTTCTTTCATCTTAAGGGTCTAGTATATCTGCAGGGTCTAGCATAAATGCTAACATGCCACCATTGTCATCCCAAATTTCATCGGACCCCTGTATTAAAGACAGCATTCCCTCATTAGCATCTTCTTGCTCCCATCTGATAATATCTTCACACATTTCTTTTACTCCTACTTGATTTTTTGATTTTTTGGAAGAGCCTTTCTGGTGTAAATAGGTTTCATTAACATACCCTCTATTATTTCGAGCCCGATGCCAGCAATCTGTGATTACTTCTCTAAAAGGGTCTGTGTTTGTATCTGTAAGCAATAGCTCACATAAGTTTTTATTGTCATCTGTAATAGGAGTTTTAGGGTCAAATCCCTTTTTTAAAAGATAATTTACCATTAAATCTGAATGATATGAGCAGTACCCGAAATACATGGCCTTTTTGGCATATTGATTAATGTCTAGTTTGAATGAAGTAAATTTTTCTACTAACATATCAACAACGTTAAAACACTTCCTGGTCAAAGCAATCCAAAATGACTGGAAATTGTTTCGCTCAAAATTAGCGCCATGATCAATTAATAACTCAGCAACGTCAGCCCTACCATTAAAGCATGCTAAATCAAGCAATTTAAATTCTTGCGATCTATCTGTATATGTTTCAACATCAAGGCCAGAATCGAGTAATTTTTTTATAAATGAGTATTTACTAGACAAAACTATTTCATGTTCCAAGGTTTTCACGCCCGAATTAAGCTGACTAGCTTCTGCACCATATTGTTTAAACAAATACCTTATTTCTGGTTTAATATATTCAACTCTGAGATCAACACTGCCAAATGCAAAATATTCGCCGTTGGATTTAATATCTGGCTTTGCTCCGTTTTCAAGTAATAATTTCACGCCTTTGTAACTATGGAGAGCAGATGCTAAGCCTAATATTATATCCACATAATCTATTTCTAACTCAGTGATGGGGTAATAACTTAAAAATTTTTTTAAAATCTTGGTATTATTTGGATTGTTTTTAATAATCATTACACAGGTTGCACTAACCTTATTACCTGGCAGTTTGGGGGTGTTCTGCAGCAAAACTTCTATATTATCTACTGAAGATCTAGAGTACAATATCGACTCTAATGGGGTAGTGTTTGTGTTGGTAGATTTGAAACTGCAATCAGCCCCTCTATTTATAAGCTCAGAAGTGATGAGGTGATTTGTATGACTACCGGCGATATGAAGCAGTGAGTATCCATCGTTATTATGAAGGTTTATAGAGGCTGAATTGTCCAGTAATAGCTTTGTCATCTCAAGATTTTGTCTGTATATTGCTATATAGAGAGCCGTCTCCCCATGGCGTGTTTTTGCATTTATATCTGCTCCGCTGGATAAAAGTAGTTTTACCATTTTTAAATTTCCTAGAGCAACAGCAATATGTAGGGGTAAGCTTAATGTCTCTTCGTCAATGCTTAGTGATTTAAACATTTTTTTTGGAATAATGTTCTCTTCGTTAACATTTTCTCCATTTGTAATGCACTTCTCAGCCATGGCAAGATCGCCTTTTAATACCGCCCTTTGAAGGGGGGTGATTATATTGAAAAACTTATTACCATCCTTTTCTGAAAAATCCCCTTCCCTTGCTTCATCGCCATAAAATTTAAAGCTATCCTTAAATTGAGGACGAAGACTATGCTCAAAAGTAAAAACATATTCTTCTTCAGATTCATATCCATCGGTTTCTATTTCAGAAAAATAGGGTTTTAAGCTTGAGGTTGATACATCCCTTTTAGCGGGGTGGACTTTAAGCAAAAGAAGTTTTTTATTATTCATTTTAAATCATATATTAGTTATATGATAAATATATAATTCATTAAGGAAGTCAACAAAAAAATAATGTAATATTGTTTGTTCTTAAGAATAAGACAAAAATGAAAAAACCCGTTATTCAGGTCATTTCCCCCTCTCATTCTGGTGAAAACACCTTTCACACCCCCCCTAAGGAGGGGATCTAGTAGAGATACAGCTAGATTCGCTTCTTCGGGGGAATGACAAATAGGCAGATTATATTTGTGTTTGACGACCACCCTGCACTGCTTTTAGTTTTCCTTTTGGTGTAGATAGTGTCCCATCAGTCCGACTTCTTTGAGAGACTGGGTTATCATTAAGAGACTGGGTTATCATTAAGGGAAATATTTTCAGGAGCAACCTTTACACCACACCCTACTAGCGCGGATCGCCAACCAGAAAATATGCTCCGTATTTTATCCTGCCGATTTTTTATTTCCTTGTTTAACGGTGTAATTTAACGCCGTGATCCCATTACTATCTGATGTATTTAGATTAGCGCCATTCCTAGTAATATATCGACTGAGTTTTTATGCCCCTTTGCAGCAGCGTATATTAACATTAAGTCTTTGTTTATTGAATTCTGATTTTCCTCAAGTAAATTCTCAACCTACTCACTTGAATCTGTGACAAGTACCCTCTTTGCCCTTTCATCCAAAATTATGGCGGTTGTGGACTCGCTTTGTGACACCCCTTCTCTTGACACAACCCCTCCTTCTATATAGTTGACGTATAACTTTCAGGATATTCTTA
>JANRMF010000023.1:0-4583 GCA_033761815.1 Rickettsiaceae bacterium
GTGCAGATATCAGGTAGTTCCGGCGCTTTGTTTGAAACTGATGCGTGGTAGTAAGAAACGTGAAAATTCAAATACAAAAGCAAAGTAACAAAACCCCCTCATTTTTGCTTCTCTGTTATTTTATCCTGACTTTTATACTGAGATACATGACTTTCTGGTGCGGTTTTAATTGTTGCTAACTGAAAATTTAGCTTCAGAACTTCTGCCATCGGATTTGCCTTCCTTTTTTCTGCTTCTAAATCAATTTCTAACTTCTTCTGGTTCTCAGTCCTGACTTTATGAGCTTCTGGGAAGGAAATTTCTTTTTTCATAACCCCTTCTTGTTCCCCCTTATTACCTTGGGGAGAAAAAGATTCAGTAGGGTTGGATCCATCATCATTAGCAGCTTTAATTATCTTATTTAAAAACTCAACCCACATACCCTCTGTTACTCTATTTTGTGAGTGCAAAAATTTCATAGCTTTAGCATTCGAGAGTACAAAATCCTTGAACTTCATGGATTTTGCTACGCTATGAGAGAGATCCTCGATCTGACTCATTAAAAAAGCCTTTTTTGCCTTTTCTACATCGATAATTCCAGACATAAATTCCTTTAAATTGACATTAATTTTATGATAAATCAATCAATTTAAATTAGCAACTATTTAAAAATACTCAAGATTAAATATATCAAGAAAATATTGGTTAGTGCTATTTTTAGCAATCAACAATATATTACAGCAATATCCTGGAGGTTATGAAGCTATGCAAATTCATACCTGAATCTGTGAGGTAAATTCGCCCCTCATTTTTGTCATAAACTACAAAACCTTCTTTTTCCAGGAATGAAAGGTAATTTAAATCGAGGATATCCAGGAATTTTTTTTGAGTCATATGAAAAAGTAGGGCTTCATCTATACCGCTTTTTATTCTAAGACCCATCATAACTATTTCCGAGATTCTTTCTCCCATATTTAGTAAGGTATTTTTTTGAATTCCATGACCATTAGCCGCGACTTCAGACAGCCATTTTTGGGGGTTGTGGTGAGTCATGATTGCAGAGCTAGAATTGCCCCCAGAACTTATTCTACTATAAGCGCCTGGTCCTATTCCGATATAGTCTTTATATTTCCAGTAAGCAAGATTGTGACGGGATTCATACCCATTTTTAGCATAATTGGAAATCTCATATCTTTTAAATCCCTTAGTGTCTAGAATATTTGTCGTAGCATTTAATAAGTCTGCGCAAAGCTCATTACTAGGGAGTTTTAGCGCTCCTTCTCTATGAAGCTTATAAAAAGGAGTACCTTTTTCTATAGTAAGTAAGTATAGAGATATATGAGGAGAGGAGAAATTAATTGCCTCATTTAATTCACTTTCCCAGTCTTGGATATTTTGCCCCTCTCTGCCATAAATAAGATCAAACGAGAAATTATCAAATATTTTGCTCGCCATTTCAATTGCCTTAACGCCTTCTTGAGCAGAATGTTTTCTACCAAGCCTTATCAGATCATTATCTCGTAGAGCCTGAATTCCTATTGATACACGGTTTATTCCAGCATTCTTAAACCCCCTAAATTTTGCAGCTTCTGATGAGGTAGGGTTTGCCTCTAATGTAATTTCAGCCTTATCAATAGGCTTTATGGATGAAATATAAGTGAGAATTTTGCCAACCAATTTTGGGGACATAAGAGATGGAGTTCCTCCACCGAAAAAAATAGACTCTATATCTCCTCCTTCAAAACTCTCTAGAAAATATGATAGTTCTTTTATGTAAGACTCGATCCACGCCTGTTCATCTATGCTATCTGATATATGAGAATTAAAATCACAATATGGACAAAGACTAAGGCAAAAGGGCCAGTGGATATATATAGATAAGTTTTTTTGCACTTTTTTGAATTTTTTTTTGGTTTTACTCTTAGTGCGAAGATTATATGTGATATTTTATACAAAAACAATTTTTAAGGAGAAGAAAAATATGATCACATTACTAGCATCGATTGCTGGCTTCATTACGTCCATGATACCTGAGATTGTAAAATTTATGAAAGACCAGAATGATAAAAAACACGAGTTAGATATTCTATCTATGCAAATGGAAATTTCTAAATTGCGTATAGACGGTAGCCTAGATGAAGTTAGAGCATCATATGATACAAGCGAGATTGCAAATTTATATGCTACTTTTAAGACAGGAATCAACTGGATTGATGCATTAAATGGCTCAGTTAGACCCGTTATGGCTTATAGTTTTTTCGGCCTATATTCATTTTTAAAATATGTGCAATATTGCGCAATTACAAAAAGCGGTGAAATCATTCCGATATATTATGACATTCTGTGGACAACGGATGATCAGGCAATTTTTGCAGGTATAATCAGCTTTTATTATGGACAGAGAACTTTCGGTAAAATTTGGAGGCAAAAATAATATGATAATAAACGAGAAAGGAATTAATATAATCAAGAGATTTGAGGGGTTCAGAAGCGAGGCTTATATTTGCCCCGCAGGATATAAGACAATAGGATATGGGCATAAAATTTTGCCTGGTGAGAATTATGTGAAGATTTGTGAACTTGAGGCTGAGGAGATTTTGAGAAAAGATCTGGAGCTGGCTAAATGCGGGGTTATAAGAAATATAAGCCGCAACCTATCAGAAAATCAATTTTCTGCCTTATGTTCTTTTGTGTATAACCTTGGCTCTGCCGCTCTCCAAAGATCCACCCTAAGGCAGAAAATTAATTATGGCTCAGATGAGGAGGAGATTTGCATAGAATTTGCAAAATGGGTATATTCAGGTGGCAGAAAACTGCCAGGCCTAATTGCACGAAGGGAAGTAGAGGGTTTGTTATTTTGCTCATAAGGTTCTGATACTAAATCCCAGATTAAATTAGACAATTCATTAGGATCATTTAAAAATGGGATTTGGTATGACCCCGCTCGGTACAATTTTTTCCATAGGTAATATTGACATAGTAGATGCAAATCTATATCTTTATTTTTTTATTTAAGATGCGGGGTGTTTAATGAACAAAGAAAAATATAATGACGAAGTAATATTTTGCCAAATAGATTAAATTTGATCTTTGGGGTAATATGCTTTGTATTTTCGCTGTTATTTTTCATATATCCCCAGCTGGACATAGAAATTGCCAGGCTTTTTTTTAGCGAAAAAAAAGGATTTATATATTCCGATGACAAAATAGTTACTTATATCTTCAAGTCAGTTCCCAAGCTGATTAATTTTTATGGATTATGCTTATTTGTCCTTGGGTTAATAAACCTCATATTTTTTTCGCAGCCCAAAAAGGCATTTCTATACCTCACTCTCTTGATATGCATGTTAGTAGGATCTGGGCTCATTATCAATGTCTGCTTTAAGGATCATTTCGGCAGAGCAAGACCAAAGCAAATTCTTGAATTTGGCGGGGATAAAAAATTTACCAAAGTCTTTATCCCATCTGACCAATGTAGCAAAAATTGCTCCTTTAGCTCTGGACATGCTGCAGGCGCATTTGAGTTCACGACTCTTGCTTTTATAGCACCCCTAAGCCTTCGAGTAATTGCTTTTGTTTTAGGTTTTACTGGCGGTATGATTGTTGGTGCCTGTAGAGTCATGCAAGGAGGGCATTTTCCGAGTGATGTTTTCGTCTCTGGTGCTGTTGTGCTACTTGTGAATTATATACTCATAATCGCTTATAATAAATTAGTCACACGAAGCGGTAAAAAAACAAAACAAGAATAATATTATATTAGCTCAGATTATTTTGGAGTGTTATCATGCATCGTGAGATTATTTTGGTAATTTACTTATCTGGGAAATCTATATCGCAATACAATAAGGAATCTATATTCATCGATAAGGATATATAGACCAAATTAAAGTCATGCGTGACTCAGTTAGGAAAAATATTAGGTAATCAAAATCAAACTAATATCAAGAGGAAATCATGAAAAACAATTATATTTTAGCAGTAGCTGCAAGTCTTTTCTTTGCATTTAGTGCATTTGCTGAGGATCTGCAGCAACCAACTCCAGATGAGACAGAAACTCATCAAGCAGCAGAGGATATGAATCAAGATGCTACAAAAACTCAGACTGAAATGATGAAGGACAAGACTCATAATAACAAAGGGCATCTCCCTGTAAAATAAGAGCAAAATTTCCAATACCTGCCTTGCAAATATAGATTTTGCATCGCGGGTCTATGGGGATTTAGCCAATCAATTTTATTTGACTAAAAATAAAAATCAAACAAAGTACAAAAATCAATCATACAGAGGAAATTATGAGAAAAAATCACCTTATTATAATGTTAGCAAGCTCAATTTTAGCCGCTAATGCTTTTGCTTCAGAGGTTCGCACAAGGCCATCACCGCGCACAGTTCCAACGCCAGATCAATTAAGAAAAATGCGTCTGGAAGAGCGTCATCCAGGGGCGGCTAACCCATCTACAGGCGCGACTAAATCTACAGATACAAAATCATCAGCACCCCAAAAAACTGGAGCACCAGTTATGCCAACTATGCCAAATCGACCTCGCGATCGTTAAAAAATATATTTTTCAAAAAATCCCTCTGATAATGTGAAAAATTTACAG
>JANRMF010000024.1:0-11012 GCA_033761815.1 Rickettsiaceae bacterium
GGTTTGCAGCAATCTAAAGAAGGTAGGTATCATATTGGGGGCATAGTAGCTCTGAGGCTCTCTAATATGGCTCATTTGATCAAACTCCCTTTTAACTAAAAGGTCAAGATAGTGGTTTCTTAAAATTTTATGTTTATCTGATTTTTCAATAAAATCTATTATTGTGACTCTGGCACTAGCTTTAATCTTCCTTCTAATATTTTGAATATGAGTGTTTACAGTTCTGAGCTCAATCGCCTTGTTGGCAGTGGACAAAAAATTAGCTATTGCCCCAGGGGTTTTGCCATAGAGAATATAAGACATTACCTCTATCTCTCTAGGCGTAAATTTTATTCCACTGATCTCAAGTATAGACTTGTTATCTAAACCTTCCTCAATAGACATAAATAATCATATTATTATTCTGTTGTAGGTAAAATTTCATGTTAATATAGTTTAACATTTCAAGCAAGATATTTTGACCCCTAATTTACCAAGCTCAAACAACTATAACCTGTAGTTATTCTAAACCATAAACTTTAATAATTAATTTATACTAATTGACATTTAACTTGACATTGGTGCAAGAGAAGAGATTAGCTTGTGAGCGAGAGCCTTCAATAGCTCACGTCACGAGAGAGCTAATCTCTATTAAACTTAACAACAATTATGGAGATTACACGGGTGCTTATACAGAACCCTTAATAGTCAAGAAAAATAAGACAAAGTATCTAAAAAAATCACACTTAAATTACCTAGAGCCCAAGTAAACAAAATTAAGTGAGAATTATCAGATGCCAGAATTTTTACGAATTCTACGCAAAGCCTCCCTAATATTTTTGGTTTGCATTCTTGAAACACCAACTGCGCTTGCAAAAGAATCCCATTTTTCAGTTGCAGCTAAAACCTGATGGATAATCTCTAACGCCTTGTCTTGCTTGATATTACAGGTGGCAGCCAATTTTAACAAATGTGCTTTAGTCGGACTTTTCCCTTCGCCTATAATCATCGTAGAATGCTCGCCCGCAGGACCTGAGGAAAAAGTTAAATCGTAAGCAGGCGATACGGTCCAATTACCTTGTTGGTCCATTAAAAAAGAAAAATTCTTTGAGTGGTCATCACGATTATGGCTTAAGACATTAAAAACGGCATTTCTAAATTGGATTTCACATTGCCTGATATCTTTTGTTAAATACAGGGTTGCTTTCATTATGCTTTCGTAATCAAGGGAAGGTTCCCGGTGATCTGCATGTAGGAGACCTGAGGTAGTATGCATATGAATGCGTCTATTCTTATTTCTATCAAACCTCTTAACACCAAAAAAACCTAAACCCTTTCTTGAGAAAAAAAGCTTTGCTTCGGGCGCAATCAGCCCTGCATCAATTGCCATCAGATGATAGGCGTACTCGATAGAGCTTATATCTTTAGGATCAAGGTGAGATCTAAACTTAATCAGCCAATCTTGCCCGTCTAGCTTGAGTAAAACTTTAGGACGTGCGCCTGCTGAAGATCCTCCTAAAACAAGCAAATCATCCACATAAGTATCGTCTTCATCTAAGGTTGCTTGTATTTCGCTATTAATTTCGTCTAAATCATTGGTGATATGAGACATAGCATTTGGATTTTCAGGCTCATAAGACAAAGCTCCCATACCGCCCGTTCCTACAAAACAAAGACGATCAAGAGGTGAAAGGGCTCCCGGATTAAGCCCTGCATTCATCAATTTGCGGTCTAAAAGCACTCGCCCCCAACCATCAGGCAAGCTGTCATTAAACACACCAAACAAACCTTCAAAGGTGGGATCATTCGATTCTATAACCCCTGCTTTAAGAGGTAGTTTGAAAGGCGATAAGTCAAGACCTGTTTTAATAAAAGCAGCATCATATTCAAAAAAAATTTGCCTGTTTTTAAGTAGTAATCTTCCCATTAGCAGAGAAGTTCTTGCGCCGTGATAATATACATAAACAAGATTTTGATTTGAGATGCTCATTTTCTACCACGTTTTCTTTTTCCATCATCAATCAGATCATCAAGCGATAAAGCTTTTTCTGCGCTCCTACGTACAAACAGCGTCTTAAAATCATCCATACACCCAAGTATTACAGCTAGTTTTAGCAGAGATTCTAACGATATTTGCCCTGTTTGCTCAAACTTTTTTAAAGAGCCATAACTGACCCCGGACTTTTCTGATAAAGTTTGCTGGCTTAAATTTAGTTTAAGCCGAAGGTCACGCGCTCTACTTGCTAAACTCTTTTGCATTTCCCCGGGCGTTATCATATTAACTGATATCATAATATCCCTGCATATGTATAATCTCTATATAATAGATATTATATTATCCTCTAAATCAAAAGTCAACTCATTCTTTGGTAGCGCCTCATAAAAATTTTGCAGTAGAATAGAAGTAACTATGCTATCATCCCATCCAGCTACTTTAGGCAAGGGCTTTATAGACTGTCTCTTAGTTTGATTTTTTGTAATCTGCAAGAGATTAAGTGCAATATGTCTTACGTAATGCTACCCAAAAATAATACCAATTGATGGCGGACTTTTTAAATATTATAAACACTTAAAAAGGAGAACAAATAATGAACAAAACATTTAGACTCCCACTGTACTAACAAGGTTTGCGACCCAAACAAAATATTTTACTCTTCTTCCAGCTAATGTCTTAAATCTTGTTGCTAGGCCCTTAAACCCTGCCTGATAAAAAATATTTGACAGGAAAAATAACCTATGGTAGAAAAAAATTTAGGATAATTTGCATTAATCTACTAGATTTTTAATAAAGTCCAAATATGCTTTATTTTTTATATCTTAGTATATGCTTAGGTAACATATTTCAGAAGGTAAGCCCTTTTTAAGGGGAATTATTCTAATATAAATATGCAAGGTTATATGCAAAAAGATATTCTTGAGGCAATCGTAAATCAAAATTCTTATCAAATCGGTTTAACCGCGCAAAATGAAGTAGCGCAAATTCTTGCTTTTATATACGAAGAATTAGAAAAAGCCAGCAGCTATATAAGAAAGCTTAACACCAAAGAAAATGCAGTATTTGTGATAGGAAAAACAGGAACTGGTAAAAGTACATTGATTAATTATCTCTCAGGCAAGCAAATGATCGCAAGCCAGACCAATACCGGTAAGTGGATACTAGAGCCAATAAATCCACTAGAGGATATGACTGTCTCTTCCGATAATACTAGTCCTAACACCTATCAAGTAAGTGCTTATACACCAAAAGGTAAAGAATATAGCTATATTGATACTCCAGGTTTTGTTTTTGTCTCGATCGCAGATCATCGTAACATAGCCGAAGCTTATTTTAGATGGAAAGTCTTTGATAAAATCAAAAATATCAAAATAATAGAAGTTTTATCTTTTGATTACTTTGATAGTTCTAACAATAGAGGAGATATTAAACAAAACATACTAAGCGCCCTGCAGACTTTTGCGAGCCAAGGAGACAAAACCCACAGCGAACAAGGCATCGAAGTAACAACTGTACCAGAAGATGAAATAATCAAATCTATAAGCAACTCTTCTATAATTGTTGTAACTTCAGTACCCAAAGGAGAAGATCAACTACGTGAGATAGATAATTTAGTCGAGCAAAGAGCGAAGAAAGAAATAGAATTAACAGAAGCTCGAGCAGAGGAAAGGACTAGTGCCTTCGCAAGAAGAATGGTAGATTCGTTGAGAAGTGAAATAGAAGTCTTGAATACAAAAATTGAACAAGGCCAGCAGGAACATGAAGTTCAAAAAAGTGGAATACATAACATAATAAACGTTACACTATCAAAGCTTGCCGCTCAGAACCAAGAAGCTCCCATACGAACTTTTATAGAGAACCTAAACCACAATAATGAACAAAATGCCCATATTAGGTTTTTTAGCAGACACGAAACTGCCGGCCCGATTGAAATTGGAGTACCTTACGAACACCTAGATCGCACAAAAATATACGACTTGATAGAAAACAATAATATTGTGCCATGGTGCCCAATCTCAAGCATGAATATTCGTTCTGTAGTATCACGTAATACCTTAGATTACACACAGTGCTTCGTTAATGTACTAAACGATATTATAGAATATATTACCAAAGATAAAATATGTACTAATATTGTAGCTGCGTGTAGAACAAACATCAGCCAAGCAAGCAGCTGGGGAGATTTAAAGAATTACCTAGAAACACTTAATAATACTATTGAAGAAGTAACAACACAGCTTTCTGAGGAAAATCACCGTTTTAGTCAAATTCTAGCCGGCTCATTCCAAAGCAATCAACTACTTCATATATTAGACGAAGATTCATTAAACCAGATTACAACTACGATAGAAAAACTAGAATTCTGCAAAGCCATTAGAACACCTGAAGGAATAGTAATCGATGGTATTATCTTTGATGTGGCAAAATATATAAGCCCTATTCAAGCTCTAAAAGAATTCATCACCGCAAATCTAATTAGCACAAATAATAGTAGCTATGATAATGGCAACTTAATAATCAAAGGTATATTAGTGCCACTAAGTTACGTAAATGAAAAAATACAAGAATCAGAACAAAATTTGCGCTCAACTATCAAATCCATAAAAATAATTTCCCCAAATACAGTTTTCTTCAACGAAGATCTAAAATATACAAAACCAAAAGATGGTATAAAAGTAGACATTATATCTCCAAGATGGGTGGTAGAGACCTTACACAAAACCCCCTGGATTACGTCTTATGCTTATAGTGAGTCTAAAGATACTAATGGGATAGTTTTAGATTTAAGCGGTCTTGATGGAAAAGATTTTGAGAAAGAATACAAAAAGGCCAAATCAGGAAATCATGGAACTGAGGATCATCGAGATGGCGGAATCGGCGAAGATGGAAAGCCTGGAGAGAGAGGAGGTAATGGCGGGCATTTCTTTGGAGTTGGTACTGAATTCACTAATTTATCAAGCTTAAAAGTAAATGTAAGCGGAGGAAATGGAGTAAAAGGTCAAGATGGAGGAGATGGAGGAAATGGCTTTAGAGGAGAGGATGGGGATAGACAATCAGTAGATGAAAGAAAATCTAGCGTTACTAGAGAATATATACGTGAAAAATCAGGCGCGAACGCAATCTTTCATGCAACATATGAAAGTAAATCCGCAGATCCTGGCAAGGGAGGAGATGGAGGTATGGGAGGAAGTGGCGGTGCTTGCGGTAAAGCTGGTACTTGCTATATGTTTAGTGGTTTAAGTATAGATAAGATAACTTATATAGGCCAGGATGGAAATTCTGGAGAAACTGGTATTGCGGGTAGAGGAGGCAAACGAGGAGAAGGAGGTACATCATTTTCACGTAAGTATCATGAGGAATGGCCTTTAGTCAATATAAGTATGAATTTAGCTGATAAATATGGTCCTACTGTTGGTACTGCAGTCCCTGTTATTGCTGGGGATGCTACTGCTGGTGCTGCTATTATTGCTACTGATGCTGCTGTTGGTGGTTCTGTTAGTAGTGCTTTGGCTGCTGCTGGTATTAGTTTTGGTGCTGCTACTTCTGGTGTTGCTGTTGTTGGTTTAGGTACTCTATGTGTATATTCAATTTTGAATAGTGGCTGGATTGATAAAAAGTGCATTAAAACTCGATGTCCCGATGGAAAAGATGGTGAAAGTCCTTTAGAAAAAACTCCATTTGATGAGATTCAAGCATTAGAAGAATATGATGATCCGGTCATTCGAGATGATAATTCTCTTTACAAGGCCCTAAACGAATATTCGGAGCAATCTAAAGATTCAGAATTACTTGGGGAATTCTTCGGGGAATTTTGTATCGATAGCTTCGAGCATTAAACTTTCATTATCAAACAAAAGGCCATAAGATGAGAATTGTATCTACAATAGCAAATGAAGAACAAACACAAAGATATAACCAGATAAAATTTGATCCAGGCCTTCTCCGTGATAACCCAGATTGGATGAAAGTTGCTAGTAATGACGGAAAAACCCTATTAGATATTGCCATTGAAGAGCAAAATACCTATCTTCTAAATATTATATTAGACTTCGGATTTTCCCCTAATTTATCAGCAATAGTTCCTAATGAACATGCTCACTTGCAACTAAGTCCTCTTGGAAGAGTAGTTCAAAGAGCAACTGAGTTATTTGAAACTGAAAATCCTGATATACATACATTATTATCCCTAAATGCCATGAAAGATATACTCATAGATCATGGAGCTGATAAAATTCCATTTTCGCATGCAGCAAAAGAAAAAGCTCTCATAAAAAAACTTACAAATCACATTGGAATAAGTCAGAAACAAATTAATCGTAATAACAATAATATTATTAATGAGAAGATAATTGAGCATCTTTTTAATGGCTTGCAACCAGATCAGGACATTCTAAGTAATTTTTATAACAGCTTAAAAGCTACTATGCATAATACTATAGTAGCCTTAAAATCCCTAGCAACTGGTAACATTAAAGGTACAAATGGGATTGATGGATTTATTTGCGAGTTGCTTACAAATATACCAATAGCTGGCTATATAGCTGGCTATGTTTATAACCAACATCTTGTTCGCGAGTTTAAAAAAGAAGCAGCATTTTTTACAAGTAATACTCAGACAGATGAAGTAGTTAATGATTTTTCTATAAGAATGGTACAATTTTATAAAGATGATATATTAGAACCTGACATGGATGTTGGATTAATAGAGCAGCTGGCATTTGCTATCGACAAATCTTTTGATACAAGAGAAATAGCAGAAAGAGCTATCACTACATTCAGAAGAGCTCTTGGCCTAGCGCCGCCTTTGATACCAACAAATCAGACATTAGGTATTAATGAAGAAGGCCATGAGAAACTTGCTAAAAATCTTATTGCAAAATTTATTTATTTTCTTAAATCTTATCCAGTCACTTACGATATAGATCTTGGAATTGTAGCTGCTGAAACAATGTTGCCAAGTGCATCAAAAATACATAATTTTAGTGTAAGAGATCTTGCATTAGATAATTCAGTGACAAATATTCTAAATAATATATTTCTTTTCGGGGCTATGTCGGAGTTAGCCTATGAAAGCAAAGCTATTATAGAAAAATGCGCAAAAAAATTGGGATTTGACTCTGGTATTAAGGATATATTAATCCAGCAGCATGATTTTATAAAATCTTTTGTTATTCACAAAGGTGATGAGTGTATTATAGTTTTTAGAGGAACTTATCATCATGAAGTAAACTGGTTTAGTAATTTTGATACTGCACTTGTTCATATTAATGTAAAAAATTACCCCATTAATGTACATAAGGGATTTTTCTCTGCGCTAACGAGCCACTGGATAGAGTCTGAGCAAGTCGGGATAAAGCATAAAATTACCTCATACAAAAGCGATCACCCTAATGCAAAATATTATCTTGCAGGTCATTCATTAGGAGGAGCTCTTGCTCATTTATGCGCATTAAAGCTTGTTGATTTAGGGGTAGAGTCCAACAATATTTATCTTTATACTTACGGTCAGCCAAGATGCTATGACCAAATTAGTGATGACACTGTAAAATCTCTAATTCCAGAAAACCATTACTACAGAGTAGTAAACCAATTTGATCCGGTGATTGATCTTCCTGCCCAGGAAGGATTTGGCCTAGTACCTAATTACAGACACTGCGGTACTTTGGTATATTTTAACGGACAAGTTCAGATGAATCCTCCTTCTGCAATAAACTTTGCCCAAAAATTACTGAGGTGGCAGGAACATTTAATGTTTCCTTATATGCAAAATATAGAAAATGCTATAAAGATGAATCAAATAGCCCCAAAAGCTGGGGCCTCTTTACTCTTTGAGACAAGAAAGCTCAAACAAATTATATCAGATAATAGTAGCTGGCACCATAAGATCAGCCAAGAAGAAATTGCAGATCACGCATTAACCCCATGGCATATTGCAGCTATTAAAGGTGATGTAGATACTATAAATGCCTTAGGTAATCAAATAATAGGTCAAAATACAATCAATACTCCAGATAAATATGGTATAAGTCCCTTAGATCTTGCCTTAGTCAACGGAAAAGATGATGCGGCTGCTGCATTAATTAAAAACAGAATAGCCACCGGCGGAAGCTCGAAGGTAAAATATTCAGCAAATCACAATAACTTGCTACCAGGCTTAAAAGAATATCTCCAAAATGGCGATTTTGCTCAAAGTCTTTTATCTTTCGTAGATATTCTTCCTATAGAAGAGACTAGCAAAAAAGAGGAAAGGAAAAAAATACTGAGCTACGCTTTGAGTAACAATAAATATTTTACTGCTCAAGCTTTTATCTCATTAGGAGTAGAATATGATATAGCTGAGGCACTTGAGATATGGCTTTTAAAGGTTTGCGCCAAAGATTCAAAGCTAGAAGCTCTATACTACCACTTCACAGAAAAACTCAAGCAAAAAAGCAGCTGGGAGAAGACTAAAATTAAGCTAAAGTTACTAGCTTTGGAGAATAATAATATAAGCGTACTTGAAGATCTTTACCTTGGTGAAAATTTATACGATGAAGAAGGTTATCACAAACTTGCTTCTAACGAAAGAACTAAGGCATTATCGAAAATATACAAAAAAGTAGGCTGGGAAATTTCTATAGAAGAAGCACGTTTTGGCTTGCACATAAACAAACTAGATTCATCAGGCAGTACTTTACTTTATAAATTAACAGTTCAAAGTAGGGACTATAATCAAGACAAGCTGGATCATATAGATACTATCCTTAAATATGGAGCAGATATCAACCTTAGCGCAAGAGCAGATGGAAAAACCCCTCTTCATGCTGCAATTACAAGTTATGATGCAGTTGTTATAAAAAAACTTCTTCAAAAGGCTAATTTGCTTTCATTCCGCGCTAAGGATATAAGAGGAAATACCATTCAGGAGATAGATGAGATATGCGAGCAAACAGACATAAGTACATTACTTCAAGATAAAAAGAATGAGCTAGAAAAAGAAGAGCTAGTTCCAAAAAAATCTCAAAATACTCGCAAAACCTCTTATGTTAAACAAAAACCGACAGATAACCAAGAGGGTAATATTCCTGTAAATAGTGAGTATGAATCACTGCAACATAAACTAACTTCTATGATGCATAATAATCCTAAATCAAACAATGATAAAATAGATTCAGAGATAGGAGCCAAGTACAAATCTATTCCTAACGAAGGAGGTGGGGATTGTGCTGTATTTGCAGTGCGTGATGCTCTTGTTTTGCCTAAGAATGTAGATGTTAATACTCTAAGAGTAGATATATGCCGCTCTGTGAAGATGCTTTATGATTTGTCTGAGTTGAACCTGAAGCACAAGATAAAGGATCATATTGTTACAAATGAAGAAGACCAACAATATATACTAAATAAATTAATACCTAAATATAAGGAAGTTTTTAGTAATGAGTTTCCTATCATGAAAGGAGTTATTTTAAGGAAAATTCCTACAGACCAACAAAACCCCGACCCTTTCAGAGAAATAAGAGATATGATAACTGGGTGCGAGAGTTGGGAAGATTTTACCAACCAAAGTACTATTATAGGTCACTTAAGCCCTGCATTACGAGTTTTAGAGTATGTAACAGTTATGAATCTGACATCAATATTTCAGGATCACACAGAATCATCAAAGAGAGAGATAAATATTGAGAACTACGTAGATTATGCAAGTAAGCAAGGTGTGTGGCTAAATAACTCTGAGATTGCGGCCTATTTGCTTGGAAAGGGCTTCGTGCAAGAAGACATAGCAGATGAAATTATAGGCAAGGGTACTTATTTTAAATTCAAATCTGTAATTAATAATCAAACAATTTATATCCATAATAATGGTATTGATAGGCAGGGCGATGATGGAAACCTAAGCGCTGGAACCCACTGGCAAGCAGCAATATTAAATTTGGAATTATCCGACAAGGTTAGTTCAGATATACAAGAAGTAGAACAAAATCAAGCCAAACAGAGTTTTGTAAATTACCAAGATGCTCTTAACGAAGGTGATATACATATTGGTCTCGGAAACTACCAGGAAGCTATAAGCTCATATGATGAGGCAATTAAATTAAATTCTGACTACCTAGAGGATTATATTAATAAAGGACTCGCACTTGCTGCATTAGAAGAAGAAAATAAAAAAATAGCAGAAGAGTCCGAAATTTCAATTCAATCAGAAGAAAAAGATCATATAACAAAACAAGTAGAACAAAATATAAAACCTGAGAACCTCCCAAACTACAAAGATGCTCTTAAGAAAGGTAAGGAGCTTCTAGCTCTCAAAAAGTACGAAGATGCTATAGATTCATTCGATGAGGTAATCAGACAAAACCCTAATGATGCAGCCGTATACCATCACAAAGGAGTTGGGCTTTTGATGCTCGGAAGGTACCATGATGCTATAGCTTTATTCAATAAGGCAATCAGCTTAAACCCTGATCATGTAGATGCCCACTATAACAAAGGCCTTGCGCTTGAGAAGCTCGGAAACTACCAAGACGCCATAAACTCATATGATGCAGCACTTATAATAAATCCTAATTTAGCGCCTCTTCACAACAGCAAAGGTGCTGCGCTTTATTGTCTTAAAAACTATTCGGAAGCTGTAGACTCATATGCTCAGGCAATCAGAATAGATCCTGACTATGTAGATGCATACTTTAACAAAGGCATTGCGCTTGAGAAGCTCGGAAACTATCAAAATGCTATAAACTCATATGATGAGGCAATCATACTAAAACCTAATGATCCAGATGCTTACAACAGCAAAGGCTATGCGCTTATTGAGCTCGGAAGGTACATAGATGCTATAGGATCATTCGATGAGGCAATTAGACTAAAACCTGATCATGTAGATACCTACTATTATAAAGCTTTTGCACTTGAGAAGCTCGGAAGGCAGTTAGAGGCTATAAATTTATATAATCAGCTAATTAGAATAGATCCTGACTATCTAGATGCTCACAATAACAAAGGAGTTATTCTTAGTAAGCTCGGAAGGCATATAGAGGCTATAGATTCATTCAATGAGGCA
>JANRMF010000025.1:0-3163 GCA_033761815.1 Rickettsiaceae bacterium
TTTTAAATTAATATTAATACTAGATTTGAACATATTTGTAGCAGTTACATTTGAAGATCTTGCGGCGCTATGAAGCATCGACCATTTATTTCTATCTACTGCATTAATATTGGGTTTTGCGGTAATCATACGCTTAAGAATTTGTATCGATCTACAATGTATTACAGCAAAATGCAAAGGGGTTAGGTCATCAATAGTTGCAAGATTAGCATTAGCACGCGCACTGATTAAAGCATTGATGATTTCAAGAGGAGAGGCAACCGCAGCGAGGTGGAGGGGTGTGTATTTATTCACATCAAGACTATTCACATTTGCTCTTGCTCTTATCAGGGCTAAAGTAATATCATAATTCCCGGTCTCTACCGCAATATGAAGGGGTGTTCTACCATCCTCATCTTGGGCATTTTTATTAGCCGTAGATAATATGATTATTTTGGCAATGTTCGTATTTTTTTTAAGGACTGCCAAATGGAGAGGGGATCTTTTTTTTTCAAATTCCACATTTAGGTTCACGCCGGCCATAATTTGTTTATTTAGCGAATCAACATCTCCATTATTAATAGCTGCGTATAAAGGATCCTTTGAAAAGTCGACCGCAGTTTTTGCGGTATCTTGAGTCTGGTTTTGTGAATTATCGCTGTTTTTTGACATAAAATACTCGCTTCTTTATTTAACTTACTAATGATAAGATTACATAACCTTAATTATACTATAATAAGTTCTTATAATAAATAAAATAGGGTTATTTTTTTTTCTTTTTTTATAACAAGTATATATATGCAACAAGCTTAATATTATTCTTGGCATTTTTCTAATTTTGCAATCTCGACTTCGGCTCTGATTTTTATCTCGTTATATAAGATATTCAGCTCGGGATCTGCAAAATCCTCTTCCGCATCTTCTATTGCGTTTTTGAGTCTCTCGAGATCTTCCTCTGATACACTGCCCGATAGGAGAGATATTAAAATCCCCCTTAGGGAAGTTATGATTCTTCTTCCCTTGTTTCTAAGGATCTGCGCCTCACTCTCTGCGGCGTCAAATTCGTTTAATATCAGAAATGGGTTGACGCTTCTCATAGAGGCAGTTTCTGAAACGGAGCTATCTTGACTGCTAATACTATCAGCCTCCTCGAAAACATCCTTGATTTTGAAGTCGCCAGCACGATTGACTTTTGACTCTATTTTTCTATTATTAACCTTACCGGCTTCATTGTGTAAAATTCCTATTATTGTCATTGACTTAATGGTTTATTTTGCATATGAGTGTACTACTAATATTTCATAATTTCTAGAGGGAAGTTGATGTTTGAAAGTTTAACCAAGAATCTTACTAAAATCTTTGATAAGCTAAAAAATCGAGGCACAATTACAGAGTCAGATTTAGATGAAACTCTAAGAGAGGTGAGGATAGCCTTAATCGAGGCTGATGTTGCACTTCCAGTAATTAAAGAATTTATAGGGCAAATACGGGAGAAAACTATAGGCCAAGAATTGCTGAAATCTATCAGCGCAGGGCAGATGATCATAAAAATTATTCATGATGAACTTGTTGCTCTTTTGAAGTCGTCAGATGAAGAAATGTCTATAAATCTGAAGTCTACCCCCCCTGCTCCTATTTTAATGATAGGGTTACAAGGAAGTGGTAAAACAACTACAACAGGTAAACTGGCCCTTCACTTAACTTCCCAAAAAAAACGAGTTTTACTTGTTTCTCTTGACATTTATAGACCAGCAGCAAGAGAGCAGCTGGAAATTATTGCAAATCAGTTAGGTATAAGTAGCCTTCCAATAATACCTAATGAAACGGTAGAAAAGATCTTAATCAGAGCCGAGCAATTCGCAAAAACCGGAAATTTTGATGTCATAATTTATGACACAGCAGGAAGACTGAATATAGACCAGGAGCTCATAGATGAGCTCAAATATATCAAAACAAAAATTACCCCTCCTGAAATTTTGCTCGTAATAGATAGCCTTACCGGGCAAGATGCTGTAAATATTGCAAAAGATTTTAATGATGCTGTAGGAATTACTGGGGTTGTTCTAACGCGAGTAGACGGAGATGGACGCGGAGGCGCTGCTCTTAGCGTAAAATCTATTACTAAGGCTCCAATAAAATTTATGGGAGTTGGTGAAAAGCCGCAAGATCTTGAAGTATTCTCTCCTGAAAGGGTTGCATCGCGCATTCTTGACATGGGGGATATTGTATCTCTTGTTGAAAAAGCTATGGAAGTTTCTGAATCTGCCGAAATGGAAAAGCTTGCTAAAAGAATGCAGGCAGGTAAGTTCAACTTAAATGACTATAAAACTCAGTTAATTAGTATCCAAAAAATTGGTGGCATTTCTAGTATTATGTCTATGCTACCTGGCATGGGTAAATTGAAAGATCAAATAAATCCGAGTAAATTATCTGATAAGCCAATAAATAAACATATAGCCATAATAAACTCTATGACAAAGCTAGAAAGAAGGAATCCTGATCTCCTGAATGCTTCCAGAAAAAAACGAATAGCCTCTGGCTCGGGGGTGGACATATCCGAAATCAATAAACTTGTAAAGCAATTCATGCAAATGTCTACTATAATGAAAAAAATGAAAAATATGGATCAAAAAACACTTGCCAGAACCATGCAACAAATGATGTAAATTATGTCAAGTAAGCTTGAGTTAATAGAAAAGTTACTTGCCCACCTTGAGCCTATAGAGCTGGTGATTGAGGATGTGAGCCATAAACATAGCGCACATTTTGAGCAAAAAAACGATGATATTTTTCCATCTCACATCAAAATTTTCATCACATCAAAGGCCTTAGAGGGGCTCTCGCTCCTTGCAAGGCATAAACTCATAGTCTCATCAATTAAAGATGCATATAATAATGGCCTTCATTCTGCAGAAATTTTTGCGTACACTCCAAAAGAATCTATTACATAGGAATGAATCAGAACCTAGATCTCTCCAGAATCTCCTGTTAGTAATAAATCAGAATTCTCAATCTCCATAACTGAAATCGCATCATGAATCGCATCATGATGCACAGGGTAGAAATAATTATATAATATTCCAAGTTTGGATGTTAATTGATTGAATCCTTCAGCAAATTCTAGATCAACATCAAGCCCTTTTGCAAATTCTAGTAATTTATGACAAAAATCAGAATGTTTTAA
>JANRMF010000026.1:0-20435 GCA_033761815.1 Rickettsiaceae bacterium
TTTTTTTCTGTTGCTCCGCCATACTCGGCTAAAACTTTTGTAATAGCAGCTGTAAGCGAAGTTTTACCATGGTCAACGTGACCAATAGTACCAACGTTACAGTGCGGCTTGGTTCTTTCGAATTTGTCCTTAGCCATATTAGTTAACCCTTTAAAATATTAATTTAATCAAAGAAAAGTACAATCCAGAAATTCTGGCAATATTCCCTTAGTAAATTTTGGAGCGGGTGATGGGAATCGAACCCACACAGCCAGCTTGGAAGGCTGGAGCTCTACCACTGAGCTACACCCGCAAAATCCAGCGAGTGGTGGAGGGAGTAGGATTTGAACCTACGTACGCTCTCGCGGGCAGATTTACAGTCTGCTGCCATTAACCACTCGGCCATCCCTCCTTGTAAAATTTGTCTATCTAAAATAGAACGACAAACTTAAGCGCGGAAATAAAATTGTTGTATTTATCTATAAGAATCTATAGTTTCTGTCAAGTATAATTTAAGCAAATACCCAAATAAACATGAAAAAAATTTCCTCGCCTAAATATTACATATATGGCAAACACGCATCAGTAAGCGCTTTTGAGAACCTAAATAGAAAAATTCATAAAATTTTTACTTCAAATGAAAATAAAAACTTAGTGCCAAAAAATTTACTAGATAAGCTGGAAATTATAGCTCCAGAGCAGTTTGCAAAAATTTTACCAAAAGGTGCGGTACACCAAAATATAGCCCTGGAAACCTCCCTGCTCCATACAAAATCTATAGAACAAGTAACTTTCCAAGAGAAAACAACTTTAGTCATTCTAGACCAAGTAACAGACCCACAAAATATTGGCGCTGTTTTAAGAAACGCTGCCTCTTTTGGAATAGACGGTATAATCCTACCAAACGATAACTCTCCGCATGAAAATGGAATAATCGCAAAGGCAGCATCAGGAGCTCTAGAATTGGTCGATATATATAGAGTTACGAATCTTGTAAAAACAATGAATTATCTAAAAAAATTGGGCTTTTGGATAACAGGACTAGATGGCTCAGCTAAAGATGTTTTTGAGCCGGAAACACTTTCGCAAAAAACTTGTCTGGTTCTTGGTGCAGAAGGAGCTGGTATTAGGAGGCTTGTCCTTGAGAATTGTGATATGCTGGCAAAAATAATGATAGATAAAAAGATGGAAAGTTTAAACGTAGCCTCGGCTTCTGCTATCACATTTTATGAAATAAGCAAAAGTTTAGTTAAAAAAAAATAATTGACTAAAAGTAAAAATGGTATAGTATTTAAATTTTTTTTGGCATTTTTATGCATAGATTTAGACATAGTGATCGTGAGATATTTTTTATTCGCAAAAAGAGCGAAATGCACTCAGCTTTGCTTTCAGCAACAAATCGTAATCCAAATATTTCAGTTCAAATCCCCAATATTGATGAGCAGGATGTTCAAGAATTATTCGCTTTACTAGAAAATCATACCATTATAACTTCGCTTACAATGGAATCCGGACACCCTAATGGATATAGCGAGAGAGTTCTTCAATCTATTGCGAGCGGCATCGCAACAAACAAAAAAATAATAGACTTATATATAGAAAATTCATTAACTAGAAACAAAATGTTGTATCTCGCCCCAGCTATTATTTTAAACAAGACTATAAAGTTTCTTAGTATTGGGGGAAATGATTTAGGTCCTGAAGATGCTCCATCCATAGCTGAGATTATTAGAATTAATCATTCAATTGAAACACTTGATCTTAGTTTGAATAAAATAGGTAGTAAAGGTATGGAGGAGATTTCTCAGGCGATTATGTTTAATACAACACTCAAAAAACTAGAACTAGGCAGAAACTTTATCAAAGATGAAGGAATATTTCATCTTGCTGTATCCCTTATGGAAAATAATAGCTTAGAGGAAATTAACCTTGAGGAAAATGAAATTGGATCTCTCGGAATATCCTATATTTCAGAGACACTTTTTAGAAATAAAACTATAAAAAGTTTAGACCTGTCTACAAATCCTTTTGGTTCAGAAGGTTATGAGTGTCTTGCAAATTTATTAAGACGCAATTCATCTCTATCTATTCTAAAGCTAGCCTGCAATAGAAATATTTCAGATGGAGATAATAATTTCGCACAGAGCCTAGCAGTTAATAATGGCTTACATTTTTTAGGGCTCCCAGCATGTTTGAAACGTGGTCAATCCGCAGAAATAGCTAATGCCCTGAGAATAAATACCACACTTAGAGAGCTAGATTTATTTAACAACCCGATAAGAAATGATGATATAATCTCTCTTGCAAATGCATTAAAAGATAATGATACGATTACAAAAATAGATCTAGGGTTTGCTTATATTCAAGAGTCAGGTGCACAGGAAATTGTAAACACTTTGCAATCTAATAATAGAATTACTTACTTCTCTATTAACCCTACCGTAAATGTCCATGCCTCACAGGGATTAATAGCAAAGATAGAGAATCATCTGCAACAAAATAATCAATTTTTACTAGACTCAAAGACCGCCCTAATTAATGGGCAAAATTTAACTCAAGATCAAATAAAAACACTAGTTGCACACAGATATTCAAGTAGAAATAAATACACTTGTGAAATACAAGATAAACTAGAGCAGTATGAAGAATCCTTATTTCAAGATTCAATTGAATCTGCCTATGCAATTTTCAATGCAAAAGAGTTAGACGGATTAGAAACTCTTCCTACAAGAATTAATGAGGATAAAAAATTCTTCTCTTTACTTGCGAGCTTAAGTCGCGATCTGATAAAATATATATATTCCTTCGCGGAAGAACGCTCATATGACAAAATAATAGCCAATATTTATTATGACGCGCTGTATATTTACCCATCTCTTAAAGCTCAATATAGCACAGAAAATCAAAGTTATAACTTATTTTATACTCTAAACTCTGCAAGAAAACTAAATTCTGAGGAGCTGGAAAACTTGCTGACATCATGCACGAAAGAATCTTCAGAAATTTCAGAATTATCAGGGGATTTAGGCTCCATAACTTACAATGAAAATTAATTGTCCGAGTTCAAGTAAATATTAACTTGTATAATCATAAAAATATGTTGACCAAGATAGTTTAGCACACTATACGTATAAACTGAAAATTAATTCTTAAAAGGTATGCTTAAATTATGAAATTTCTCTATTCAACTTTACTGGGTTTATTTATAATTTTTTCTGGTTTGTATTTATGGAATAATAAAAGTAAGGTAAAGACATACGTATCAAACCTCACTTTTAACGCACAAATCAATTCAGAGATTTTTGCAAACAAAGATATCGAACCAAAGTTAGATGAAAGCCAAATGCTAATGTCTCAAATTGCAACGGAATCTCAATTTTCTACCCCTCTCTACAAAAAATGGTGCGATGAAATTAAAGAAAATCCAAAATATCATAGAAAACAGTGGGAGTTTGTGTATATTCTGCAAGCTTTAAATGAAAGAGGAATGATTTCAAAGGGAAAAAAAGGCGTTGGGTTCGGCGTTGGAGAGGAACCTATGCCTGCAATATTTGCAAAAAATGGTGTCGAAGTTTTAGCTACGGATTTAAATCAAGAGGACGCAAAAGCAGCTGGTTGGGTTGATACTGCTCAGCATTTATCATCTAAAGAAATATTAAATAAAAAACAAATCGCTCCGCAAGATCTATTCGATTCGTTAGTTTCAATTAGAGACCTTGACATGAATGCAATTCCAGAGGATATAAAAGATTATGATTTTACATGGTCATCTTGCGCATTAGAGCATTTAGGAAGTATAGAAAATGGACTTAAATTCATAGAAAATAGCCTTAAAACACTAAAGCCAGGGGGTATAGCTGTACATACCACAGAATATAATTTAACATCCAACGAAGATACACTTTCCACCGGAGGAACTGTAATTTTTAGAAAAAAAGACATCCAGGACTTAGTGAAAAGATTAACTGATAATGGTCATGAAGTATATGTAAATTATAATCCAGGCAATGGTAAATTAGACAAACATATTGATTTGCCTCCATACAAACATGATGACCATATAAAATTGCAATTAAATAAGTACGTTACAACCTCAATAGGACTTATAATTAGAAAAAAATTCTAAGCAGAATTAACAAGGGATATTTTGATTTCTAAACAAGATCACATATCTCAGCATCCAGAGCGGGGGAGATAAATTTAATACTACCCCGACCTAGGGTGACGACCTAATACTATCTCTTATTTTTAAATGAGAGGTATAGTCTTTTATGTTGAATTAGCTACGTTGTTGACTCATCGCTCACCTAATACTCATAGACTTCTCTCCTCGCGCCTAGTATCTAATTGAGCCTAAAGGACTATAATATTAGGCTAAATATTAAAGCTCAACCTCTTTCAAGCGGTTCAAAATACTCGATTTCTTTACTGATATTTTTCGAATATTTGCCATCCTTATCAAGTTTAAGATCATTATTCAACCCGAAATATGGTGCAATCTTCTCTTCTTTTGCAAACATTCCGAAATCTTCAGTAATCACATTTTTTCCTTTGTTTACTTGCTCGTATTCCTGCCATATTAAACCCTCAAAAAATGGCATAAATCTCCTATAGCTAATTACTTTAAATGGGGTATCTTCATCAATATACTCAGCAACAATACCTGTGTGGCCTTCGTAGCAAAATATATCTCCAGATTTTGGCTTTCTTTGATTATTGATCGGTTTTATATATTTCAAAATCTCTGGGGCATGATTTAGCATATCAAAAGTGGTGAATGAAATCTCAGACCCTAACCATTTTGCAATAGATGATGAGCAATCTTCCTGCTTGAGGATTTTATTTCTATATGCATCGTCGTATCTTGATCCGCCAAAAAAATATCCTAAAGAAGGAGATATGAGCTCTAAATAGCCTTTACTATCGCTAATCCATCGTGAATTTTTCATCCCCTCTAAAGAGTCGCTATTAGATTTAATTCCTTGTAAATTTGGACTCAAATCTATATTGTAAATATTATATTCGGATAATTTGCAAACATCACCCACACGCGCATTTGTAGCAACAGAAATAATCTGCAGCAAGAGGGTTTGCAAGAAATTTGGCAAGGATGTTGTGGGTTTTTTAATTTTAGCATCGTACTGAGAAATAAGAGATGATGCAAACTCCAAATCCCCGATCAATATCTCCTCTTGATGTTTAGCGAACGTAATTTTTGCACCTTGTAGCAACGTTCCTAGCGCGCAAAAACATATTGGGTACGGGTCAATATTTATCTCAAAATTTCTGGAGGATTTTTCATACATAAATAAATCCTCCTCAATAGACTCAATCACTCTCTCTGGTTTTAATTGTGCGGAAGTTATGATTTTTTTGGCAAGTTCAATTAGGGATATGATTTCGTCATTCTGAGATCTGATCCTGTTTTTATACTCACTCTCTGCAACATTTAGAATATTTGTCACTTTCTTGATTCTTCGAGATAAATTCTCCTTGCGATACCCATAACTTTAAGCTGCTCGCACACTCTTTCAAAAACACTTTTTGGGACGATAGTATGTACATCAATTTCTAAATATTTGTTATTCTCTCTAAGATTAAAGGATGGGGAATTTAAAACCGGTCCATCCAAGATCATCGAAATTTTTAGAAATGCACCTATCATTTGCGCGAAAGCATAATCTTCCTTCGAAAGAAGCTTCCATATACCCTTAGGAATAGCATTTATTTTTGTGTTAAACGCGCCTCCCATTGCAACAATCAAAGATGATCTCTGGCACTGGTCAAATGGTATATCGGCAGTGAGTATGTAATTGACTATCCACTCAGATTTGTGATTTTTTTCTATATTATCCGTTGCCTGGCTGAGTATTAGGCTGATATTCAGAAGTTTTTTTTGCGCTGCGTTCAAATTATGAATTACGGATTCAAATAGTCCGACATAATCATCAATCTTGATCTCTGGTATGCGATTATTTGGAATTAGATGTATGCACCTATCTATTACAATATCTCGCTTTTTTTCTTCATCTGGAAGTAAATTGAATCTCACGCCTTCTTTTAAACCATAGGTAGAAATGATCAAATTTTTCGGCTCAAAATAATTAATTAAACCCTGAACCGCAACTATGGCATGCTTATTGATCTTATATTGCTTCATAAATTTTTGAAATTTTTGCATCTCCGAAAGCTGGGTCAGAAAATTGGTAAATTTGTCCCTGGAGATAATAAGATTATGCAGGTTTTTAATTATATTGCCATTATAGTCCATATAACATCTTCCAAGGAGTCTGAGCGCCCCTCCGATAAGATATAAATTATCATAGTTTGTAACTTCAAATTCTGTAGATATTGCATTTTCAATGGAAGCTGGGTTATTATCCTCTAGCGCATCTAAAACTTTAGTACCAATCGGCAGGGACTTGACCTGTATAATTTTATTATGCTGGATCTCGGCAAGCTCAAGACTACCCCCGCCAAGGTCTGCTGCTATTCCGTTTACATCAAGAGATGTTGAAATTAGGCCCTGAGCTGAAATTCTAGCTTCCTCATCTCCTGTTAGAACCTTAATTTTAAGCTGGAACCTTTTTTCTATCTCTTTGATAAATTCGTTAGCTTTTGGATGGGTCCGCAATATTTCAGTAGCAACACAGGAAATGATTGAAACATTCAGCCTCTCAAATATGCTAATAAAATAACTGAATATGTTATATGTGCCGTGTTTGACATCTATTGAATCCATTGCTAGCAAAGATGATACATCGCTACGAAATTTCTCATTAAAAATCTCAGAAGCACCAAGGCTGTTATCCTCATATATTGCTGCCCTGATAGCATTTGAGCCGATATCTATTATTGCAACTCTCATTTATTCTCCTTGTTTGCGGAAGAAAATGCGTCAGGTAAATTGTTGGGATCTTTGTCAGAGCTTGTTTTAGAAGCCTTTCTCCTAGAGATATTACGCTTCAGGGCTGCAGATAGTCTAAGCAATTTTGCACTCTTGCCCCCCTGGTGTGATTCAGCTTTTTCGGTTCCTTGTTTCTTTTTGTCCAATTTATGCCCTTTATATTATTTATTTTAATCTTGACGAATCTTGCATAATATGGCAAATATGTCTTTTACATAAGTTATACCCATCAAGATTACCTAGATCAACTTTTTCTTTATCTTTTAAGAAGATAATCTGCTTTGATATGTGATCCTTCGGTTTATATTCTTGTGTACCTTTAGAGATCAATTGTCACTTTGCCTTTCAGTTCATTATGTCAGGCCTAGACTATGGCTTGTTGTAAAGCTACATATCTAAATTGATATAGATCCGCCGCTATGGCTCAGTGGTAGAGCACATCATTGGTAATGATGAGGTCGAGAGTTCAATTCTCTCTAGCGGCACCATATCACACTCACTATCCAAATCTTTTTTAATTTTCCTTATTTTGATAAAGTCTCGATTATATCATCAAGCTGAACGTAATTATTAAATGATATTATCACCCTTCCTGAAGAGCCTTGATTTTCTATCTTGACTCTGAGTCCTAGAATATCAGTTAAAGAATCCTCAATCGCTTTAAGGTCTCCAACATTTTCAATCTCCTTTGACTTGGCTCTTGGAGTATTATTACTTTTTTGACTAAAATCTTTTATCAGATCTTCGGTTTTGCGGACGCTTAACTCGCCTGAGATAATCTCCTTTGCGATTAATTCTGCCTTTTCGTGCCCCGCGATAACCTTTGCATGTCCAAATGAAATTTTACCCTCTTCTAAGTATTTTTTTACAGAATCAGGTAATGTGGTCACTCTGAGCATATTTGCGACGTGACTCCTGCTCTTTCCCAGTGATTTCGAGAGTTGCTCCTGACTATATTGATATTTTTGCATTAATTCGTGATAGGCATTTGCTTCTTCAACAGGATTGAGATTTTGCCTTTGGATGTT
Source organism: Rickettsiaceae bacterium (assembly GCA_033761815.1). Classification (GTDB taxonomy): domain Bacteria; phylum Pseudomonadota; class Alphaproteobacteria; order Rickettsiales; family Rickettsiaceae; genus JANRKH01. The sequence goes on from JANRMF010000026.1 coordinate 7,915, forward strand.
CTCTATCAAAGCTTGCTCTGCGAGTTCTTTATCGTCAATATCTCGTGAAATAATAGGAACTTCATCAAGCCCGACCAGCAAGGCGGCTCTCCACCTCCTCTCTCCCGCTATAATTTGGTATTTATTAGACTCTGGTATTTTTCTTGTTATTATTGGCTGAATAATGCCGTGCTGCGCTATTGACGATGCGAGCTCAGCGATTGTGTCTTCATCGAACATTTTTCGAGGCTGAAATTTGTTAGGCTCAATATTCTTTATATTCACCATTTGAGGGCCCGTCTCTTGCTCTTTTGCTCCAAGATCTCCATTTTGCTGGCTAATTAAGGCTGCAAGACCTTTACCCAATCCCTTGTTTTTCATTCGCATGCTCCACTTAAAGGACCTTCGATTTTGCGCAATAAATATTCACTACTAAGTAAATCACACAAAACATCAGGGTCAATATTTCCGCCTGAGATCATTATCATAATATTTTGTTTTTTTGTTTGTTTTTTTAGCCACTGATACGCTCCTGCCATACTAACTCCGCAGGAAGGTTCGCAAATTATCTTGAGCAGATGCATTAACCATACTGTCCAAAATTTGATCTCATCTTCGCCAACTAATATAAAATCATCAAGCTTTTTGATAAAATTGAATGTTCTTTCTGAGAGGGATAGTGTTCTTAAACCATCAGCAATAGTATTGGGAGATGTTGCAAACCTATATATCTTCCCGTTATTTCTTGATCTAGCCGCATCATCAGCAATTTCAGGCTCAACACCAATTATTTTTATATCTCTATCCGTTTCTTCTTTTGCAAGATAACATCCAGATAAAAGCCCCCCTCCCCCGCAAGATGCAAATATCGCATCAATTTTTTTGGTAGACTGGGAGATTGCCTCAAGGCATAATGTCGCTGTTCCAAGTATGGTTGCATCACTATCAGATGGGTGAAGGTAATAAAATCCCGACATTCCATCTTCTCTTGATCTATCTTCAGCCTCTTGTCTTGAGCTTGTAAATATCACCTCGGCACCAAAACTTCCAGCTTGTTGCTGCTTAACTTTAGATGTATTAATCGGAAGATAAACCCTAGCTTCTATCCCAAGTAATTTTGCAACATATGCTGAGGCTATTGCGTGGTTTCCAGTGGAATATGCAACAATTTTAGGGGGTAGATTATTTTGCTCCTTAAGGCTAAGTAGATGGTTTAATACACCCCTTACCTTAAAGGCTCCAGTCTTTTGTAAAGATTCGGCTTTGAAGATTAAATTATGACCCAAAATAGTATTAAGCCTTTCGCTACTGACTAAAGGAGTTTTGTGAATATATGGCGCAATTCTATCGAGGGCTTGTGAAACTTGATTCGTCATTATGTAATTAAGATTTAAGATTTTCTTCTATTTGGGGTATTACTCTTGAAATACTCATTTTGCAGTATTATATTAAACTTAAGTGTGTTAGTCCAACTACAAAATTGATATATTATCACATGTTCTGCAGTTTGTAACTTATATACTAAAGATATCACAAAAACACTAGGTAAAAATGACGACCAAAAATACCCTTCCACTCATAGCCCTTAGAGATGTTGTTCTCTTCCCCGGAATGATGGCCCCGATTTATGTTGGTAGAGAAAAATCAGTAAAAGCCATAGAAAAAGCCAAATCTGAAAATTTACCAATATTGCTGGTGACGCAATTAAATTCTAGCGACGAAAATCCGAAAGTTGATGAACTATACAAAACAGGGCTTCTTGGTAAATTATCCCAGGTAATTAAACTTCCCAATAATCATTTGAAAATATTAGTAGACATTTCCCATAGAGTAAAATTTGACTCATGCAGAGATAATGGGATTTTTTTCGAATCAGAGAGCGCTATAGTAGCTGATGATGAGATAACTGATATAGAATCATTAACGAAGAAAACTTCTGATCTGGTTGTGAACTTTACTGAATATGTGAAGCTGAACAAAAAAGTGAACCCTGATGTATTAAATGCTTTTTCCGATCAGAAAAATCCTGCCCACATAACCAATTTAATAGCATCGCACCTAACATGCAAGCTTGTAGATAAGCAATCTATCCTTGAAATTACAGATGTATCCAAAAGAGTTGATGCGGTTGCAGAATTAGTGGGGAGAGAACTAACTGCGATTCAGACAGAGCAAGTAATAAATCAAAGAGTGAAAAAACAAATTGAAAAATCTCAGAAGGATTATTACCTAAACGAGCAAATGAAAGCTATTCAGAAAGAAATGGGAGATGGGGATAGTTCTGAAGCGGCTGAATTTGAGAAGAAAATTAACAGCATGAAGTTATCACAAGAAGCTAAGGAAAAAGCAACCAGTGAGCTCAAAAAGCTAAAATCCATGAATCCTGTTTCATCTGAGTCGGGAGTGATTAGAAATTATCTTGAAACTCTTCTATCCCTGCCATGGGGCATATTAGACGATGCAAAGCTCGATGTTGGAAAGGCAGAAAAAATTCTAGACCGAGATCATTACGGCCTCGATAAAGTCAAAGAAAGGATTTTGGAATATCTATCAGTATTACAAAGATCCAAAAAAATTAGAGGGCCTATAATGTGCCTTGTGGGCCCTCCTGGAGTTGGTAAAACTTCTCTCGTTAAATCTATTGCTGAGGCAATGGGACGCAAATATACTAAATTTGCACTAGGGGGGATTAAAGATGAATCTGAAATTAGGGGTCATCGCAGAACTTATCTAGGTTCTATGCCTGGCAAAATTCTGAACTTGATTAAAAAAACCAAATCCTCAAACCCAGTAATGTTACTGGATGAGATAGATAAAATGAGTTCAGATTTCAGAGGGGATCCCGCTTCTGCAATGCTGGAGGTGCTTGACCCAGAGCAAAATGCGCATTTTGCTGATCATTATCTTGAGGTTGAATTTGACCTTTCAAATGTTGTCTTTATTGCCACTGCAAATAGCCTTGAGCTGCCTCGTCCTTTGTTAGATAGGCTAGAAATTATCAGAGTCTCTGGTTATATCGAGGATGAGAAAATGCATATTGCAAGAAACCACCTGATCAGCAAGATATTAAAGCATCATAATATGAAAGAATCTGAATTTTCTATCGATGATGATGCATTGCTAGATATAATTAGATATTACACAAAAGAGTCTGGTGTTAGAAGTTTGGAGCGAGAATTAACTAGATTAATCAGAAAGTCCTTGCGCAAAATTCTCACAGACAAAACGATTAAGTCCATTTCTATTAAGCCCGAAGATCTTGAGTCTTACCTTGGGGTAAAAAAATACAAGTACGGAGAGGCCGAGTCCGAGGATCAAGTTGGAGTTACAACTGGCCTTGCATATACCGAAGTTGGTGGAGAGCTCCTATCTATCGAAGCAGTTATTGTGCCAGGCAAGGGGGAGATAAAAACCACCGGAAAACTTGGAGATGTGATGAAAGAATCAGCCCAGGCAGCATTTAGTTACATGAGATCTGAAAGTAATGTATTGGGCATTGACATTGCAAGGCTTGAGAAAAATGACATACATCTTCATGTGCCAGAGGGGGCTACGCCAAAAGATGGACCTTCAGCAGGAATAGGTATTTTTACAACCATAACTTCTTTACTCTCGGGAATTCCAGTTAGAAAAGACGTTGCAATGACAGGTGAAATCACGCTTAAAGGTAAAGTTCTGCCTATTGGCGGGCTAAAAGAAAAGCTTCTTGCGGCTGCAAGAGGCGGGATAAAAACCGTGATTATTCCGACTGAAAATGTTAAAGATCTTAAGGATATACCATCTAGTATAAAGGATGTTATTCAAATCCTCCCTGTTTCTAATGCATCTGAAGTTCTCAGTATTGCACTTGTTTCAGAGGTTAAGACTCAAAAACTGATACCTGTTGGCACAGTTGAGACTTTGTTAGACTCAAAACAATCACCATCCGAAAAAAGCCCTGCTACATTTATTTAGCATATGGAAAATAGTGAAGTTTTAATAATAGGGGCAGGGCCTGTCGGATTGTTCGCCGCATTTAAAGCAGGTATGGTTGGGATGAAATCTAATATAGTTGACATCCTTGATTCAGCTGGAGGTCAATGCTCTGCACTATATCCGGAAAAGCCAATTTATGACATTCCGGCATATCCAAAAATTTTAGCAGGAGAATTAATAGAAAGGCTAAAAGAACAAAATTCGATCTTTTCTCCTAAATATTTCCTTGGACAGCAAATTAGGACCGTAAAGCGCGGGGAAGATGGGTACTTCGTATCAATAACAGATAAAGGGGTTCAATTTCGCTCTAAAATCATAATTATTGCAGCGGGCGCTGGGGCATTTGCCCCAAACAAACCCCCTATTGCAAATATTGAGTTGTTTGAAAATCAATCTGTTTTTTATCATGTCGATAATGTAAACAAATTCCAGGGCAAAAAAATAGTAATAGCGGGCGGCGGAGATAGCGCGATTGACTGGGCAATTAACCTCTCCAATATAGCGCAGAAAATATACTTAATTCATAGAAGAGATAAATTTAGGGCAAGTCCATCCACAACTGAGCTAGTTCACATGCTTGAAAGAGAGGGTAAAATCGAGATTATAAAACCATATCAACTTCATAGCCTTGAAGGAAAAGATGGAATTTTATCTAAGGTTAATGTTGTTGATTTTGATAATAACCTAAAACCTATAGAAGCCGATATTTTGCTTCCTTTTTTTGGCCTAAGCTCACAGATTGGACCTATAAAAAACTGGGGTCTTAATATTGATAAAAATACTATCTTAGTAAATCAAGCGACTCAAATGACAAATATCGAAGGAATATATGCCGTTGGCGATGTGTGCGAATATGAAGGAAAGCTCAAGCTAATACTCACCGGTTTTAGTGAATGCGCCCATGCAGTTCATCACGCATACCCATTTGTTTTCGGAGGTAACCAGCTTCACTTTCAGCACTCAACCTCAATGGACTTGGTTAGTTGACCCCCTTTCTTAGCCTAGTTTACTATTTCAGAGTTATACAGGATAATTTATTTTTTCGAATCTTTGATCATATAATACCAATCAACAGTTATAATAATACTAGGCGCGAGGAGTAAGGCCCGATAAATTGCCAGGTTAGAGGCGAGCAAAACGTAGGATTATAGGTGACGATTGGTATAACTTATTATAACCATCATTACCCCAATATTAATAAAGCTATCGGCTAAATTGAAGGCTGGGAATCCGTAAATGTCATAATGAAAATATAAAAAATCAAATACAGCTCCGCGGTAAATTCTATCTACAATATTACCAATCGCACCCCCTACAATAACTGCGATGCCAGATTTTTCTAATTTTTTAGTCGAGGATCTAAGAAGGTATATAAGGTAAAATATAACAACAGAGTTTACAACCAAAAATATATAGTTACTATATTGGTAGTAGCCGCTAAAAAAACCAAAACTAATACCATGGTTCCAGGCGTAAACGAGACTAAAAAAGGATGTAACCTTCATGCTCATTCCGGCTTGAGTTTTTAAGAAGGAAATTAAAAATGTTTTTGACGCTTGGTCAGCAATAATAAGGAATAGAACTATAATTATCATCAAAAAACTATGATTATTTTTTTTGCTCATCTAACTCCGAAAATCTATATATTAATTTTATACCATCTCTCATGCATCTGTACATGAACTATGCAGGCACAGATATTTTTGGCATCATCCCATTATCTTTTAATATAACAATCGTTTGACAATAGTAAACAAATTTTGTATTAATTCTTCACGTTGCCCCTGTGGTGAAATTGGTAGACGCGGCAGACTCAAAATCTGCAGTACGCAAGTACGTGCTGGTTCAAGTCCGGCCAGGGGCACCAAATCAATCTGGTAAATTAATGACCAAAATTATTGACGGAAAATTATTAGCCTCACGGATTCTAGACTCCCTTAAGGATCATGTTCAATCGTTAAAAACAAAACCTTCTCTTGCGATTGTGCTTGCAAGCCCATCTAGCGCCAGCAGGATTTATGTAAATAACAAAATTAAGGCTGCGCAAAATATAGGCATAAAAACTAGACTAATCGAATTAAAAGAAGATGTGGAGCAGCGCGAGCTTATCAAAATCATCCAATACTTGAACGGGGATTCAAGAATTTCAGGGATTATTGCGCAGCTTCCTTTATATAACAAATTGGATAGTTTTGAAATAATAGAAACAATAGACCCATCAAAGGATGTAGACGGGCTTACAACGCGAAATATAGGGCTACTATATTCTGGGCGAGACCCCCTTTTTATCCCCTGCACCCCTCTTGGAATTTACAAAATCCTAGAAGAAGAATATGGCAATTTAAGAGGACTTTCTGCAGTAATTATAGGAAGATCTAATATTGTGGGCAGGCCACTTGCATCGCTTTTGTTAAAAAATGATGTAACTGTTACAATTTGCCACTCTAAATCGAAAAATACTATTAGTGTTGCAAAAAATGCTGATATAGTTGTAACGGCATCTGGCAGACATTTAATGTTCGGACGGGAATATTTCAGCCCAAACTCCGTTGTTATTGATGTAGGAATCAACAAAACAGCTGAGGGAAAAATTGTTGGGGATGTTCGTTTTGAGGAAGTTAGCTCATACGTAAGAGCGATTACAAAAGTACCTGGCGGAGTTGGTCCAATGACAATAGCATGCCTCATGCAGAATGTGGTAAAGGCTCACAAAGAGCTTGAGTAAATCTTGTTATAACCCTAGACTCAGATTACTATAACAACCAATTAGATATGAAATACACAGTGATTTCATAGAAACTACATAATAATTTTGCATAAAGGTTGCAAAAGAGATGTATAATTTGTATAGTTTGCTATAAAAAGAATTAATGACTAATGAAGGGACAATAAAGAGGACTAATGCCAGACTTGTATAAATTTAACATAAAGAAGATTATAAAATGAAGCTCTGGCATCAAGTTACACTCGCCCTTATATGCGGCATTTTATTTGGCATTTTTTTACCTCAATATATTGGGTATATAAAACCCTTTGGGACTCTTTTTCTTCGCTTGATAAAAATGATCATAATTCCTATGATTTTTTTCTCTTTAGTCGCTGGAATTACCAGCATGAGCGACCCATCTACGCTCGGGAGAGTGGGTGCTAAAGCAACCCTCGCCTTTCTTCTGACTACATGCTTTGCAGTCCTTTTTGGTTTACTTGTTGCAATAGTACTGCAACCTGGAGTTGGTGTTCATGTTGATTTTGGAACTAAAATAAGCGGCCCTGTTATTACCAAATTTACTCTCGAAGATTTTTTGGTGCAAATAGTTCCCGAAAATCTTATTTTCGCTTTTGGTGATAATAACAATATATTACAAGTTGTTTTCTTCGCGCTTTTTACGGGTATCATGATCAATAAAATGGGCGCAACCGTTGCCCCAATTAGGACATTTTGCCAGGCGGCCTCGAAGCTTGTGCTCAAAATGATTAATGTTGTCGTAAAATTATCCCCTCTTGGTGCATTTTCTCTGACTGGCTGGGTAGTGGGGACTCAAGGAGCAGGAGTGCTAATAGCTCTATCAAAACTTGTATTTGCGGTAGTAATTGCTATGGGTATGCAATATGTGATTTTTGGGCTTATGATATTAGTGTTTTGCAGAATGTCTCCTATGCCATTTTATAAAAAAAGTATCCATTACCAGGTTCTAGCCTTCTCTACTAGCTCAAGCAAAGCATCCCTTCCCACTACAATAGAGGTTTGTAAAGATGAAATTGGAGTCTCCGATTCGAGCGCATCTTTTATTTTGCCACTCGGAGCATCTATTAACATGGATGGTCTTGCTATTAATTTAGCCCTTACAACAATTTTTTTTGCTCAGGTTGCAGGAGTTGAAATGGCTATGACAGACTATTTGATGATAGTCTTAACTGCAACACTTGGCTCAATAGGTGGCGCTGGCATTCCAGGCGCCTCAATTATTATGTTGCCTATGGTTCTCTCATCTGTTAACTTGCCGATAGAAGGGGTGGCTATTTTAGCTGGAATTGATAGAATACTCGATATGCTGCGCACAACTATCAATATAACAGGTGATGCTACAGTTACTCTAATAATCGATCATAGTGAGGGCACTTTTGACAAAGAAAAATACTACTCCTAAACCTTATCTCTCAATTTTATTGATTGTTTTTACACTATTCTCATCATTAGAGGCGTTTCCGGTGGATTCAGTCATCAGGATAGCTGCGGGAAGGCCGACTGGCTCATATTATCCAGTAGCGCTTCAAATATGCTCCGTAATCAATAAGTACTCGTCCTTATCAAAATGCGAGGTTATAAACTCAAGCGGAACAATTAATAACCTCAATTTGCTAGCTTCTGGGAGGGTAGATTTTGCTTTTGTCTTATCCGACACAGCCCGCGATGCAGCCACCGGTAAGGGTTTTTTTGAAGGTCAGGACCCAATCAAAGACTTACGATTTGTCCTTAATATCTTTACCCAAACTCTGACTATTTTAGCAAAAGATGAGAAACTAGTTAGTACCTTTGGAGATTTAAACGGGAAAAAAATAGGATCAAACCTAAGAGGCGCAACCTCAAGATGGGCTATTAACCGCCTTAATAGTGTATTTAAATTTGATAGTGAGCCAAAATTTGTACATCTTTCTGATAATCAAATGGCAACTGCATTGTGTAATGACGATGTGGATGCTGTTGCACTATTTGTCAGTCATCCTAATGCTATCGTGAGCGATATATCCAAAAGCTGTAATGTAGAGTTTGTGGGTTTTGACCCTATAAAATTAGATAGTTTTATCTCCGCAAATCCTTTTTATTCAAAAATCATAATTAACCCCGGTCCTTATAAAAATATCTCAAGAAGCACTATTACTCTCACTACACAAGGAATTTTGGTGGCAAATACTTCCACACCAAAAGAAAAGGTGGATTTATTAATAAACGCACTCAGAAGGTATTTTGACGATTTTCAACAATCCCTTCCAGACCTTGCTAATATGACAAAAGAAACTATCTTTAACTCAGAAACCTTTGGCCTTGCTCCATACTAAGACTTAGAGCATTTATTATACTTTTGATTTAGTGCGCTATTTCTGACGAAGTGAGCACTCAAAAGAAAAGGTCAGAATTTTGTAAAATTTGAGACTGACTGATAAAATGATAAAAAGTAGTTGCTTTTCTAGAGGAAATTTATTATTTTAGTCCGGTAATTTGAATATTCTGTTTTTTACTGCGCAGGTTTACTTGTTTGAGTGCCTGCATTTATAAAGCTTTTTTGATTTAAAAGCTACTTGGGATATATCATAAAAGTGCATATTAGGGAGTTAATGAATGCCTACAAATAATCAGTTAGTTAGATTTGGACGTAGTCCGAAAGTTAGAAAAACAAAATCACCAGCATTAAATGGTAATCCTTTCGTCAAGGGAGTATGCGTTGTTGTGAAAACAGTAACACCAAAAAAACCAAACTCAGCTTTGAGAAAAATGGCAAGAGTGAGGCTGACAAATGGTAACTATGTGAACGCATATATTCCAGGCGAGGGTCATAATCTTCAAGAGCACTCAGCCGTTCTGGTCAGAGGCGGAAGAGTTAGAGACTTGCCTGGTGTGAGATATCACATCGTTAGAGGTGCATATGATACACAGGGTGTTAAAAACCGTAAGCAGGCACGTTCTAAATATGGTGCAAAACGCCCTAAATAAAATGAATACGGGGTTTGCAAAAGCCCCAAATAACAGTTAAACATATAGAGGAGAAATATGTCAAGACGTCATCGCGCAGAAAAGCGCTCTGTAACACCTGATGTAAAATTCGGATCAGAAATACTTGGTCGTTTTATCAACAAGGTTATGTCCAGAGGAAAAAGATCAATTGCCGAAAAAATAGTTTACGGCGCATTTGAAAAAATAAAAAATAAGCACAAAACAGACCCATTTGATATATTCAATGATGCTATCAAGAATGTAAAACCCGCTTTAGAAGTTTCTTCTGTCAGAGTTGGTGGGGCAAACTACCAAGTCCCTTCTGTTGTTGACGAAGAAAGATCATTCGCTCTCGCTGCAAGATGGATTATTAAAGCCGCAAAATCAAGGTCTGAACTTACAATGCGAGACAAACTTGCTGGAGAGTTTTTTGATGCTGCAAACAGCAAAGGTGGCTCAGTCAAAAAAAGAGAAGATACACATAAAATGGCAGAAGCTAATAAAGCTTTTGCTCACTTAAGCCCAAAAAAAATGAAGAGTTAGAATGAGTAAAGAAATCCCCCTACAAGATACCAGAAATATAGGAATTTGTGCGCATATTGACGCAGGTAAAACAACTACCACGGAGCGTATACTATATTACACAGGCAAGTCTCACAAAATCGGCGAAGTTCATGAGGGTGGAGCCACAATGGACTGGATGGAACAAGAGCAAGAGCGCGGAATAACAATTACCTCCGCTGCTACAACATGTTTTTGGGGCGACAAAAGAATCAATATCATAGATACTCCAGGTCACGTAGATTTTACAATTGAAGTGGAGAGATCTCTTAGAGTGCTTGACGGCGCTGTCGCAGTTTTTGACGGTGTAGCAGGCGTTGAACCTCAATCTGAAACAGTTTGGAGACAAGCTGATAAATACAAAGTTCCTCGTATGTGCTTCATCAATAAAATGGATAGAATGGGGGCCAATTTCTTCAGATGCGTCAGCATGATCGTTGATAGACTCGGGGCAAAGCCTCTTGTAACTCAGCTTCCAGTTGGCCTTGAAGATCAGTTTAAAGGTCTAGTGGATCTCATAAAAATGAAAGCAATAATCTGGAAAGATGAAAGTCTAGGCGCAGAATTTACTTATGAAGATATACCCGCTGATATGAAAGTAGATGCAGAAAGTTACAGAAGCAAGCTTATAGATATGGCTGTTGAAGTAGATGACGCCCTGATGGAAAAATATTTGTCAGGAGAAGAGTTAACTGAAGCTGAGATTATATCTTGCATTAGAAAAGGTACAATCACAGGTGCTTTTGTACCCGTATTGTGCGGCAGCGCTTTCAAAAACAAAGGCGTTCAACCTCTTCTTGATGCGGTAGTGAATTATCTACCCTCCCCTGTTGATGTTGGCTCTGTAAAAGGAATCGATGTTAAAACAGAAAATGAAGTTGAACGTAAATGTAGTTCCTCAGAGCCTTTCTCAGCTCTTGCATTCAAAGTTATGAATGACCCATTTGTTGGATCTTTGACATTTATAAGAATCTATTCTGGGAAATTAACAGCCGGAACTTCAGTAACAAATACCGTAAAAGACCAAAGAGAAAGGGTTGGACGTATGTTACTCATGCATGCAAATGAAAGGGAGGATGTAAAAGAAGCAGGGGCTGGTTCTATCGTTGCACTTGCCGGGCTTAAAAATACAACAACAGGTGATACTCTCTCGGATCAAGATCATCCTATTATTCTTGAGAAGATGGAATTCCCAGAGCCGGTGATTGAGCTCGCTGTTGAGCCAAAATCAACTGCTGATCAGGAAAAAATGTCCCTAGCTTTGCAAAAACTAGCAGCTGAAGATCCTTCTTTTAGAGTCGCATCAGACCCAGAAACTGCTCAAACTGTTATTAAGGGAATGGGAGAGCTGCATCTCGAAATTATTATTGATCGTATGAGAAGAGAGTTTAAGGTCGAAGCAAATGTCGGAGCTCCGCAAGTAGCCTATAGAGAGACAATTACGAAAAAGACAGAAATTGACTATACTCACAAAAAACAATCTGGTGGTGCTGGTCAATTTGCTAGAGTAAAACTCATATTTGAACCTCTAGAGCCAGGGTCAGGTTTTATTTTTGAAAGTAAAATTGTTGGTGGCGCTGTTCCTAGAGAATTTATCCCAGGAGTAGAAAAAGGCCTTGAAAACATAAAAGATACAGGGATATTAGCTGGATATCCACTGATTGACTTTAAAGCAACCCTTATAGATGGAGCATTCCACGATGTTGACTCAAGCGTTCTTGCATTTGAAATAGCTGCCAAAGGAGCTTTTAAGGAAGGTATGCCAAAAGGTGATCCGAAAATTCTAGAACCTATCATGGCAGTAGAAGTTGTAACGCCAGATGAATATATGGGTGATATTATCGGGGATCTAAATAGTAGAAGAGGTCAAATGCAAAGCATGGAGCCAAGAGGAAATGCACAGGTAATCTCTGCTCATGTACCACTTGCTGAAATGTTTGGATATGTAAATACTCTAAGATCTCTATCGCAAGGAAGGGCGCAATATTCAATGGTATTTGCACATTATGACCAAGTGCCTACTCACGTTGCCGAAACAATTAAGGGTAAAAAATAATTTCAAGGGGTTTTACCCAAAATCCCTTGACCTTGAGGAAAAATAGTACTAGAACTATTTCTCACTAGAATAAGTATAATCAATAAAATAGAGAGAGAATAATATGGCTAAGGACAAATTCGAAAGAACCAAGCCGCACTGTAACGTTGGTACTATTGGTCACGTTGACCATGGTAAAACTTCGCTTACAGCTGCTATTACAAAAGTTTTAGCCGAGTATGGCGGAGCAACAGAAAAAAA
>JANRMF010000027.1:0-2952 GCA_033761815.1 Rickettsiaceae bacterium
TTTTATAGATGCATTATGGCAGCTATTACCTCTATCTACATATTCTATTACTTTTTTGCGGAAATCTTGGCTATATGATGCAGGCATTTTCCTTCCAATATAGCATCCTTCCTCTCAAACGTCAACTTAATTTACTATATACCATTTCAAATTTTTAAATGATCGAAACAAATTTTCGATTAGGACTCGCTCATTCTTAACGTTTTATATACGCATGCGACGCGCTCGCGACTAAGAATTCAAATGCGAAGGTTTAAGTTTGAGATGTCTTAGAGTTCTTGTGCAACTTGCTTCTGAGGCAAACCACTACCTCAATTTAGCGATCTAATTTTCACGTATACTTAATGAGCTTTTTTTCCGCCTCAGTTTCCCTGAATTTCATCCGCACAAGCGAGTTGCGCGATAGATGTCTATTATTTTTTAGCAGGTGCTGCTGCAGCTGCGCCTTCTGCTCCTGCGTCAGCGGATTTGCCCCCGCGTCCAGTAATAGAAGCAAGGATCATGCTTTTATTCTCTATTAAGGTGCAACCTTCAGGCAAAGATATTGAGTCCGACCTGATTGATGAACCAATGTAAAGATGAGCGACGGGAATTTCTACAAAAGTAGGAATCTGATCAACTGGACAATTTAGTTCAAGTTTTCTGTGTATAATATTAAAAAAACCACCTCTTTTAAGGCCGATACATCTATCTTTTCCTTCGTATAAGATTGGAACACTAACTTTTTGGTACCCTTTTTCAGGTAAAAATACGAAATCTGCATGACGAACTAACTCTGTAATTGGGTGAAGTTCAACGGCTTTTGGCAAAACTTTATAGCTTTTACCGTCCAGATCTAGCTCTAGCACTGTAGATTTGAAGCCCTGCTTTCTGTATAGTTTTGTAATTTCCTTTTCCTCTAGGCTTATGGAGATGTTTGTTTGCCCCTTGCCATAAACTATAGCTGGGACTCTCCCTCTTTTTCTAAGTTCTCTGGCGCCGCCGGTTCCAGAATTTTCTCTAATTTCGCATTTAAGTACAGTATTTGTAGACATGTGATTTCCCTAAATTTAGCCTATTTTTATAAATCAAGGGATCATAGCGCCTTTTTTCGAGAAGCGCAAGGAAAAATATAACACGTAGTAAAAATTAGTTACTAAGAGCTTATATATCAGCTTATTTTTCTTGCTTCATCATTAATTCGTGAGGGTAGTTTATTGGATAGTTATTTTTTAGAAAAACATGCTGAAATCCAATTTTTTCTTTTAAATCTATAAATAATGGCGCCATGAAATTTATAGTAGCCTGCAGCTCTTGACCGCTTTTATATAGCCTTGTTATGCCCAGAATAGCAAGATTTTGCTCCTCAATATTATATGTAGTTGCTACAAGAGTAATATCTTCGTATTTTAATATACTACTTTCTTCAAAATTTCCTATAGGAGTAACAAGAAATGTGAGTTTGTCATTTTCCGTACATTGAAAAATGAGAGAGCCAGGTATTTTATTATTAGGGATAGGACAAATACAATAGTAATTGTACTTCGGAAATCCAAGTATTGCATTAGGAAAATGAATTGTAGCACTTGAGTCTATTACTATCTTTCCAAAAATTGTCTCTACTTCTTTTACCTCTGTTTGAGGTTTGTATTTTAATCTAGCCAAGTATATGACCTCTAATCGTAAAAACGTTTTGTTATCATGGATTTTGAATCCAGGAAATTTTTTAAATTTCTTGCAAAAATCTCTAGCGAATTATTCACTTCGGTCATTTCAAGATAACCATCAAGCACCCCAAACTGAAAGGATTCCTCAAAATACTCCATCGCTGTATTTTCCATGGATTTTATTCTTGTATTATCATTTTCTAATTCAACTTGCCTTAAAGCGATTTCTGCTTGCATAAGGCTAAAGGATTGAATAGATTTTTGAATATCTTTCAGAAGAGGGAGTTTAGAGCCGCTATTTGCACGATCCATATCCTTCATTTTGTGCAAACAAGAGATGAGATTTGCAAAATTTTCATGAGTTGCATCTATGTCTATGGACATAATTTTATTTCCGCTTAGCGCAAAGTTGCCGCGCTGAGGCACAACATCTGTATAGTTAGTCGTGATGTGATCATTTATGATATTTGAAGTTTCTATAAAAGTTTCAATATTTTTTATAGGAGGTAAATTTTTGACACTTCCCCCAAAGCTAAATCCAGTTGCTGGTGAATAGCTATTTAGAATAGAAGCAACTTCCTCGAGATAGTTTTTTATAGTAGCATCTAGATAGTCCGGAGATGTATTTCGATCTGAGTTAATTACTAATACTTGCATTCTAGTTGCTATTTCTGAGAATAACCGCACAGATTCTTGCTGATTATTTAATAGTAAACTTGCTTTAGTGTTATTCAACTTGGCCTGAGAGGCATTGTATAAAGTAGTCTGTAGCCCATCATAAGCTTTAAATAGCCCAACATCTTTCATTTCCTCAAAATCTTTGAATTTTACACCTGATTGTTGTTTAGACAGCGTGCTGTTCTGATTTTGGAATAATTTGCTAGATACGCTTGAGTTGCTACCTTTTAAAGCATTATCTAATAATGTATTTGTGAGTGAAGACATATTATAAACCTGTTAATGAAGTTATTAAAATTTTTTGCATTTCTATTATTTTCGAAGCAACATAAGAGATGATAGATCTATAATTCATCAGCTCAGCTAATGCCGTAGCTTGGTCAATTTCGTTAAATCCATAATCCTTCTTATATTCCTCTCCAAAATGTTTTAAAATTGCACTTTGTATCTCATGATCTTTTTTTGCGATAGAATGAGTACTGAGCGCAATTTCTACTACACCTGTTGCTAAATTAGAAATCCCAAAAGCTGAAATTTTAAATCCAGTTTTTGTAATGATATTCGGGTCATTATCAAGAGCGGCAAAATCAGCATAAAGTTCTGCATATGAACTTGGCGCAAGCATATG
>JANRMF010000028.1:0-15937 GCA_033761815.1 Rickettsiaceae bacterium
TTGAAATTTATAAGATGAATAATTGGATAGAGAAAGGCTATGTGGATAGGCCTACAACGACTCAAGGATTTCACTTTGGCTTTTGAAACTTTTAACTCTTGCAAAACTTATGGGTAAAGATATGATGAGTATTAGGTGAGCAAGGAGTGGGCAACGTAGCTAATTCAACATAAAAGACTATAATCAATTTACCTCATCCCCTCTAATTAAAGGAGCTACGATTAAATAGAGCTACTTGTCAAGATGCGTGGTGTAAGTTCCTGTTTTGTGGTCCTGCGCTTTTATCTTTTCAGTATATCCTTAGGTTTATATTTTTCGTCATGTTTAGTTAGCATAAGCCTTGCTACAAATACACCATCTTTTCTGAGGGATCCGGTAACCACTACCCCTTGATCATCCCGAAAAATCATAGGCACAGGGCCTTTATATAAGACCTTGATTTTATTGAATCTGTCAGTTAGCTCAAACTCTATTTCTTCTAAGCTGATTTTATTTATAGTGCCAGTTTGCACATACCCCCCGAGCTTAATTTCTTTATATGTCTTATTTTCAATCAATTTGGTTGGAGTTAGAAAATAGGTAATATTATCGGATAAATTATACAAAATTATGCAAGCACCAATACTGATTGAAAAAACTATTAGAGCCCAAAAATATAATCTTTTTTTTGTTTTTTTGTGCATAGTTACAATTTATATAGATTATTCGTGATAAAATCTTAAATTTCAGAGACTAAGTAAACTTGTTGTTGTCTACTACTATGCTTCTTAGGTGATAAAAATTTATCTACAGGAGGCTTTGTAATCAGAGATTATAAACAAAGAGAGTAAGGATATTATGGTAAAATATATGCTATAAGCAGCAATAACATATATCCCCATAAACCTACCTTTTATTTGCCGCTCAGAAGATCATAAAGAGTTTTTCCAATTAAAGCTGGAGATTTGGAAATCTTTACACCTGCGCTCATTAAGGCCTCGAATTTGCCTTCTGCTGTTCCTCCGGAGCCAGAGATAATAGCACCTGCGTGACCCATTCTCTTCCCTTTTGGAGCAGTTGCCCCCGCTATGAAGCTTACTGCTGGTTTTTTAATCTTACTTTTTTTATAAAACTCTGCTGCTTGCTCTTCTGCATCCCCTCCTATTTCGCCTATCATAATAATAGATTCGGTTTCAGGGTCAGTAAGAAACATTTCAAGGCAATCGATGAAGTTAGTCCCATTTACTGGGTCTCCCCCTATTCCTATGCAAGTTGATTGCCCAAGCCCTACAGCTGTTGTTTGCGCAACTGCCTCATATGTTAATGTTCCTGATCTTGAGACTATGCCAACTTTGCCTTTTTTATGAATGTGACCTGGCATAATACCGATTTTACACTCGCCGGGAGTGATTATTCCAGGACAATTAGGGCCAATTAATCTAGTTTTTGAGCCCGATAGTGCTCTTTTTACTCTAATCATGTCGAGAACTGGAATCCCTTCTGTAATGCATATTACAAGAGGAATCTCCGCATCAATTGCTTCTAAGATAGAATCTGCTGCAAATGGAGGTGGCACATAAATTACGCTGGCATTTGCGCCAGTTTTTTCAGCCGCCTCGGCCACAGTGTCAAATACCGGGAGATTTAGGTGAGTCTGACCACCCTTATTTGGCGTTACTCCGCCTACCATTTTTGTTCCATACGCAATTGCTTGCTCCGAATGAAATGTTCCTTGCGCGCCTGTAAAGCCCTGGCATATTACTTTTGTGTCTTTGTTTACTAAAACTGACATATATTCTCCTTAAAATTTATAACGAAGCTGTTACTTTTTGGGCAGCATCTGCAAGATCATCTGCGGGTATTATCGCAAGCCCTGAATTTTGCAAGATTGACTTTCCAAGTTCGAAATTTGTGCCAGCAAGCCTTACAACAAGTGGTACATTTAGTTTTGTTTCTTTTGCAGCAGCAACTATCCCCTCTGCTATTATGTCGCATTTCATGATGCCGCCGAAGATATTGACCAAAATGGCTTTAACTTCTGGGTCTGAGAGAATAATTTTAAATGCTTCGCTCACTCTTTCTTTATCAGCCCCGCCCCCAACATCAAGGAAATTTGCCGGTGAGCCGCCATAATATTTAATTATATCCATAGTAGACATAGCAAGCCCCGCTCCGTTAACCATGCAGCCAATATTCCCCTCCATTCTGACGTAGCTTATTCCAGCTTTAGAAGCCCTAAGTTCATACGGGTCTTCTTCGTCTTCATCAAGCAGTTCTAGCACTTTCGGCTGTCTATATCCTGCATTGTCATCAAAATTAATTTTTGCATCTAGAGCAAGAATTCTTCCATCAGTGGTTTCGATTAGTGGGTTGATTTCTATCTGACTTGCATCTGTTCCTATGAATGCATTATATGTAGATTTTACTATTTGCACCATTTCTTTGGCAGCTTCTTTGGAAAGCCCTATGCCAAAAGCAATTTTTCTTCCGTGAAAATCTTGAATACCAGTTGCTGGGTCAATATGAACTTTTATAATTTTTTCTGGAGTTTTTTCTGCGACTTCTTCGATATTCACTCCGCCTTCTTCCGAGGCTATTGCGGTGATGCAGCTTTCTGCGCGGTCAAGAACTAAGCTGAAATAATATTCTTTTTTGATATCAGAGCCAGACTCAATATATACCCTTTTAACTACTTGCCCTTTCGGACCTGTTTGATGAGTCACTAGATTCATCCCATACATTTCATGGGCAATTTTTTTTGCCTCTTCTTTTGTCTTTGCCAGCTTTACCCCCCCGGCCTTACCTCTTCCCCCAGCATGAATCTGAGCCTTAACCACATATAATTTTGCCTCAAACCCATCAATTACGGAGTCTATTTCTTCTTTTTTTAATGCAACAACGCCGTGACTGGTGGGAACGTTATATTGCCTTAATATTTGTTTTGCTTGATATTCATGAATATTCATCTTGCTGGTCCTATCTCTAATTTAACTGGATAATAATTCAATATAACATATTTACAAGCAGAGACTAAGAGATAAAGTTGCAAAAAATGCTATTTAAATTTTTTTTTGAAAAATAGTGTTTTTTGTGTTCGTATCTCTTAGTGATACGAAATTTTGTGGTATAAGGAGAAGGATGGGAAATATTTTATAGAATATTATGGTCCGTTTTGTTCCATTTATGGGGGGATATAAGCATTTCTGCTAGGGCAAAATAGGCAGCTATAGTGTGTAATATGAAATATAGAGGATAAATTAGCACGATGAATATGGAGGTAAAATTTTGTGGCTTAGAATCTAGAGATAAGGCAAAAAAAGCCGCAACCCAGGAAAATGAGAGATATAAAACCAAATTACAGATGCTAAAAAACGTAATAACCTCATCTTTTGAGTTTAATGACCCATAGATAATGATGGGTAGGCTGAGAAAACTCAGAGTAGATAAGCCGATAAAGAGGATAATAGAAAATATGCTCCTTATGGACAGGTTGGATTTATCTGAACCAATAAAGCTTACAAATGTAATCATAAACCCCTTGATCCATCTTGTTCGCTGATTTAGCCATGATATTAGAGAAATTGGCCCCTCTTCTTTTGTTGAGGAGTTGAGCATCGCTACTTTTAGACCTGATAAATATATCCTAGCCCCAAGCTCTGCATCTTCAGTGACATTATATGGATCCCAGCCGCATAATTCACTCATGGCTCTAACTCTGAAATGGTTGCTACTACCCCCTAGAGTTATTGGGAGATTTTGTAAAGCAAGGCCGCTTAGTATAAACTTAAACCATATACTATATTCTATTTTGAAAAGCTGCCCTAGAATATCGTGACTCTTGGCATTTATTTCAAGACTTGCCTGAAGGCATACATATGTATCATCCAGCTCTTCAAATTTTGCCACCGCTTTCATTAGCTGATCAGAGTCCGGAGTATCTTCTGCATCATATATTACTATGTATTCTCCGGTGACAAAATTGAGCGCGTAATTACATGCCTTTGGTTTGGTTCTGGGTTTGGAAGGTGGGACTTTAATTACATGATAATGTTCTGCAAGATGATGGATCCTTATGGATTTTAGGGTTTGATGATCGTCTTGCTCGACAATTAACTTAATATCGAGCTTATCTTTAGGGTAGTTTATATTATTGAGAGCTCTTACTATCTTTGCTACTTTGCCAGCCTCTCTGTAAAGGGGCACTAAAATTGAATATTTAGGTAGTAGGTCGTAATTTACTTTATGTGACTTTTGCCCCCAAAGGTCTGCGCTTGCAGATTCTCTAAAGATCAGAATCTTAAAAACTACCTGTAATAGTTGCATTAAATTTAGAGCAATGTACAAAATGCCGAAGGCGCTCATGGTCAATATCGTTAATAAAAATAGAGAGATAATCTTGAGCCTAGGGAAGATTTGCTTGAAAATATGACCAGATGATTTTGGATAATATATCCTTCGCTTATGCTTTGCTAAAAAACTGGCATATTTAGCGAACTTAGTCTCGAGTATAGAGTAAAATACTCGCTTAGATGAGGATAATACTATATGTCCAGTTTCCTTTGATCTTTGGGTGGGTAGAGTGCCCTCTATGGCAAAAATCACTTCCTTCTGATTGTAATAACCATAAGCTATGCCATTTTTGATATATGAGTCGAAGTTTTTATAATTCTCTAGGGTGAGCAACTCGGGGTCGTATGTTTCTCCATTCGGCCCAAAAATTAATGGCTCAAATTTTTGCTGATATTCCAAAGAATATACCCCTTCCTGTAATTTTTTTATACTTAGAGAAATGTTCTTGATATAATCCCAGACTGATTGATACAGAATTTGCAGGTAGGATTTTATGTTTCCCCAATTTTTTTGCTATAGTTAATTGATCCTTATAGTAATATCTATATTGGTAATCAAGATTTTTATTATAAGCTGCAGTGTAATCCATTGATAATATGATGTTGTGATCTATGAATTCCAAGGCTTTGGAGAATGTGAATAATAAATTTGTTTTATCGTCTGTTAGGTAAGTGAGATTGACGGTGTTAATAAGCTTTATTCTTTTTTTAAAAAAATTGACCCTACCAATACTTATTCCGAGAATATTTTGTATGTGATCGTTTTTGTTATTGATTAAAACACCTACTTTGCCCGCAATAGCCCATTTTTTGCTTTTGTATAGCTGCTTTCTTGCAAAAAATTCCATGCTGGAATATTCTTGGATTTCCGGAAGAGTGTGCAAAGATCTATCTATCGAAAAACTTACACCCGCTGACATGCTACCTGTTAAACCTTTTTCAAATGATGAAAATGATTGGGATTTTTGGAATGTGGTGCGCATTTTGCCTAGGTTAAACTTTAGGCTTTCAATTTTTTTATCTAATATTTGCGCTCTTGATAACCTTACGTCTTCTGGGATGTTTGGGCTTCTATCCCTGTCTAATATTTCGGATTTTTGGGCAAGTAATTCATCGATTTCTTGTGCGCGGAATTTATATCTAGCAAATTCTGCTTTTGTGTGCCTTGAGAAGTGAATAATACTGCTGTAGCATGAGCTAATTTGATATTCCCCTTCATTTAAGGTCCAGGGTGAGGCAAAGGCTGCGTTATAATTTTGACAACTGAATATCATAAACAATAAAAATTTAAGGGGCTTAGGGGGAAGCAATCGTCCGCTGGTGGCCCTATCAATATTTTCCCTGATGAAAAATTGGCGCATTATATGCGCATCCTGAAGCGGGAGGGCTTTGGATAGTTTGGGGGATATCATCTGTTAACTATAGAGTTGTATAGATATAAAAAAGAGAGAAATATAGACATAAGATCACAAAATACAAGATGTATTTTTTGTAAATTTCACCGCTCAATTATAATATGCATAATCTAAGCTTAATACTAGTATAGATTTATTAATTTTTTTAAGTTCATGATTTTTACCCTCCTTAGTCTTTCAGCCCGCAGAATCGACAAAACATCCTCAGATGATTTATTAAGATCCTCATTCACAATTATATAATTATAAAATTCTATCTGGTTTATTTCGTTTCTTGCATTATGCAAGCGAGTTGCGATTTCTTGCTCGCTATCTCTTGCGCGCTTTACCAGTCTATCTTCTAAATCCTGGATGGAAGATGGCAAGATAAACACACCAAAACTCTCTTTCGGAAATTTATTCATGATAAATTTCGCCCCCTGGCTTTCAATGTCAAATATTATATCCCGCCCTTGAGCAAAGCTCTCTTCAATAAATCGCAAGGGAGTTCCATAGTAATGATCATATATTTTCGTATATTCCACCATCTGATTTTTTGATATTAAATCCTCAAACTCATCATTTGAGATAAAATAATAATCTTCTCCATTTACCTCCCCTTTTCTTATGGATCTTGTTGTATATGAGATTGATTTTACTATATTTGCATCTTTGTTAAGTATTTTATTACATAAGGTTGACTTCCCGGAGCCAGAGGGACCAGAAATAATCATAATAGAATTGTATATATTGAAATTTGAATTAGACATTTGATTTCGCAGTTGGTATTTTATTGCTAAAAATTTATTGGCACGATGTTAACATCAATATTAAATAAAGCAAAAGAGAAAATCAGTCTAGCAACTTCTATCGCGATTCTTGAAGAAATTCGTGTGGAGTTTGTGGGAAAGAAGGGGCAAATTACGGAGCAGATGCGCGCTCTTTCCACATTGCCGCAAGAAGAAAAAAAATCTTTCGGAGAGGCGGTTAATGAGGCAAAAAAGGCATTTGAAGAATTATTCGAAGAAAAGAGAAGAATACTCAAAAACCAAGCTCTAGCGCAAAAAATTGAAGAAGACAGAGTGGATATTACCCTACCTGCAAGGTACGTAAGGAGCGGGTCTTTGCACCCAGTTATGCAGGCTCAAGCCGAGCTTGTGGAAATTTTTGCGTATCTTGGCTTTGAAGTAAAAGAAGGTCCGAGTATAGAGACGCAGTGGTACAATTTTACCGCGCTGAATATGGATGAAAACCATCCAGCAAGACAGTCTCATGATACTTTTTATATAGGTAGATCGAGCGAGCCGTTTGTACTGCGTACCCACACTTCTCCTGTCCAAATTAGAACAATGGAAAAGTCATCTCCTCCTCTTAAGTTCATTGCCCCTGGTAGGACCTACCGATCAGATTATGACCAAACTCACACCCCTATGTTTCATCAAACTGAGTTACTTGCTCTTGATAAGAATCTTAGTATGAGAGATCTGAAATATGTGATTGAAACATTCGTTACAATTTTCTTTGAAGGGCAAAACCCGCAAGTAAGATTAAGGCCAAGTTTTTTTCCTTTTACCACACCATCTGCAGAGGTAGATGTTAGATTCGGAGATGGTAACTGGCTTGAAATTCTGGGATGCGGGATGATACACCCAAATGTTCTAAAAAATGCAGGTATAGATTCGGATCTTTATCAAGGATATGCATCAGGACTTGGTGTTGAAAGGGTTGCTATGCTCAAATACGGAATTAATGATCTCAGGCAGTTTTTTGACCCAGATACACGTATACTCTCGCATTATGGGTTTTCCTCCTTTGATATACCATCAATAATAGGAGGGCTTACAAGATGAAATTTACATATAATTGGTTACAACGCTTTTTGGATACAAAACTTTCCCCAGATGAAATAGCCCAGAAGCTAACAGATATTGGTATTGAAGTTGAGTCCATGGAAAACCCCGCAAAAGATCTAGAAGGTTTTACTGTAGCCTATATAGAAGAAGCAGCAAAACATCCCGATGCAGATAAGCTAAGATTGTGCAAAGTTGTCACAGGGAAAGACGTAAGGCAGGTTGTTTGTGGAGCGCCGAATGCAAGAGCTGGAATAAAAGTTGTACTTGCTGACGTGGGCTGCGTTGTGCCTTCTAATAAAATGGTGATAAAAGACTCTAAAATCAGAGGGGTAGAGAGCTTTGGAATGCTTTGCTCATACGAAGAACTCTGTATCAATATCCCATCTGATGGAATAATTGAGCTAGATCAGGATGCAAATATTGGCGAGGCAGCATCAAAATGGCTGGGCCTAGACGATGTGGTTTATGACGTGTCAGTTACCCCAAATAGGGGAGACTGGCTTGGAGTATGCGGAATAGCTAGGGATCTTGCAGCAATTGATGCAGGAATCCTTAGAGAGGAAGATGAATTTGAACTTCATGAAACTTTCAGCTCAGACTTTAATGTAGAGATAAAGTCTGATCTTTGCTCGCTGTTTTCTTTTGTAGAAATTAGGGGATTAACAAACTCTCAAAGCCCAAAATTCATGCAAAACCTACTAAAATCAGTTGGTATCAGCCCAGTTTCTGCTATTGTTGACATAACAAATTATTTTTCTATATCTTACGCAAGGCCCCTTCATGCCTATGATAGAGCAAAAATCCAGGATAGATTTATCGTTGAAGAGTTAAAATCTCCGGCTCTATTTGAGGCCTTAAACTCAAAACAATATAAGTTAGAATCAGACCTTGTAGTTAGAGATGAAATATCCACAAGAGCAATAGCTGGAATTATCGGTAGCCAGGATAGTAAATGCGAAGAAGAAACAACCTCTATTATCCTTGAATGCGCAGCATTTGATAAGGTTAAAGTTGCTACCTGTGGAAGGAGGCATAATATTATAACAGATGCAAGATTAAGATTCGAAAGGGGGGTAGATGATCAAGCATCTATTTCTTTACTCAAGAGAGCAGCTGGGATGATTGTCAAAATTTGCGGGGGATCGGCGAGCCATCAAATCACTGTAGGAACTTCCGCAAGAGCAGCTCAAATTGAATTTGATGCACAAATTGTTGAAAAAAGAATAGGGCTGGATTTGTCTCTATCAGAAATTTCAGCAATAATTCAAAAACTAGGATTTAAAATTATCAAAAGTAATAATAATTCTATGTTACTAGAAATTCCATCTTGGCGTCATGATGTGAACTGCCCAGAGGTTATTGCTGAGGAAGTCGCAAGAATGTATGGTTATAACAAAATACCAGCATCAGAGAGGCTCGAGCCAAGAAGCTTTTCAAGGCTTCTGACCCCTGTGCAAAAAAGATCAGCAGAATTGCGCAGATGCGCTGCTTCGCTCGGATATAACGAGATTGTATCTTGGTCTTTTATGAATAGCAAAAAGGCTCAGTATTTCACAGATCTATCAGATGAAATGTTTATATTGAATCCTATTAGTAAGGATTTAGATTATATGAGGCCTAGCATAATCCCAAATCTCCTACAATCAGTAGCAACTAATAACAATAGATCTATACCTAATACCTCATTTTTTGAGATAGGCCCGGTATTTTCTGGTCTTGGATTAGGGGATGAGGCACTGGTTTTGTCTGGGATTTTATCAGGAAATAGAGTAAAACAGACATATCTTGAGGCTAAAAGAGATGTTGATATATATGATATTAAAGGTGATTTAGAGAGAATTATCTATGAATCTGGTTTTGATATAAGGTCCCTGAAATTATCGGAAGAAGCGCCTTCATATTTTCATCCTGGCAGGTCTGGCTCATATAAACTCGGCAAAAATACAATTGCTTTCTTTGGAGAAATACATCCAGCAACCTTGGAATTGATGGATATAAAAGTTCGAGCCTGCGCATTTGAGTTATTTTTATCAAACCTCCCAACTCCAAGGCAAAAAATGGGTAGAAAAAGTCCAGCCTCATTCTCAGCTTATCAAATGATTGAGAGAGATTATGCTTTTATTTTTGACAAAACTCTTAAAGTGGGAGATTTGCTAAAATCCATCGAGACCCTTGATAAATTTATCAAAAATGTAGAAATTTTTGATGTATATTCAGGAAATAATATAGACCAATCAACTAAATCCATAGGATTCAGAGTCTCGATCCAATCAGAAACTGAAACACTCACTGAGTCTCAAATTGAGGAATTAAACTTTAAGGTGATAAATTTATGTAATAAAATGGGGGGTGCAATTAGAGGCTGAAGAAAAATATCGTAATAAGATAGTTATATACTTGAAAGTCGGGCTTTATTGCCCTATATTAGAATTGTAAAGTTATAAACAGGTGAAAAAATGACAAATATGTTTAGTACCACATATGAAACTTCAAGAAGAAATATAGATTCCGGCCTCAGAAACTATATGCTCAAGATTTATAATCTAATGTGCCTCGGGCTTGCTATGACAGCAGTTGCTTCATATGCCTGTCTTGCAGTACCCTTTCTAAAATCTATTTTCTTTGAAGTAGCTCCAAATGGAATGACAATGGGTTTATCGGGCATGGGGACTCTCGCATCTTTTGCTCCTATCCTATTTGTATTATATCTTTCAATGGGGATAAATAGAATGAGCACAGAATCTGCCCAGTTTACATTCTTTTTGTACGCTGTGATTAATGGAATAGGTCTTGCTCCTATAGGATTAATGTATACAGGAGCTTCTATAGCTAAGGCATTCTTCATTACCGCCTCCGTGTTTGGAGCAATGAGTATTTACGGTCATACTACAAAAAAAGACCTTACTTCAATGGGATCCTTTTTGATGATAGGACTTATTGGATGCTTAATAGCTTCTATAGTTAATATTTTTACCCAAAGCAGCGCTGCTGACTTTGCAATATCTTATTTGCTTGTTGCAATTTTTACTGGCTTGATAGCTTATGATACTCAAAAATTAAAAGAGATTTATTATCAAGCTGGTGGTGGTGAGTATGGTCAAAAAATGGCAGTTCTGGGAGCTCTCACCCTTTACCTTGATTTTATAAATCTATTCTTGAACATACTGAGAATCCTATCTTCCAGAAGAGACAATTAATAAGCAAAGATTTCTTACATAGTTCCCTAAAAAGCGCCATATAATTGTGTGGCGCTTTTTGTGTTTTAGGCCTCGGAACTTATTTTTGTGGTATAATAACACCTCCAACTGGCTTAACCAGATCCCAAATTAAATTGAACAAATCCAATTTAAAGTCGGGCCTGCGTAAGCCTATAGATAATAGGCGCGAGAGAGGTGAGTCCTAAAAAATTGCTTTAGTTTAGTTAATTTCGGAGCCTGGTATTATATAGAAATAAATAGATCAAATCTCATATGAGTATTATACACAAAGAATTAGAAAAATACCTAAAACCTTTCTACGGCAAAAAAATATGCGTATGTCTATCTGGCGGCTCAGATTCTATGGCTCTTTTAATTGCAGTTTTAGAGCATAATAAGTTGCCATTTTCTGATCTTGGCGAAGCTGCTTGCCAAAACGCGATTGTGCACGACGCGCCGAGGTTTCAAGAGATTACTGCTATCACAATAGACCATAAATTAAGACCGGAATCTACCAAAGAAGCCGGGGAAATCTCTGATTTTTGCAAGCAAAATGGAATTAATCATGAGATTCTCTTATGGGAACATGAGGAAATTGTAAGTAAAATTCAAGAAAGAGCAAGAAAGGCAAGATATAAGCTCATATCAGATTGGTGCAAAAAAAATAACTATGATGTGGCATTAACGGCTCATATTCTTGAGGATCAGATAGAGCAGGTCTTAATAAGCCTGAGCAGGGGGGGTGGTATATATAATTTCTTGATCCCCGATCAGAGCTTTATAAATGGGATTACCTTTGTAAGGCCGATACTTGCCATTCCTAAATCATCTATGCGATCATATTTGATTTCAAGGTCAATTTCCTGGTGGGAAGATCCTTCGAATCAATCTGATAAATACTTGCGGAATAAAATTAGGCCGATAGCTTCAGCATTTTTGAGTATCTGCGATCAAAAAAGACTACAGACATCTTTTGAAAACATAAAAAGACTCGCCTCCCAGCTTACTAAAGAAGGGGGGCGGGCATATGGCGAATATTTTACCATAAGCCGCTTAGGATATGGCTCAATTAATTACAATGATTATTTTAGTCTTGGAGATGAAATTAGGCTGAGTTTACTAAGGAGAATGCTGCAAAAAATTGGCAGGAGAGAGAAAAATATCAAGCTAGATGCGCTGGAAGCCTTGGAAAATTCTATCAAAAACTCTAAGTCAAAAACTCTTTCAGGGTGCAGAGTCGAGAGATCTGGGTATATAGAAGGCCAAAAGGCGAAAATTTACTTTATCAGAGATTTTGGCAAAGAAGAGATAGAAGAAATAAACGAGGACGGGATTTGGGATAATAGATTCGAAATTTCAAATTTAGGCGGACTAAAGGCGCGAAGACTAACAAAAAAAGAAGCAAATTTAGCGATCAAAGAAAACCCAAAAATATTAGAGTTTGATGATAAAATATCTAGAAACTTAAAAAAAAGCATAATACTCTCGCTTCCTGGCATTTTCTTACTTGAAAAATTGATCGCAATACCCCATATATACATAAACAAACATGTCGATCTTAGTGCAGATCCGGTATGTAAACCACTTGAATTAAATTTTTATGAATAACCCTCGCTTTATTTTTATTTGGATCGCAATCATTATTTCCCTAGTCGCTATTTTTAATGTAGCCCAGATGGACGGGATTGCACCTGGAGCAAGGCATATTAGCTTTTCTGACTTTGTCTCTTATGTTGAAGCGCGACAAGTTTCTAGCGTAAAGATAGTTGGAAGAACAATTGAGGGTCAGACAACAGATGGTCAGCTATTTAGCACTTATGCCTTAGATTACCCAGACCTGCTTGAAAAATTGTATAATTCCGGCGCATCTATTGATGTTGCTCCGTCTGAGACCAAAATGAATTCTTTGGTTTCTATATTAATTTCATGGTTCCCTATGCTCTTATTTATCGGCATATGGGTGTTTTTTATGCGCCAAATGGGCGGGGCAGGGAAAGCTATGGGGTTTGGGAAATCAAAAGCAAAACTCCTTTCCGACAAAGGCAAGAAAATTACCTTTAAAGATGTGGCTGGAATTGAAGAAGCCAAAGGTGAATTGACAGAAATTGTAGAGTTTCTTAGAGATCCTCAGAAGTTCCATAGACTTGGTGGCAAGATCCCAAAAGGCTGCTTACTGATTGGCCCTCCAGGAACTGGTAAAACAATGCTTGCAAAAGCTATAGCCGGAGAGGCAAATGTTGCATTCTTTAGCATCTCAGGATCGGATTTTGTGGAGATGTTCGTTGGCGTTGGTGCAAGCCGTGTTAGAGATATGTTTGATCAAGCTAAAAGAGCATCCCCATGCATAATCTTTATAGATGAGATTGATGCTGTTGGAAGGCACAGAGGAATTGGCATTGGGGGTGGAAATGACGAAAGGGAGCAAACCCTAAATCAACTTCTTGTTGAAATGGATGGGTTTGAGTCAAATGAAGGTATCGTGATTATTGCTGCAACAAATAGGCCTGATGTTTTAGATCCCGCGCTTCTAAGGCCTGGGAGGTTTGATAGGCAAATTACGGTCAGCAATCCAGATATAGCAGGTAGAGAGCAAATTCTCACTGTTCATATGAGAAAAGTTCAGCATGATCCAAATTCGATCGATCTTAGAATAATTGCAAGGGGCACTCCAGGCTTTTCAGGAGCAGAGCTTGCGAACCTTGTAAACGAAGCAGCACTTCTTGCAGCAAGAAAGAATAAACGCATGATTGATATGCTAGATCTCGAAGAAGCTAAGGATAAAATCATGATGGGTGTTGAGAGAAAAACAATGGTAATCACCCAATCAGAAAAGGAACTCACTGCATATCATGAAGGAGGGCATGCACTTGTTGGAATATATAGCCCTGCATCAGACCCTATTCACAAAGCAACCATAATTCCAAGAGGTAGAGCTCTTGGAATGGTGATGAGACTTCCCACTACCGATAGGTTTTCTGAAAAAAGAGAGCAAATGGAGGCTCATATTGCAGTCGCAATGGCTGGCAGGGTGGCTGAGGAAATGATTTTCGGAAGAGAGAAAGTTACCTCGGGCGCATCATCAGATATAAAGATGGCGACAAAAATGGCTACTGCAATGGTTACAGAATGGGGCTTAAGTGATAAAATAGGCCCAATTTATCATGGCTACAATGAGGATCAATATACTTATGGCAGACATTCTGCCTCGGCGAGGTCTGACAAAACCTCTGACCTAATTGATCAGGAGATTAAAAATCTCGTTGAAGCTGGATATAATACGGCAAAAAAGATTCTTACAAAACATTTGGACCAGCTCCATTTGCTTGCTAAGGCTTTAATTGAGTATGAGACACTAAGTGGCGATCAGATAAAGCAAGTTATAGAAGGTAAGGATATTAAAGAAGAAAAGGAGAAGGAAATGAATGCAAAAATCCATGACTATAGAAATGCGGACAAGAATGAGTCAGAAAAAAAAGAAAATTCGACAAAAAACACTAAGTCCAAGAAAAAAATATGGTAGAATTGCGGATGATGAAACTTGAGAATCTTTTTTTTGCATAATAAATGAGGAACCGAGATTAGAAAAATTGAAAATATAAAAAAAATTTATATGGTTGCGGCTGGCAAGGGCGGGGTTGGAAAATCTACCATATCAATGCTAATCGCGATGCAACTTGCCGCAAAATCCCACAAAGTTGGGATTTTGGATGCGGATATTTACGGCCCCTCAATCCCGACTATAATGAGAGCGGAAGATGAGGAGTCCTCTATAGAGAATGGCAAATTTCAGCCTCTTTTGATGGATGGGATTAAAGTAATGTCCATCGGGTTTTTGGTCGCAAAGCAAAATGCCCTTGCCTGGAGAGGGCCAATGTTAACAAAGTCTCTCAATCAGCTTCTGTTTATGACAAATTGGGGGGATTTAGATTATCTAATAATAGATATGCCGCCAGGCACAGGAGATGTGCATTTAAGCATATCAAAGCTTTGCGAAATTGATGGGGTGATAATAGTTACAACCCCAGATGAGATAGCAAAAAGAGATGTAGAGAGAGCTATGAATTTGTACAAAAAAATTGGAATTAAAATCACAGGAATAGTAGAAAATATGAGCTATATTAAAACCGAAAATTCTACAATCTTCCCATTCGGAACAAGTTCTTTAGACGAGCTCGCAGATAAATATGGCACTGAAAAAATTGCGACTTTGCCATTAATACCATGCCTTGGTAACAATAAAAACTTTTCTAAGATGCAGGATTTGCAAATAAATTTTGAATTTTAAAAAGTTGAATATATTATAAATTA
This sequence comes from Rickettsiaceae bacterium, assembly GCA_033761815.1. Taxonomy (GTDB): domain Bacteria; phylum Pseudomonadota; class Alphaproteobacteria; order Rickettsiales; family Rickettsiaceae; genus JANRKH01. The sequence goes on from JANRMF010000028.1 coordinate 15,081, forward strand.
GATAAATAAATTAAGGAAAACTATGTCTTACGTCCCGATAGTAATTGAACAAACCAGTAAAGGAGAAAGAGCTTATGATATATATTCAAGACTCCTAAAAGAGAGGGTGATATTTGTTTATGGTCCAATTGAGGATCACATGGCTTCTGTAATTGTTGCGCAATTACTATTTTTAGAAGCGGATAATCCTGAAAAAGATATTTATATGTATATAAACTCACCAGGCGGGGTAGTTACTTCTGGTCTTTCTATTTACGATACTATGCAATATATTAAGCCGGACGTATCAACGCTTTGTATAGGCCAAGCATGTTCTATGGGGTCTTTGCTTCTCACAGCCGGGGCAAAAGGAAAGAGATTCATTCTCCCTCACGCAAGGGTTATGCTCCACCAGCCAAGCGGTGGTTTCCAGGGTCAAGCAACAGATGCACAGATTCATCTAAACGAAATGCTCAAAATCAAATCTCTAATAAATGACATTTACGCAAAACATACAAATAAAAGCCCAAAGGATATATTTGAGGCGCTTGAGAGGGACAATTTCATGAGCCCTCGGGAAGCAAAAGAATTTGGCGTAGTAGATGAAATTTTTGCAAACAGGCCTCAAACCACGCCTCAGAAGAAGTAGTTGCGGTATTGCGCTATTCCGATTTGTAAATGATCCAAATTAATTGTTGCTTAAGGGCTCGCCCCTCGCGTAATTACTAAATATATTCAGCCCACCCGCCAAAATTTGAAATTTTTCGATAAATTCAAAAATTTAAACTTGCATCCTGTAATTGCGCATGAAATTTTGTTCGCACGACTCAGTTTTTTGTGCTAATCGTTAATTTTTATCCCGACTTTGACAGCAAAAA
>JANRMF010000029.1:0-15144 GCA_033761815.1 Rickettsiaceae bacterium
ATTAGACCCCTTCGGAAACTAGACATTTAACAAGAAAGAGGTAATATTGGGTTTGGAGGTGTATATGAAATACGAACAGATCAAAGAATTAGAAGAAGAGAAGTTTAGAAGATGGACAGGAGGAAAAAACTACATTTGAGAAAATGACTAAGATTCTTCAAGAAGCAGAAATCAGGAAAAAGGCCAAAGGCGGATGGAAGAGCAAGCTTAGTATAGAGAATCGTCTTCTTATGGCTCTTGAGTATATCCGTGAATATCGCGCTTATTTTCATGTATAGTCTTTATGTTGAATTGGCTACGTTGCCCACTCCTTGCTCACCTAATACTCATAGACTTCTCTCCTCGCGCCTAGTATCTAATTGAGCCTAAAAGACTATAAGTCAAAGTTATGGGGTGAGCGAAAGTACGGCTTACGATATATCAAGTGGATAGAAGATGCGCTCATTAAACATCCAGATTTTGCTTTGCCAGGCCGTAAAGCTTTGCTTAAGAGTGATATGGAGTATGAGGCTGTACTTATTGATGCAACAGAAACGCAGGTAGAGCGGCCAAAAAAAGAAGAGTAAAGAACAAGAAAAGGATTAAAAATCGCAATAACAAACAAAGGCAATTTTATTCAGGCAAAAAGAAGAAACATACTTTAAAGACACAAGTTGTGGTAGATAAAAAAACAAAACAAGGATTATTACCGATACTGGATATCAAGGGATCCAAAAGCTGCATAGCAAATCAGAATTACCAAAAAAGAAGACTAAGAAGAATCCCTTAACAAAAGATGATCAGCAGAAAAACCAAGAGCTTTCCAGTGAGAGAGAGTAGTTAATGAAAATGTTATCGGTATGCTTAAACGATTTAAAATCATATCTGACAAATATAGGAATAGACGAAAAAGGTTTGGTCTTAGATTTAATTTAATCTCTGCTATTTACAATATGGAACTAAGTAAATGATAGTTTCCGAAGAGGTCTAATATACTTGTATTATTTATTGATATTTTTTTATTTTTGTGTTAAAATAGCAACAAATTTAATACTTAAAGTTTTAAAAATGATAAATAGAACGCCGGAAATAGAGTCAGCTCTTATTAGAGCGCAAAACAACGAGGTACTGAGGCTATTAGAGTTGCCAGATACGGATATTAATGCATTAAATGATGAATTTCTTAGCCCCCTATATTTAGCATCCGAGGCTGGCAATTTAAGGATTGTGGAATTGTTGAAAGCAAAAGGTGCGAGGCTAAATCCGGAGGCGCCATCTAGTAATACTCCTCTTCACGCAGCGTGTCTTATGGGCCATGTTGCAATAGCAAAGCTCCTTATTGAATCTGGGGCAAATGTATCACAGCATGACCTTATCTTGGCTAAATCTCCGCTTCATAGCGCTTCAGAATCAGGTAGCTGGGAAATCATCGAACTTCTTGTAAAACAGGGCGCAGACGTCAACCAGTTGGATGGGTCAGAGAATACTCCGCTTCATATTGCGTGCCAAATAGGGAGCTTTCCTGCTGCAAAAATTCTGATAGAAAATGGGGCGATGGTAAATATGCAGAATTTTAAATTAGCCTCTCCTCTTCATTATGCATCGAAGGCGGGAAATCTTGAAATCGTATCCCTTCTTCTGCAAAACAAGGCTATGATCAATTGTAGAGACAAGGATCTAAACACTCCATTGCATTTTGCCATAGAATCCTCCAGTCAAGATACGATTACATTTTTGCTAAACTCTAATCCTGATGTTACCGCCTCTAACATAGCGAGAATGACGCCACTGCATTATGCCTCGGAATTCGGTAATCCTGAGGCGGTAGATATGTTAATTAAGATGGGGTGTGATATTAATCAAAAAAACCGGCACGGAAATTCCGCTCTTCACTTTGCCGCGAAATCAGACAATAGAGATACGATTAATTTATTAATAGAGAATAGAGCGGATATTGATACAAGGAATTTGAACGGTCAGACCCCGCTTATATATTCTTGCTATTGGGTTAAGCCTAGCATAGCGCAAATCTTGATAATGAATAATTCAAGTATACTTGACCTAACGGGGAGATCTATCGTGCCGGGGTGGAATCCGGATCAGCAATTTCCCAATGAAATAGTTGCTATTGGAAATTATCTCAGAATAGCAGAAGAGGCTGATGCTAGAGCCATCAGTGAAATTTTACTCAGTAACTATACTTGCAATGATAAGGATAAGCTTTCTGTAATTCAGGCAAGAATGATTGCAAAAATATTTACCCAAAATGATATGACTGAGATTTTGGGGATCATGCAATATGATGATCAGAATAACAATCTTCAGCTCGCATCAAAAGAAATCTTGTATAGTAAAATTAAATCTATCATCCCTACGCTAGATATCATAGATTATGGTAGTATAAATGGTTACTTTTCCATAATCCCAGATTCAATCATGATCCCTATTCAAGAAAAATTTGTGCATCATTTTGATCAATCGGCAAGAAATATACAGTTTTCAATTGGCGAACTATATAAGTTTGTTAAGGATAAATATCTAAACCATCCAATCAAAAATATTCTTATCGAAAAATTACTATCTTCCATAGATCAGTATTTTGAAGCAGAGGCCGAGATCTTACATGAAACATCAGAGATAGATCTACCAGTCGTTTCTGCAAAGATGATTATAGATCAGTGCTTGCAGAATAACTGGGGGTTGGATTTTACGCATTCAGATTTGGCTAACATGATCTCTGCATTATACCCAGATCTTATGCTAGAATTCTTGAGATGGAATGAAAGTAGATCTTGTCTTGATCTTGAGCTGCTGAGAGACAGGATAATTGAAAGCGCGGGCTCAAATATTGAGCTAGTTAGAGAAGCGGCTAGGTCAGTCGCATCGTCTATTTCTGATGTTTTAGAGCAAGATAGGGCAAAGTGCGCTGAGCATTTTAATGAGCTCATTTTCAGAATAAATGAGACATGGCCGGCATCTCATATTGAAAGCATAGAAGAGTATCATCTTTTGGGCTTTAAAGTGGATGATATTTCAGAATTTAGATAAGGATTTGCGCGGGGCGCAATCTACAATAATATTTCAAACTCTGCTTCAGTTCTTGATTTTATCTCTTCGATCTGAACATTATCTGCGATTTTTGTGAGAAACATTTTCCCGCCTTTGAAGTCAAAAATTCCGAGCTCCGTAATTACTCTTTTTGTGACCCCAACTCCAGTCAATGGCAAATTGCACTTCTTAACAAGTTTCGGGCTACCATCTTTTGCATTATGCTCCATTAAAATTACAACTCTTTCTACATTTGCAACTAAGTCCATGGCGCCGCCCATACCTTTTACAATCTTTCCTGGGATTGTCCAGTTAGCAAGATCGCCATTTTGGGCGACTTGAAGAGCTCCGAGTATGGATAATTTTACGTGACCACCTCTTATCATGGCAAATGAGTTTGCGCTATCAAAATAGCTACTGTGATCAAGTTCTGTAACTGTTTGCTTACCTGCGTTTATTAAATCTGGGTCTACTTGCTCACGCGTTGGGAACGGACCCATGCCAAGCATGCCATTCTCACTATGGAAAATCACATTCATACCTTCTGGAATATAATTTGCAACCTCCGTAGGAATTCCTATTCCAAGGTTCACATACATTCCGTCTTTTAATTCAAGTTGTGCAGCCATTCTGCACATTTGCTCTTTAGTCCACATGTAAAGTCAATTTCTCTATTCGTTTAACATAATTTTTACCAAGTATTAGCCTGTCTACATAAATTCCCGGAGTATGAATTTGATCTGGATCCAGCTCGCCTATATCAACTATTTCCTCCACCTCGCATATTGTCACTTTTGCAGCAGTAGCCATTATAGAGTTAAAATTTCTTGCAGTCTTTCTATATATTACGTTGCCGGCTTTGTCAGCTTTGTAGCCTTTTATAATAGCAATATCAGCATGAAGAGCATTTTCCATAACATATTTATGGCCATCAAACTCCCTAACTTCTTTTCCCTCTGCAACTACTGTACCAACTCCAGTTTTAGTATAAAAGGCCGGGATACCTGCGCCAGCAGCACGAATCCTCTCTGCTAGTGTACCCTGGGGATTAAGCTCAACTTCTAGCTCTTTTTTGAGATATTGTTGCTCAAAGACGCTATTTTCGCCAACATATGATGATATCATTTTCTTGATTTGTCTTGTTTGCAAAAGAATTCCTAGACCAAAATCTTCCACTCCGCAATTATTACTAATTACAGTTAAGCCCTTTGCCCTTGACCGCAAAATTGCATTTATAAGATTCTCTGGTATTCCGCACAAACCAAAACCTCCGGACATGATGGTAATATCATCTTTAAGTAAGTCCTTTAATGCAAGATCTGCTGATTCATATATTTTGTTGAACATTATTATTTTATTTATATATTAAGACTATATTTTTATTATGATAAAGAATTTTAACATAGTCAATAGAATATAATATTTTTCGCTGTAATTAATTTTGATTATGTTTCTACTTGGCGTTTCGGATTCTTATCCAATCTGCCTTAGAGACATAATTTGATCCGCATAAAACCCAACCAACTTTTCTGATATTGATTTACCGGCATTATTCACAGCACTTCCATAAAACCTTACCTTACCATCACCCTCTTTTCTAAATTCGGATATTTTGAGGTCCGCCTTGTCTGTAATTTTTTCGATCTCAAGATTATCTTCGGTTCTTGGTCCTGATTTTCTATATTTCTCCATTTCGAAGACATATCTATATTCTCCCGGATTCACTCTTGCTCCCCCCTCGCTTTTACAATCCCAATAAAAACCAGTGCATGGCACATTAGATTTAATAGATTCTGCAACCAAGTTTTTGTCCCTGTCATTCAAGCTATCAAAATTTGACCAAAACTTTCTTCCTACCTGGGTTACATCGACCTTATCTACAAGTATGGTTGTTAATTTTGCAAATTTAGCCTCACCTTCTGGCTGAGATGATAAAAATTCTTGTATGGAATCAAGATTATCTAGCTCATCTGGCACGCCAAAACTAACCTTAGCTTCATTAAATGCCTGAGGATTTACATATTCTAAAAGTGTTTCTCTTGTGTATAACCTATCTTCATCAATAGAAATAACAGTGTTGGATTTGACTCTTGCTATTAGTTTATTAGTAGAATCAAAAACATTCATATATACATTTCCCATCAAATATTCATCAGAAATTTTTGGTATTTTTACATATTGTTTTTCTGAGGACTGACTCGCCCTTATCTCCATCTTATCAAAATTAATAGTTGCTGTTTTGCCTATATAAGCCGCATATTCATTATATGAGTTTTCTTCTGTTATATTAGCTAGCTTTCTTATCTCAGATATATGAAAACTCTCATCCCCTGAAATAATCAGAGGATCATTTGCAAAATCTAACCCTGTTATGAGGGCATTTCTTATCGTAGATATTTCAGCATAATGCTCTGGATTACTTGCAAGTTTATCCTGAATAAATATTTTGTATGTATAATCCCCTTCAGGTAAGTATGAGGCGCCGCGCACGCCATCTTCAAATCTTTCATATTGCTCTGGAGAGATGCTATTTGTAGCTCTAAATTTTAATGTATTAGAACCTTGCTTTACGTCCCCAAGAGTAATACAGCCAACTTGTTGCTCTGTTTTGTCAAAAAATCTTATAAGCACTTTGCCTGGCCTTTGGAGCTTGCAGTCAAATTTAATAGATCCGTGCCCGCCGCTATTTATCTTGACGTTTTTATCATCAATAACTGCATGCTTTCCTATGTAACTTGCATATTCTGATATATCGGGGATCTTTTCCTCTTTTGGAGGCGCCTCAACGCTAATAATCTGATCCACATCAACAAATTTTCCATTAATTTGAAGCTTTGGCCTACCACCTTGAATATCCACTGAGTCTACTCTGCCTGAAATGTAAGAGCCAGACTCTATTGGGGTTTTTGATATTTGCCCATCATGCATTCTTTCAAAATAGCTCTCAATTTCAATTCTATACTCACCATTACCCTGCACTCTTCCTCTTGAGTCTCTTCCATCCCACTTAAAAGAATGTAAGCCTTTTTCTTTTTTTCCCTCTGTTTTATATACTTCATGTCCCATCGAATTATATATACGTATTTGGGAACATACATAAGATTCAGGGGGTCTTGAGGCATCATTCACATTCATCTGGTATTGGAAATTAACAGGGTTTTTACCGTCAAATTCCTGCTTGCTAGTATCAACCTTAACAGATTTTCCGCCAAAAGATGATATGGCCTTTCCAAGCTGATCATTAGCTAGAGCTTCCTTAAGGCTATCAATATTTATAGCCATCTTCATAGTCTCTTCCGTTTGCCGCAGAACGCCCATAGTTTGAGCAACCTGACCGCTATCAGCTGGCTTATCTGGGTTTTGATTCTTAATGGTAGAGGCGATGATCCTCATGAAATCAATCGTATTTTGCTTGACCTCTTGTAGCTTTTTTTCCTCCTTGGTCATAGTAGCCTCAATTTTGTGATTCTGAGGCTGTTTTCTGTTGTTGACCGTAGAAGCGTATGGTACGTTTGGCATATTATATAGTTAAGTTTACTCTATTTTCAGTTACGATATTCGCTTCTGAGACTGTTGCAAGCTTCTTAACCGCCTGATACATAATTTTTTGATCGCTGTGTGATTTGTTTAAATATGGGTTTGTCGCATTTTGCTGATCTTGGTTATTAAAACTACCGAAAGAAAAACTCAGTTTCGCATCTCCTCCTTTAGTTATGTCTTTCACCATCTGCTCAAGACTAACTCTATCTGCTTTGATGGTTTCAAAAGTTTCTCTCTTGTGAATGATAAACTTAACTTCCTTGATGACGTCATTTTGAATATTAAGCTCAATATCAACTTTGCCTAAATGCTCTGGATGAAGCCCTACCTGTATCTTCTGAACCCGATCATTTGAGGCTTTCTGAACAGCTAGTGTAATTTGATCAGTCACTTTCATATCTGTTTTAGGCGCCGTGAATACTTGGGCAAATTTAATTTGATCCGGGTTTGCAATATCTTCTATACTAAGAGATCTAGTAAGTCCTGCTTTACTTGCAACTTCGCCAAACATATCTTGCCCTGAGGCAAATTGATCATCTTTTTTTACCTCTTCAAAAGATTCTAAACCAGAATTATTTAACTTATTCAGCTTTGGGCCTAGCTGCATTGTTACTTGCTTACTTTCTTTGTGACTATCTTGACCCGCAAAAGAATTTTCTGAGCTTTGGCTGGATCCTTGTTCGGGGTCGGACTTATTTGATTTATTATCATTTAAAATCATAGTCTCATTGTTACTTGGGGCTTCTTTTGCAACGGACGCATGATGTGCATCCTCTCCAAATTCAAGATTCTGCTCAAGATTAGCCTGATCTTGCTGACTCTGCCTGCCATTTTCTTGTATGACAAACTGATTATCCAAGCTAGCAGTTGAAATAATGGTATTTTGATCAGAAATGACATTTTGAACATTTACAGCTTGATTCAAATGGTTCTGTACAGCTACATATTGAGAATTTTCATTATAAGAATCACCAAGATCTAGTTCTTCATTCTGACGATCTTGGTCTGTTTCCAATTCGCTCATGTCAAACTCTACGTCATTTGCAAATTCTATAGTCTCGCCAAAATCTTTGCTTATTATTACGAATTGATCTATCTTGCTATGAGATGTGGCAACTTCATCAAAATTTGGAATATAATTAGTAGCTTGATTTGAGGATATAACCCTATCGTCACCAAAATTACCTGTAAACTCTATTACATTGTTATTCTCAGGTAAGTCATCTATTTGGCTTTGGACCAAAGTTAGTTCTGGTCTTGAGATATTTTTTTGCACAAATAAACCATCTCCTGCGGCAAAATTTTCTTGCCCATCAGTTGCTTCAAAGAATTGGTTAAATTGATTATCATTAGAAAAATTTAAATCTACTTGCTCAACTTCGAGATTCACTTCAACATTACTAGTTAATATATTTGCTGAATTTGCAATCATTTGCTCGAGATTGAAATTTTCATCAATTACCTTTTCGCATGGTGTAGATTGAGCATTCTCGTTTGCTACCTTTGTTTCATTTAAAGCGGATTGAGGTTGATCGTTTTTTTGCTGCCTTTCTTCGGTTATATTGTTCCTTGAATTAGACTCTTGTGGCTTTTCTTGCCTTGTTTCTACTTTGTCTTTCTCGGGAGCTTTAGACTGAGTTGAGCTCGATGTATCCTTTAGATTATTCTTAGGTAAGCTTGAGTGAGTATTATCTTGGATCTGACTAATATTCTCATGTTGAGATGCTTGATTCTTGGTGGCATTCAGACATGCTTCAAAGCTAAACTCAGCCGAATTATTGCTTAGATTTTTTGGTGTAGCACTTTGAACACCAAATAATTCTGTGATATTATTAATTGTCATAATCCATGAGCTCCTATGTTATTTCACTGAATATAGAAGCAAGGACCGTGCCAAGACAGAATAATTTTGGATTTTTTGGGCTAAAAATTTAGAACAAATCTGTTTTTTCCTATTGAAGCCACCCTTTCCTGAATTTCATATTCTAATAAAATTGTCAATATTATAGAGTATGGGAGACTAGATTGCTCGGCAATATCCTCTATAGTAACTGGATGTGCAGATAAGAGAGATAATATTATTGCTCGATTTTGTTCATTGAGTAGAGACTCGTCAACATGTCGATATACAGGGGCAGTTTTGATATACGAAATTTCGTCTTTCAATATACTAGATTCAGAGTTTATAAAACTGAGAATATCTTCACTTGATTCTAGTAATTGAGCGCCCTCTTTTATGAGCTTATTGCTCCCCTTGCATCTTGGATCAAGAGGAAAACCAGGGCAAGCAAATACCTCTCTATTTTGCTCAAGTGCAAATTGCGCAGTAATCAACGAGCCAGAATTGAGGCTAGCTTCTATCACGATTGTTGCAAGACTTAGGGCAGAAATAATCCTGTTTCTTTGAGGGAAATGTCGCGCCATGGGAACGCTTCCAACCGGGAGCTCAGCCATCAATAAACCATTTTCAGATATTTCTTGGTATAATTTATGATTCTCCGGTGGGTATATATTGTCAATACCACCCGCTATTACGGATATAGTATTCGGCTTTGATGCAATGTGAGCTGCGGTATCTATTCCCCTTGCAAGGCCCGAGACAATAACTACACCCGCATACGAAAGCTCCTGGGCGATTTTTGTTGCAATCTGCTTCCCGGAAATGGAGCAATTTCTTGCCCCGACTATCGCTGCGCATTGTTTTTGCATAAGGGAAAGATCTCCTTTATAACTCAAAATGGGCGGAAAATTATCTATAGTCCTAAGTAAATATGAATATTCAGAACCAGTATATGCAATTAAACCTGCGCCAATCTTATCCAGAGCTTCAATTTCCTGCAATGCAGACTCTTTGCTTGCTATTTTTATTTTCGAGTTCGACCTTTTAATAAATTCGGGCAAATTCTCGAGAGCAACTTCAGGGCTTCCATAATATTTTACTAAATTATGAAATGTTTTTGGCCCGATATTTTCAGATCTAATCAGCCTTAAGATAGCAATTATCTTGCTATCAGGCTGAGTAGAGCCTTTTCTCAGTATGTTTAGCATTATAATTTATTATAGACTATAATTTATCCGCATTAGATGCGAGGTAATCTGCCACGCCTTCTGATGTTGCCTGCATAGCTTCGTCTCCTTTTTGCCAGCCGGCTGGACATACTTCACCAAATTCATTAAAATGATCCCATGCGTCAACTATTCTAAGAGCCTCTTCAACACTTCTGCCAATGGGAAGATCATTAACTAACATATGCCTTAGGATGAAATTTTCGTCAATAAAGAATGTACCTCTCATAGAGATTCCCTCTTCTTCATTAAGTACATGGTAATGTTTTGATATAGATTTACTTAGGTCAGAAACAAGTGGGAATTGAATTCTACCAACGCCGCCCTTATTATGAGGGGTATTTTTCCATGCAAGATGCGAAAAATGAGAATCGACTGAAACACCGATTATTTTTGTTTTCTTCGCAGCGAATTCTCCGATTTTATTATGAAAAGATATAATCTCCGAAGGGCAAACAAAGGTAAAATCTAGCGGGTAAAAAAACAAAATACCTTTGCTATTTTTTAGGTAAGTTTTAAGATTAAAGTCATTTTGAAATGAATTATCAGGCATTACTGCCTTTGCGGAAAAATCCGGAGCTGGTTTTCCTATAAAAAGTATACTCATATGTCCCTCAAAGAATATTCAACTTTTGACCATAGTACTAATTTATTGACATTTCAATAGGTAAGAATCGATTTTATCTGGAAAAATGGACCATAATGCCTTATGACATGATTAATTTTATTTTACTTATCGGATTTGACAAAATCTGATTATTGCATTATGTTTACCGAATGAAGATTTTAAATATTATGTTAAGTAGAGAGCTTGGCGGTATTCAGCAAGCTTTTATCGACTACAATAAGCTAATCAAAGAAAGCGGATACGAGCCTATTCCTGTTATATCTGCACGGGCAAAAATAGAGCCTTCTCTTAAGGGCGCTTTTCATGTATTACCCAATTTTTTTAGCCTTGACCCTATATCTATTGTTAAGCTCAGAAATATAATAAAAAAACATAAGCCTAGTTTAATTATCGCTCATGGCAATAGGGCTATTAATTTTTCTCGAATTGCACTATATAAATTGGGAAAAAGACCCTCTCTTATTGGCGTTGCTCACAATTATTCTATCAAATATCTAAAAAAATGTGACTACGTTTTTGGCATTACAAGGCAAATGTGCAAATATTTGGAATTATCCTCGCTTTCAAGAGAGAGGATTATGCATCTGCCAAATACACTAGACCAAAACCTCTCCTACAATATTAGCAGAAAAAAACTCATCACTAAGCCTTTTGTAATTGGCTGCCTTGCTCGCTTCGTTCCAAAGAAAGGGGTTGATGTTCTCATAAAAGCCGCTTTTCTCTTAAAGCAAAAAGGTTATAATATATTACTTCTAATTGGCGGGGATGGTGAGCTTCGGAGCGATATAACGCAATTAATAGAAAAACTGGAATTATCCGAAAATATTGTATTATGCGGATGGGTAGAAAATAAAGAAGAATTTTTTGAAAAACTCGATATATATTGCCTCCCTTCAATAGAAGAGCCGTTTGGAATTATTATATTAGAAGCTATGAAATCTTGCGTTCCTATAATAGCAACAAAAACTGATGGCCCAGAAGAAATTCTTGAGCCAGGAATAGATGCTATTTTGGTAGATATTAACTCTCCAGAGCAAATTGCGGAAGCTGCAGCAATTTATATAAATGATCCGGTCATGGCAGGGATCTATGCAACGAGAGCCGCACAAAAAGTGAAGGAAAACTATAGTATCAAAGCTGGCTCCTCCATACTTAAAGCCCACATTCAATCAATCTTAAAAGACAAATAAACATGACATTTCTAGTTTCGCATTTATCAAATAATTTACCAGTAGTGACATATCACATGCCGAGCTTCAGGACCGTTGCGATCAACTTTATTGTTGGGGTAGGAAGCAGATATGAAAGCACAAGACAAGAGGGCTTGTCGCATTTTTTAGAACATATGGCATTTAAGGGTACGTCAAATAGAACTCAGGCTAAAATTGCTGAGGAGTTTGATGAGATTGGTGGACAATTTAATGCATATACCTCTAAAGAACAAACAGTATATTATGCCAAAGTTCTTGATGTTCACTTGCCAAAAGCTCTTACTATTCTGGCGGACATAATAACAAACTCCTCATATAGCCAAGCAGAAATCCAAAAAGAATATGGGGTAATTTGCCAGGAAATTGCCCAAACACAGGATAATCCAGATGATTTATGTTATGAAAATTTGATTTCTACCGCCTTTTCAGACCAGCCCCTTGGGAAATCCATCCTTGGCACTGAAGATTCTATCTCTAAATTTACTACAAGCGATTTTAAATCTTACGTTGATGATTTTTATACTAGCAAAAACGCTGTATTATCCGTTGCGGGCAACATAGATAATGCTTCGCTTAATAAGCTGGCTGAGCCATTGTTTGGCAAGATAAGATCATCCAGTACAACAAAGGCTGATAAATCCGTGTATCACGGGGGTATTATTTTAAAGGAAAAAGAACTTGAGCAGAGCACAATGTTTCTGGGGTTTCAGGGCTCATCATTCAAGGATGTCATTCAATTATACCACACTCAGATGCTATCACTAATACTTGGCGGAGGACTTTCTTCAAGATTATTCCAAACAATAAGAGAAAAATTGGGCCTAGCCTACTCAGTTGGCTCATTCAATACCCCATACTCAGATAATGGTATATTCAGCTTATATGCATCATGTAGCCACGAAAATGTGGCCTTAGTGCTGGATAAAATGCTAGAAGAAATACACAAAATCACCGCTCACATAAACGATCAAGAGCTGCTCAGAGCAAAAGAGCAGATTAAATCTTGCATTATTATGTCAGGGGAAAAAACTAGCTATAAATCCGAAGAATCCGGAAAAAATTACTTTTTATTTGGCGGAGAGATTAAATCTGAAGAGACTATCAGGATAATAGAGCAAACAGAGACTAAGGATCTTGTCAATATCGCACAAAGACTCTTTAGCACAAAGCCGGCTTTTTCAGCCATAGGGCAAAATCTGCCCGCTATCACAATAGAAAATATTAGGGCAAGATTGTAAATGGATATTTCTGTTATAATTGTATCATATTATACTACATCAGTTTTATTCGATGCCATAGGCTCAGCAAAGAGAATGAAGGGGGTAAAAGAAGTTATTATTGTTAATAATGGAAACCCCCCAGAGGATAATCAAAAACTCGACCTTTTATCCAAAAATGGAGAGATTACCCTAATAGACCATTCTGAAAATCTAGGATTCTCCACGGCTTGTAACCTTGGCGCACAAGAGGCAGGTACAAAATATTTGCTATTTTTAAATCCAGATTGCTATACAGAAGATGCTGACTTTGCCCTCAAGCTCAAAAATGCCTTGGAGGAAAATGAAAAATACTGGTTTTCAACCTCTTTGATCCTAAATCAAGATGGCACAATTCAGCCTACCTGCAGAAGAAATTTGATGACGCTCTCAAATGCCATAATCCAAAGCCTTATGCTTGATAAACTCGGCTTTGCAAAAATTGATCGCAATGTAGATGAGATAGCAAATTTGCCTGATATATCAGACTTAGAAGCCTTTTCTGGCGCTGTATTTTTTTGCTCCAAAGAACATTACAATAAAGTGGGCGGACTTAGTAGCGAATATTTTCTTCATGTTGAAGATATGGATTTATGCAAAAAAATTAATCTTGCTGGCGGTAAAATTTGCTTCGTAAAAAACGCATCTATTTATCATAAGTTAAGCACAAGCCAAACAACTAATAAATTTCTGGAATACCACAAAGCAAAGGGCTTTTTGATTTATTTTAGGAAATTTTTCCCTTATGCAAATTTTCCTATTATAAGCCAAATTCTCTATTGCGGCATATGGCTTAGATATTATCTCAAAACAGGAATTAAGTAGATATGTTTGGCAACAACCCTAAAAGACAACCAAAAGTCTCAGATGGCTCAAATTTAAAGGTTCAGAAAATCTTCCTAACAATTCAAGGAGAAGGTCCGCATGCAGGCGTGCCCGCTATTTTTATAAGACTCGGGGGATGTAACCTTGCCTGTAAATTTTGTGACACAGAATTTGAATCTTTTGAGGAAATGAAGATAGAAGAAATAATAGAAAATGTTACAAGCCTTGCGCATCAAACTTCAGTAAAGCTTATAGTAATAACAGGGGGAGAGCCATTTAGACAGTCTATTAATCTATTATGTCACGCGCTCCTGGATTTAAATTTTCAAGTTCAAATAGAAACAAACGGGACTTTATATCAAGAAATTCCCGAAAAAGTCCAAGTAGTTTGCTCACCAAAACCAAATGGGTATAAATATTTCAAACCAAGAAAAGAATTAGAAAATCACATAATTGCATATAAATTCCTGGTTTCTCATTACCATGAAGGTTATAAAGCGATTCCAGAATGGGAATTCGGCAATATCCCAGTTTATGTTCAGCCAATAGATGAAATAGAGACCGAAAAAAACCAGAATAATTCTTTCCTTGCAATCGAAATTGCCACAAAAAAAAATTATATATATTCTTGTCAAATTCACAAAATAATAGGTATTGAATGAAAAAAAAAGCTGTAGTACTAGTAAGTGGCGGCCTAGACTCCGTCACAGTTCTCTCTATCGCAAAAAAAGAAGGGTATGATATATATCCACTCAGTTTTCTATATTCTCAAAGACATAAAATAGAGTTAGAAAAAGCTGCAAAATCTATTGCATCAATAGGAATAGAAAATCACAAAATTATCCCTATCGATCTTTCTATATTTGGAGGCTCAGCATTAACCGATACATCAATAGAGGTGCCAACATACGAATCTGCGGCAAGTATAAAGCCCCATATCCCAGTAACTTATGTACCTGCGCGTAATACAATCTTTCTTAGTTTAGCATCAGCTTATGCTGAAATTTTAGGAGCTCATGACATATTTATTGGTATTCATGCACTAGATAGCGGAAATTATCCCGATTGCACTAGAGAATTTATTGAAAATTTTGAAAAAACTGCCAATATAGGATTAGGCTTTACTAAAAATTATAAGCTAAGAATTAGGGCTCCGTTGATAGATATGAACAAAGCAGACATAATTTCTGCTGGTATTTCAAACGGGGTGGATTTTACAAATACTATATCTTGTTACAATCCTACCGAACTTGGCCAGTCTTGCGGTAAGTGCCTTGCTTGCACAATAAGACAAGATGGTTTTAACCAGCTCGGAATGAAGGATCCGGCAGAATATTTAAAATAGAGGATAATGTTCGAAGAGTTTCCTGTTTTTAGTTTTGGAAATTATAGCTTAAGGGAGATTAACCCAAAAAAAGATGCTGAGCTCTTTTATAAATATATCAATCAAGAAGAAGTGAGTGATTTTATTGGCTCAGATAGCGTTCCAGACTCAGTAGATCAAGCATATTCAGAGCTAAATTATTGGTCCAACCTTTTTAATATGAGAAGAAGTTATTATTGGGCAATAGCAAATGAAGAGGATGAAATT
>JANRMF010000030.1:0-7664 GCA_033761815.1 Rickettsiaceae bacterium
TTAAACCCTATACCCTCCACCTCAAGTGAGACATTTTTTGCTATTCTGCCATTGATTTTTGCATCTTGCAGAGCTTTGTTTAAAGCCGATTGCACCTGAATTGTTTGCCTTGGAATATAAGGGTTATTTGTCACAACAAGAAGCTTAGCATTCATTGGAAGAGCCTGATCTGCAATTTTATCGATTAAAAATTGCGCGCCAAAAGCTGCAGTAGATGCTGTATCTGGTCTTGAGCCTGCTTTATTTTCTCCAGCATCTATAATGCGCTTGCTTGCATCATTTTTTGAAATTTTTTCAATAGTCTCTAGTATATTTATACACATTATGGCTTCATGCAACTTCCCTTCCTCGGACTCTGCATAATTTGGATATATTCTATTAGGCTCAAGGCCCGGGGGACATTCGCTTTTGGTATTATATGTAATAAAAGGATTCTCTTTATCTAGCTCAATGCCAAATTCTTTTGCTAAATATTGGAGATATAATCTTCCATCTTCTTTGACATCATTATCTTTGTGAAATACTGGATTATAGCCTTTTTCGTTCAGTACTTTTCCGATTTTTGCGTCTATTCCATCAATTTCGGCCCAAAGCAATCGTGGCCCCGTGAGGATAAATTGCATATTCTTTGGTACATCTATCACCTTTCGCGCCAATAAATCATTGATATACAAAACTCTTGCCAAAACCCCGATTCTACTTGCGCCCAAAACCCAGATCATATCGTAATGACCCTCCAAAGGCTCTATTTTTTCGATCAAGCCTAGTTTATTAGCCTCGCTCATATAATCTTTGGAGTATTGTCTCATCCATTCTTGGGCCTTTATTTCATATCTCTCTTTATTTGGATGTCTTGCGAAACTTTTTTGCGATGCATATATTATCCACTTCGACACTTCTTGATCTGTTATGTCCTGATCCTTCAAAAAATTTTTACTTAATTTTTTTATATCAATTTTGTGAAGTAGACCTTGCTCTTCTTCTGAAAGTTTTATGTAAGGTGCTAGTGAATTATATAAAGACTTCGCCCTTTCTTCTCCAAATAGCACACGAAAATCCTCAACAATCCCAGATTGATCTAGAAAGCCATTCATAAAAAATATTGATAAAAGTGACTCCGCCTGTTCGGATGATGTTACAGTCGTTACTTTAGTGTCAGAGTTATGGAGCGTCATTCCATCAAAACCTAATTTATTTACAGCAATTTGGTATGGGGATTTTGAGGAAGAGAATTTGTAAGCTCTAACTGCAACATGCATAAAATAACTTGTAGCTATTGATGTTAAAAATATGGCATACCCATAAACAGATTGGTTTTTAAATACTAAAAAAGACATAGGGTTCATAGCTAATTATCCGGATTATAAAATATACGATAGAACCTAAGGTTCCTGAAATTCATTTTATGGTAGAATTTCTAACAAATCAATTTGATTATTTTATCTAATATCGAGCAAAAAATCTACAAAATAAAATATGGTCATTTTTTCCAATAATTCTCTTCTCCACTTTATGCAATTATATAACCTAAGCCGCAGATTTATGTAGTAATTTTTTTAGCTTCTCAACGGCATCTTGCGTATATGGATTTATATTATTTTGCTCTGCTATAGCGCATATTGTCATCATCCACTTTGGAATAATTGATAATTCCGCCTCTTTTTCCGCATAAACTGGCCTCCCCGCATTCTCAAGTACTTTTCTGAAAGATTCAGCGTGAATAAAGTGAGACTGCGATAAATTATTATCACCCACTTGTGGCAAGTAAGGAATAATATAATACATTTTATCATCCGGTCCGTCCAGATAAAGCTGCAACTGACTATGTTCGCATATTGAGCCAATTGATATAACTGGCGTTATGCCAAAACTATTTTTCCCGAGTGACTCAGCAATGATTTGCTTTATCCACTCAGAAAGCCCGACTAATTTTTTATTATGTACAGAAAGAACTATTATATTTCTATTTTTTGCATAATTGCTCGAGATAAACTCTGCTAAACTATCCTCTCTTGCCTTGCTTGTTGCCTCTTTTATCTTGTTGGTTAGAGCGGCTAAATTAGCCCCAGCTAGATATAAAGGAAGTATGCTCGCATTCTGCAATATTGAAAATCTCCCGGATAAGCTTTTCTCATATCTTATATAATGCCCATTTGCTACATGAAGAATAAATTTCGCAAGATCAGTATCTTTATTGTCGCTCACATAATATATTAGGGGATTTTTTATTTTATGTTCTATTATATATTGGGTAATTTTTAAAACCTCATCCGTTGTGCCGGATTTGCTTATTGCAACAAATAGAGTGTTTGATCTATCAAGATAAACTAGAGACTCATCTAAAACATCTCTCTCTAGACTATCCAGAAAAATGATTGGTTTTTTTAATTCCGCAAAACATAACAAAGCTTTTGTATTTGCGATAGATGCACCCATTCCTATAAGCGCGATATATTTTATTTGATCTTGAACGGTGATTTGCGAAATTTCATCTTCTGCATATTCAGAGATGATAGAAAACCCTTCCATACCAACCTTCTTATATTATTTTTCGGAATAATAAGGTGATATCTTATCTTTCTGACTCAATATAGCAAGCTCTTTATTCGGCCATGATATATTAAAAAAAGGATCCAACGGATTGATGCCAAGTTCTTTGGAAGGGTCATAATAGCTAGTTACTTTATAATGCACATCAGCAGAATCAGATATAACTTGAAAACCATGCAAAAAACCATCAGGTATCCATAATAGTAAACCATTTTCAGCTGACAACTCAACTCCGAAGAACTTCCCAAATGTTTTGGAATTCTCTCTTATATCTACTGCAACATCAAAAATAGCACCACTAGCTACCCCAACTAACTTACCTTGCCCTTCTTGCGCATGAAGACCCCTCATCACATTTATCGATGATCTAGAAAAATTATCTTGTACAAATTCTATAGTACCTACCTCTTCCTCATGAAGCTCATCAAATTTTCTCTTATTGAATTTTTCTACAAAAAAACCTCTATTATCCCTGAAAATACTGAGTTTAATTACAAAAAGTCCATCTATTACAGTGTTTATTTTTTCCAATTCATTGCCTATTAGTTATAAGATAGATTATTTATACACTAATATTTTCAATTTTGTTAGACTTATAATAGATGATATGCAATCATCACTCTTAATAAGCATTTTATCTGAATTATTAAGGAGCTCACATGCTAAGAAAGTTTGTAATAACCGCATCTATATTTTTTGCCTTTAATAGCTATGCTACTCGCATTAAAGACATCGCTACTGTTCAAGGAGTAAGAGAAAACATATTAGTTGGACATGGTCTTGTGGTCGGACTAAATGGAACCGGGGATAATTTGCAAAATGCAGTTTTCACAAAAAAAGGTTTAGAGGAATTTCTTGAAAAATTAGGAGTTAATATTCAGGGTGCGAATCTTAAAACTAAAAATGTTGCAGCAGTAATGGTTACAGCGGAACTGCCAGCATTTGCAAGACAAGGTACAAGAATTGATGTAAAAGTTAGCGCTCTTGGCGATGCTAAAAGCTTAAGAAATGGAACCTTACTCGTAACACCATTACTAGGCGCAGATGGTAATGTTTATGCAGTATCACAGGGGCCAATTTCAATACCAGAATTTGAACCAGTCTCCACCAATGTCAAAACCCTTCCTGCAAACCCTAAGCTCGATAATAATGGATATATCCAAAATGGCGGTATAGTTGAAACTGAGCTAAATTTTGATTTCAAGGATCTCAAAAATATTAAACTGACATTAGAAAATCCAGATTTTACAAACTCACTTGCAGTTGCAGATGCAATCAATAATTCAATCCCCGGTAATGCAGCTGAATCTGTAGACCCAGCAACCGTTCAAGTTGTAATTCCAAAATACAGAAAAGATGATGTAATGCAGTTCATTGCCGAGATAGAAAATTTAGAAATAGTAACGGATTATAAAGCAAAGGTAGTAATCAATGAATCTACGGGCACTATTGTAATAGGAGAAAACGTAAAGATTAGGCCAGTTGCGATTGCACAGGGAAATTTAGTAGTAAATATAGGGCCAGATCCAGTTACCGTTCAAACTTCTGCAAAAAAATTAGATCAGATAAATAAAATTGTTGATCAAAAAAGAGGAAAGGAGGTTGTCCGTTTTGATGGAGCAACTAATCTGAGCGAGGTTGTAGCAGGGCTAAATAAACTAGGAGTATGGCCGAGAGATATTATAAATGTCTTACATAGCATGAAGTCAGTAGGCGCTCTTGATGCAACTCTTGAGGTTAGATAATGTCCCATATAATAGCACCAGAAAACCCTGAATCCTTAATCCAAAGTCGAGCATCTAATTTTCACCATAATGTTCAGAAAAGCAAAAATGAAATGGCAAGGGGCGAGTTTGAAAAAATAACCAAGAAAAAATTAAATTCTTTAGACACCAAAATCCCACAAGCAAATAAAAATAAACCAAAAAAAGAAGATTCTGGCACGAAAATTGCTCCCGATAAATTATTAGCTAATTTTGCTAAGGAATTTGAAAGGCACATTATATCCCACATGTGGAAAATTGCGTATAGTGTGGCTAAAGAAGGAAAGCAGCAAGATATATCTGACATTTTATATGGGGAGCAATTCATAGATAAAATGGTAGAAAATGCTTATGAAGAACCAGGGCCACTAGCAAAAGCGGTGGCAGAAAAAATGATGATAGAATATGGCACTTTAATGGAGGGCGAAAATCATGAGAAAAAGGGACTTGACACCAAACTATGACGCAAAAATTGCAGTTAGAGAATTTATGTCTATAACGAACAAATTTATCAATTATTTGATCAAAATAGATAATCTATTAGATCAAAGCAAAATTCAGGATGCTATTAGTAGCTTAGAAACTATGCAACTTCACTCAGAAGCAATCGCAAAATTTAAAGATCAACTTCCAGATAAATTAATCTTAGCAGAGGAAAATCTGCTAGATCCAATGATTACTCAGCAAAATAAGCTAGATAAAATTTCGGAAAATGTGGAATTTAAGCTAAATGTTCATCTCGAAATTGCACGCAAAATTAATGAACTTGCTAAAGCCCGCATGAAAGAGGAAAAAGCAAATGAAATGGGGTATGATTCTACAGGCAAAATAGGTAGTAACGTTACCCATTTAGACCCAGCAATTTGTTTAAAAGAGGTTTAAGAGGTAGTTATGACTAATATCCCAACAGCAGGCATTAAATATTCAGATAAAAAAGCTGATATATTAAAAGGCAACACTCTTGCACTAGAAAACCCAAGTGTTTCAGTTAAAGATGTAAAAGCAAACACATTACTCTCAGGTCACAAATTCACAGGACTTGAGGCGAAAACAATCAGGAAGGTTGATCTACTCAGACTGCAAATAGGAAGGGATTATGCCTCAAAAGCAGAAGGCTCAAAGCAAATTGTAGATAGCCTTACTGTTATATCGGAATATTTCTCTAATATCTCAAGCGAAGCCGGATCAAGACCAACTCTTGCTAAGGAGGTTGGAGAATTTATCAGCGCTTCGTTAAATGCGCAAAATGATCCATCAAACCAAAGCCTTAAAAGAATAGTTGTTGACGCTGCCCACAGAGCAGCAAATGCAATCAATGATGCGACTAAACTATGTATTAAACAAAAATATAATGCTCAGGTTCAGATCGCAGAAGAGCTCCAGAATCTTAACTCGGCTCTCATAGAGCTTGCGCAGATCAATACAAGTCTCAACGCATGCGCAGACACCGATGATGTTAGCCATCTTCTTGACCAAAGAGATGCCTTAGTGTCTCAAATTTCATCTTTTGTTGCTGTTGACCCTCCTTTTTATACTCACAAACAAGGCGCTATGCTAACTACATCGGGCTTTGTTCTTGTTAATTCTGAGAATAATTTTGCTCAATTTTCAACTAGTATAAATACTGTTACAGATATTGAGAATAAAGCAAAGCTCAATGATATATATTATATATATGATAATCTAGATCCTTTGGATAAGACAGAAAAAGTATCCAGTAAATGTAACGACATATTTCGTCCAAATGGAGATTTGGAGGCAGCATACGGCAAAGTTCCAGGTCTTATTGATTTATATGAAAATAAAATTGACTCGATATTAAACTATATTGACACTCTTGCGGCAAATTTCTCGGAAAAAGCAAACGCACTACACAATTCTGGCTCAAATTACTCAGGAAGAACTGAAATAGTTGGCACAAAAACCTTCGCGAATACTGACGGTCTGAGCTGGACAGGTTCAGCAAAGCTTGGGTTAGTTGATTCAGACGGGATGGCAGTAAAAACAAGCACAAGCGCAGGTGGTTTTGTAATCCCGCCGCTTAAATTAAATTTACAAAAACTATCAGAAATTTCTGACGGACAAAAGCTCACTACCTCTAATATAGTCAAAGAAATAAATGCGCATTTTAATAATAGCATGACAAGTTCAATAGGGATTGGGGTTCAGTCTGATAATACAAATAAGCATTTGATTAAAAATATTGCGATGGCTGTTTGCGGACATAAAAATAATCAAATCAGATTTGACTTTGATGTATTTAATAATTCCGATTTTAAGTCTGATTTTGAAGTTTTGGGTATCACATACCCTACCGGCTCTACCATAAACGGATCTCTTCCTGATAAAGCCGAAATTCAGCCCGGCGAGAGAACAAGAACCTTCCAAACAATCTCTCTTTCAAAGGGGACGGTAACGGGGTCCCAAAATATTGATATTAAATTCAGAGCCAAGGGAGAAAACGGTATTTTTGGAGAAGGTACTCTAAGATTTACAGTAGATTTTGACCAAACAATCGAGGCTGGAACAAGGATTTACGGTAGCCTGATCGGCGGAGCGTCGGACGGTGACTTTGTTTCTGTGTCTATGGACCAGGTATCTTATGTCTCTGCTGCTATTGTTGATGAAAATGGAACAGAGGTAACAGGAGGCTCTAAAGGCTTTCTGTCAATAAAAGATGTATCTGGTAAAAATTACGGTATAGTAGTTCAAGATGATGATAGCAAGGCAATCTCGTATCTTGATGGTTTTGGGAGCGTGAAGAGAGGATTTGGCCATTTATACGGCCTCAATAACCTATTTAACGTTGATGAAACTGACGGCAAATATTGCTCCTCAATAAAAATTAGAAATGACATTTTTGCGGATGAGAATTTACTTTCTTCATCAAGGCTTCAAAGTGTAAAAACAATACAAGAAGAGAGATTGACTGGCTCTGCTAAAGCAACAACCTCTATTGATTTTGAAGCATTTGGAGGGCTAATTAACCTTGTAAGTTACGATGGGTCAACGATAACTGTTGGTCCGCAAACTTATACGTTAGTAAACGGAGCGGCCTCTTCTGCGTATGAAATTAGTATATCTGGCTTAACATCTGCACAAGAAATAGTAGATAAAGTAGTTACCACCCTAAATTCTGATCAGTATTTTGAAAATATTTTAACATTTAGCAGTGGAACTAATAGTCTTGTAATAACTGCAAATGATGGTGGGATTTCCGGAAATAATGTTGCTTATAGGTTAGTCTCAACTGGGGCTTCTATCTTTAATACCTCAGCAGATACAACTTCTCTAAACCTTTCTGGCGGCACAGAAACTTCGCAGTTTGTCTCAATTAGTCTACATCATATG
>JANRMF010000031.1:0-2032 GCA_033761815.1 Rickettsiaceae bacterium
GCTCACCTAATACTCATCATATCTTTACCCATAAGTTTTGCAAGAGTTAAAAGTTTCAAAAGCCAAAGTGAAATCCTTGAGTCGTTGTAGGCCTATCCACATAGCCTTTCTCTATCCAATTATTCATCTTATAAATTTCAACCTCTTATACTATTGAATCAGTTGATTCTTATACTAGCTTTTTCTTCTAAACACAATTTGTGGGTAAAGATATGAATACTCATAGGCTTCTCTCCTCGCGCCTAGTATTATTATAATTGGTGATTGGTATTACCTATTAGATAGAGATTACTCAGAGCCTAAAGAGCCATTGACCAGATTTTTTCCCAGGATTCTTTTGCAGAGTCTTTGATTGCTATGAAGCTTGAAAGAATAGCCGTTGCCTGAGTGTTTGTTGTCATTAATTCTACAAGATTTGCCTCTCCTATCGAAGCTTTTTTGGCCTGAACTTCTTGGCGGTTTAGAGTCTCTCTTAGTAAGTTTACTGAGCCAGATACATTAGAGGAAATATCAAGAGTATAAGCTGCTGGATTGTGCCCTAAAGCTCTGCTATTTGATATTCTACCAAGAATTTGCTCCTGAGAGAGTTTGGCGAAGCTATTGAAGTTTACGTCTACCATTTTTTGAAAATTATTTTCCGCCTGAATGATGGAGCTATCCGGGCTTCTGGTAATTTGCTGATTTTGTATTTGCCCATACAAATTTGATGCATATAAATTTACACTATCTATTGCTGACATATTTACCTCATTGCGTCTATTGTTCTATCTATCATTTGTTTTGATAATTCTATCATCCCAAGATTTGCTTCGTAACTTCTTTGTGCTTCCATGGCGTCTGCCTTTTCAATTATTTTTTCTACATTTGGTAATTTTACATACCCTTCTTCATCTGCTGCTGGATGATAGGGGTCATATTTAATCTTAAAAGGCCTTTTGTCATAATCATACTTCCTAACTCTTACAAGCTTTGCTTTGACTTTTTTGTCATATACGTTTTTTGCAAATACCACCTTCCTCTGATAAGGACTCCCTCCTGGCTGAGTTGATGTTGAATCCTCATTTGCTAGATTTTCTGAGGCGATTTTGAGCCTTTCTGACTGAAATCTATTTCCATGAGCAGAGATCTCAATTGATTTTAGCAGATTATCGTCCAGAGCTAAGGAATTAGACGCAAAAAAAACCAAAAAAACCAAAAATATTTTCATCTTCCTTTACCCAGTGCTGTTTTTAATAAATCCGCCGAGGCCCGGTAAGCCCTTAATGCAGTATCAAATTGTATCCTATTTTCAGTGGCCTTTTTAGCCTCAACTGTTAGGTCTATATTATTCCCATTTGGCTTTAAGTCCCCCGATGCATCTATTACTGTTTTGTACCTACTTTTTGGTTTTGAGCCGGGAATATGCATCGGGCTTGTTGTGCGCAAGGTCACATTATGCGGTTTTTTTGCATCACCACTTGCTGGCAATTTGATATCCTTAGCAAGCTCGCCAGGGGTATTAGCGTTGGCTATATTTTCTGCCACAACCTCCTGTCTTGTGGTGGTGAAATTTAAAAAATTTTCCAGTGCAATATCTGTATCGCTCATATTTACTTGTTAATTTCTTAGTATGTAGTAAACTTATAACAAATATGTAAATTGTCTAGAAAAAACAGAATACATCAATAAAAAATGCTATACATAACTCGTAAAAAAGGCGAATCAATCGTTATAAACAACAATATTACTGTCACTATTATTGAAATTAGTGGCAATAAAATCAAACTCGGGTGGGAATTTCCAGAGGATGTTGCGATATTAAGGAGCGAACTCCATTCCAAAATTGCAGATATGAATAAAGCCTCCTCAGATGGTTTTATGGAAGTAGAAGAGATAAGTTAGATCTCTGTACATTAGACCCCTTCGGAAACTAGACATTTAACAAGAAAGAGGTAATATTGGGTTTGGAGGTGTATATGAAATACGAACAGATCAAAGAATTAGAAGAAGAGAAGTTTAGAAGATGGACAGGAGGAAAAAACTACATTTGAGA
>JANRMF010000032.1:0-2147 GCA_033761815.1 Rickettsiaceae bacterium
TGTGGATAGGCCTACAACGACTCAAGGATTTCACTTTCGCTTTTGAAACTTTTAACTCTTGCAAAACTTATGGGTAAAGATATGAATACTCATAGACTTCTCTCCTCGAGCTTAGTATCTAATTGAGCCTAAAAGACTATAGTATCGCATTCTCTCTTATATTGCGGAGAATTTAATGGCCCTGCGGCTGACCTCCTCATATATCAATTGATTTTCTTATCAATATCTGCATAAATGTAAGAAAATTTTAGCGTAACAATATGAGACAAAAGGAAATTAGGAATATTTCTAAAATAATCACAATAATAGCGTCGTGCATTATAGTGCTCGGTACTTATTTTATTCTATCAGATAATAGTGTTGATAAAAAAATCAAACCAGTTGAGGCGGAGGTTGATATTGGTGGGGATTTTGAGCTAACAAATTTAGAGAACCTAAAAGAAAGTACCCAAGTATATAATAATAAATATAAGCTCATATATTTCGGTTTCACATTTTGCCCTGATATATGCCCCGCGACCTTGTATCTGATGAGCAGCGTAATCGAGATTACTGATAAATATGGGATTGACATAGTTCCTATCTTTGTCACTATTGACCCCAAAAGGGATGATATAGAGACCTTGAAGTCTTTTTTATCTCATTTTAACAGTAAAATAATTGGTTATACAGGAACTGAGGAAGAAATTCGCAAGGTGGCTGATTTGTACAAAGTTTTTTTTGCTAAAGCTCCTAAAAAACCAGAAGATAAAGACTATGAAGAGGATTATATGATGGATCATAGCTCATTTTTATACCTCATTTCCCCTGATGCTAAATATGCGAAACACTTTCCCTCAAGCGCTTCTGCAGAAGAGATTGCGAATTATATTCACAAATTAGTAAGTAAAGATAAGTAAAGTAAGAAGATTTTTGTTGACTTCGTTTATACTACATGTATATTCTAAAGTAAAATAAAGCAGGGTAGGTTTATGTTTGCGGTAATAAAAACTGGAGGAAAGCAGTATAAAGTTGAGCCAAATCGTATAATCAGAATAGAAAAAATAGAAGGCGAGCCAGGGTCAGAGATTGAGTTTAACGAAATTCTCATGATTGGTGAGTTTACTAAACCTTCCGTAATAGGTACTCCTGTTATTCAAGGGGCTGCTGTAAAAGCAAAAATTCTAGAACAATCTAAATCAGATAAGGTTCTTGTTTTTAAGAAAAAAAGACGCCAAAATTATCGTCGTACTAAAGGCCATCGCCAGGAAATGACAAGCGTCCAAATTTTAGATATTAAAAGAAAATAAGGGTTCAATAAATGGCAACGAAGAAAGCTGGTGGTAGTTCCAGAAACGGTAGAGACTCCGCGGGAAGAAGACTTGGTCTAAAAAAATCAGACGGTCAATCAGTTATCCCTGGTAACATAATAGTAAGACAACGTGGAACAAAATTCAAGGTCGGTAAAAATGTAGGACTTGGAAAAGATCATACAATTTTTGCACTAGTTCCTGGTACTGTTGAGTTCGCAAGGAAAAAAGACAACAGAGTTTACGTTTCTGTTATAGCATAACGTTAACAATGAGCGAGTCCTTAGCGACACTTCCTTTTCGTTATTTAAAAATTGGATTTAGTATTATTTGCCTGATCCTGACTCATTTTGTTTCAGCGAATATGCCATCTAGTATAAATAGCAAATCTCATTTAGAGAATGTAGAATATGATTCATTGAGCGTTAATGGAAGTCTTGATTTTGAAAATCTTCTGGTTAAAGGTCAAATAACCACAAATGGGACTCTTCAGTGTAAAAAACTAAAATGTCAAAAATTTAGTCTCAAACGGATCTGTAAATATCCAAGGATTAAGGGCGAATCAGATCCAAATCACGGGTAATTTTACTGGTAGAAATATTGAAGTATACGGACAATCAGAATTTACGGGCAATGTTGTTACCAAAGAGCGACCTCTTTCATGATATTCAGATCACAAGCGCAAAATCTTACATATAAGACAGTAAAGTGCGCGGCAATATACTATAGTCTTTTAGGTTGGACTAGATACTAGGCGCGAGGAGAAAAGCCTACGAGTATTAGGTGAGCAAGGAGTGGGCAACGTAGCTAATTCAGCATAAAAGACTATACTAAAATCTTAGCGGCATGATTAGTCTC
>JANRMF010000033.1:0-2992 GCA_033761815.1 Rickettsiaceae bacterium
CGATTTTTGGTAATTAGCTCCTCTAGCCGGGTCCGCTGAATGATAATTTGCGATTGCTTTTTTCCACGTGCCATATTGTTCATATTTCTCCTTTAAAAAATATGCACCATATTCAACATTGAATTTCGGGTCTATTGCTTGTTCAACGGAATCAAATTCATCTCCATGATATAGTATGTTAATTTGCATACAGCCAAGATCTATACTTTTTTTGCCTTTTTTCATCTCGGATTTCACAAATTCAACCGCCTGTCTTTTTGAGTCAAAATAATAACCCTTTCCCTCAACGTTTACGGTCCAAGGCCATGGTATTTTTTTTTCAAGCTTTGCATTATACCTTCCGGATTCTTGCAGGGCTATTGAGTGCAAAAGATCCACAGGTATATCGTATCTTTTTTCATATTTTTTGAAATGAACCATGCATTTAGCTGACTCAGAAAGCAGGGATTTAGGTGTAAGAGTATCCCCCGACCCTGAAGCAAGTGCTATTTCTGTATAAATTATGCTTGTGTAAAAAAGTAAATAAATTATTCTTATCATAAGAAATGATTCTAATACCCATAGATTGTTTCTCAAGTTTTTTTGAAAAAAGAGGCGAAAAAATACAAAAATTGTTGCATGGATCTTTAAAATTTGCATTTGAGTAACTATATGTAGTTTATAAACAAAAAAATTGCTCTTATGAAACAAGATACAAAACAATTTACAGCAGAAGTTGGAAAAGTTCTCCAGCTGATGATTCACTCATTATACACCAACAAAGATATTTTTATTAGAGAGCTAGTCTCTAATGCTTCCGATGCTTGTGATAAACTTAGATATTTAGCTCAAATGGACCCTTCTTTAATGGCGGGTCATCAGGATCTTGAAATTACTATCGCTATAGATAAAGATAAGAGAGAGCTCATCATAGAAGATAATGGAATCGGAATGGGATATGATGAACTTATCGAAAATCTTGGCACAATAGCAAAGTCTGGCACTCAGGAATTTGTGAATCATATAACAGGTGATAGTAAAAAAGATAGTAACCTAATTGGCCAGTTTGGAGTCGGCTTTTATTCCTCTTTTATGGTTGCAGATAAAGTTTCCGTTCTATCAAGAAAGGCTGGTCAGACAGAGACTAATGAATGGTCTTCTGAAGGTCAGGGGGAATATACGGTTACAAAAAGCGATGTATCTGATTTAGATAGAGGTACTCGTATAAAACTACATATTAAAGATGGTCTTGATGAATATTTAGATCATTTTAGAGTAAAGCACATTGTAAAGACATATTCTGATCATATCGAAGCTTCGGTATATTTTGTTGATGAAAATGGTAGCAAAAATAAGGTGAACTCTAGTTCAGCTCTATGGGCAAGGTCAAAAAATGACATAACAGAAGAGCAATATCAAGAATTTTACAAAAGTGTTGCTTATTCCGCAGATAAGCCCTGGCTTACTATGCATAATAAAAATGAGGGTTTAGTGGAATATACAAACCTACTTTTTATTCCAACTAATAAAACGTTTGATTTATTCCACCCAGATAGAAAACGCAGAGTGAAATTATATATCAAAAGAGTATTCATTACTGATGAGAATGTAGACTTAGTCCCGCACTATATGAGATTTCTAAGAGGAGTTGTTGACTCTCAAGATCTACCGCTAAATATTAGTAGAGAAAGTTTGCAGCATAATGCAACTATAGATAAAATCCGAAATTCTATAACCAAGAAAGTTCTTTCTGAGTTAATCAAGAAAAAGGAGCAAGATAGGGAAAATTATGAGATATTTTGGAGAAATTTTGGCGCTGCTTTTAAGGAGGGCTTGTGCGAAATTAATCCAGAGCATGAAAAACTCTTAGATTGCGGTCTGTTTTACTCATCTATGCAGCAAAAACTCATCTCCCTTGATGAATATATAGAATCTCTACCAAAGGATCTGGAAAATAAAACAATATATTATTTAAGCGGCGAGAACCCTGAAAAGCTAAAAAATAGTCCGCAAATAGAGGGTTATATGGCAAGAAACATAGATGTTCTTATTTTCAATGACCCCGTTGATGATTTTTGGGTAAATGTAGTAAATTCATACAAGGAGCATGAAATTCGCTCAGTTACAAGGGCAAGCTCTCTCGGTCCTGATAATCTTGATAAAAAAGAAAATGAGAAAGAAGATACAAAAGAAGCTCTGGATGCTAGAGTTAAATTACTCACATTTTGCAAGAATACTCTGCAAGATGCAGTTAAGGAGGTTGTAGCTTCTAATAAACTTACCTCAAGCCCAGCTGTGCTTAGCGTTGCAGAAGGAGACATGGATATCAGGATGGAGAGATATTTAATCGAGCAAAAACAACTTCTAAGGTCTACATCTAAGATATTTGAAGTGAATATTTCCCACCCTATTTTGAAGAAAATTTCAGAATTACAGGATAATGAGAAAGAAAAGGCAGAAGACCTAGTCTGGCTCTTATTCGACCAAGCTTGCATAATGGAAGGGGAGCCCGTAAAAGATGCTGCCAATTTCACAAGAAGGCTGAATAATCTTATCCAGATCGCCGCTTAAGAAAAGTGGGGGCTTTACGCCCCTTTATTCTCGTTATATCTTGTGCGTTAAAAAGCGGCATAGCCAAACCCAAGAAACAAAGTACAAGAAAATGGTTACCCATAGGTACATATAGAAATCAACAATTAGTTTGATATATAAATCAGTTATGAGAGAATTGGAGTCGGCATTTTAGCAACAAATCCAAGTAGAAATCACGGAGTCATTACCGTATATACCATAATTCTCTGGGACTAAACAGCTAGATTATTGAACTGACCTCTCTCTAAACTATTTCCTAATTTTTATTATGATGAATAATAACCTTAATAAATTAGCACTTAAATAGTAATTACTCTTTTATTTTTTTGGGTTATTGAACTTACCAAAACTCAATCTGGATGATTGAGGTAATGTCACAATTTTCCGTGACAATGTTTATATTTCTTCTCAGATCCGCAAG
>JANRMF010000034.1:0-6072 GCA_033761815.1 Rickettsiaceae bacterium
GAAAAACCAGACATAGCTTTACGGCAGTGTGCTGCGCAAACTGATCTTGAGGGCGTGAAAAAATGTATTAGCTGTGGGGCTAATGTGGATAATGTAGGGAAGGCTGGAAATTCTGCCATTATGATTACTGATAACGTAGAAAAGGCAAGGATATTAATAGAGCGCGGGGCTAGCATGGATTTAGTAAATAATTTTGGAGATAACGCTCTAGCCAATCGAGCCAGATCTGCAAAAGACCTAGACTCTATGAAAAATGATCAGGTATTTCAACTACTACTGGAAAGAGAAGCGAGCCTAGAGAATAAAATACCATTCAAAACACCAAAGCAGCTTGCTTTAGATCAAATCATAAGCAATCCTTCATCTAGAGAAGGCGGCGGTAGATCCTGATGATACTAATCAAAATAAATCTGACCTTATTAAAATAACTCAATTGGATATAAGCGTTAGCAACCTACTCACCCTTAAAACTAGTCTTCCCCTATCATACCACTATAATCAGGGTATGGGAGAAAGAATCCATATTCTGAAAATTGGTTGTATAAATACTGGACAAACAGTTCCGAGTGGCTTTGAGTCTTATGATCTTGCGCATGTGTTATAATTTCCTCAGCACAAGTTAATGATGTATCCGCAACTTTTTGCAAAAGGTCTATTTTGGGTTTGATTTGCTTGATTTGAATAGATCCAAAATATGTTCTAAACACTTGATACTCAAAATGCTGACCAAACGCTCTTACAAAGCGGTGTATTTCTTCGGCCCTAACTGACCCATCGAAATAAACCTCATATGATGCATGGTCCTCAATATCAGTAATAAATGTTTGGGCGGGGTCTTTATAAAAATTGTTTATGTCTTTTTTGTTGATAAGTACTATTTTATTTGTCATGTATATATAAATTTTTTGTTTTTAAGAAAAGTTACTTACTATAACCAAAAATTTATTTTGATCAAGGGGTTTAATCTGATATTTTGAAATAATTCTACACTATATTTTTTACAAAATAGTCACTCATCCTCTGATCATTCTCATTAAAGTTCTATCTTTTCTAACAAAATGGTGGTACATCCCGCCAATAATATGAAGAGAGATAGAGATAAGCAAAAGTACAACAAATGCTTTATGCATTTGGTTCGCAAGTTCTGATAATCTTAAATTTTTCTCAACTCCTGAGATAACTATTCCAAAGAAATTAATAGGGTAACCGCCATATAATGACATAGCAACTCCTGTAAATGGCATTAATATCATTAGAAGATAGAGAACTTTAAAATTTAAACTTGCTCCTGCTGATTGCCAGTATGGGGTTCCCTCTAATGGGGACGGCGAAATATTCCTTAATCTCCATATTATCCTGAGTACTACAAAGATAAAAAATAAAACACCAAATTGCTTGTGAATTCCGTAAATCGCAAATTTATCTGATGAATTTGGTAGGCTTGTCATGTAATACCCTGCACATATCATTATTATGATCCAAAATGACATAATCCAATGAAATAGTCTCGATATTAATCCGTAAGAATTTGCAGTATTTTTTATCATTTTCGTTTTATTATTTCTGTTTTAAGTTGGTATAGTAGTATCACAAATTTTGGAGATTTTCCAGGAAATATAGAAAGAAGATGGGTATTTTGAAGATAAAATAAAAAAAGCAGAATCGTTATTATTATGTAACGATTCTGCAATATAGAAATTATATCAATTCTAATTTTTAAATGAGGAAGATATTAGGACAGATCGCTCCCCAATAGCTCTACAGCATCCTCCGCAGGAACATCTAATCGCGCTGAAGGATCTTCGTCAGTATGAGTCACTTCTGAGACAACTATCACATCTTGATTTGTCTCTTCAGGCGCCACTTTACCTGATAATTCTTCTGTTGCTGCCTCAGATGATACGCAGACTACCTCTTGAGTCGCTGCTTCTTGCTCGCTCGTTGCTACGACCTCTTGAAGAGGAGCTGGGGTCTCAACTGGAGCTTCTGATGATGCTTCTGCTATTGTTTCAGATTTCTCTTCTGGAGCAGCCTCAGATGCTGCTACCAGCTCTTGCGCTAATTCAGCAGGAACTTCTTTTAAGGCTTCTTCAACAACGGCTAGCGCGACTGATTCATCTTCTTGTTTAGACTCAAGTGCTACTTCCGCAGCTACTTCTTCTGATGGAGCTGGAACTTCTTCTGAAGCCGTTGTTTCAGCCACTTCTACTGGAGCTTCAGGAGCGTGTTCATCTACAAGACTATCTTCTTTTACTTCTTCAATGCCAAAGCTATCTGCAGCTGTTATGAATGGAGTTTCTTCGCTAAATTCTACTTCAGCAGAAGTTTCTTCTGAGCCGAATTGAAGTTCTGCTGAGCGTAGAATGATCTGCACAAGCTCATCATCACCGATAGATAATGCTAAATTTAGTGTTGTATTTCCTTCTGAATCTTTTGCATCTACTCTTGCGCCATCCTCAATAAGCTCCTTTGCAAGGTCTATAAATCCAAATTTCAGAGCTTTGATTATCGGATGCACACCCGCTGAATCTGGTGTATTTACAAAATTTGTGAGTGCGTTTGTGTTGTGTGGCATAATATTACCTTTTTTGATGGTTGAAATTACAATCTAGATCCGGAAATCTGGTTTTACCAGATAAAAAAAGTAAATTTTTTAGGAATTATCAAAATAATGAGCCTTAGTTGCCAAACCAGCACTAATAATTACGCATCAAAATCAAATTCTCTACCTTGCTCAATGCAGCCCCTAATCCTTGTCATCAAGTCCTGAAAATAGTGCAGATTGTGATAAGTCATCAAAATTGAGCCCAGCATCTCCCCTACTTTGACGAGGTGATTGATATAAGCTTTGGAATAATTTTTACAAGAATAACAAGAGCAACCAGGCTCAATAGAGCTCTCGTCTCTTGCATATTTTTGATTTCTTATATTAATTGGACCATTTTTTGTAAAAGCCTGACCATTTCTTCCAGATCTTGTTGGTATAACACAGTCAAACATATCAACACCCCTTTTGACTGCTTCAATAATATCAATAGGCTTTCCAACTCCCATCAAATATCTAGGCTTATTTTTTGGCAAGAAAGAGGGTGCATATTCAAGTACTTCAATCATCAAATCCTTACCTTCGCCAACAGCAAGGCCGCCAATGGCATAACCATCAAAATTCAGAGAAGTTAAATAGTCTGCCGATCTTTCTCGTAAGTCTTTATATATACTTCCCTGTATTATGCCAAATTGACCATAGCCAGCTCTTTGCACAAAAGCATCGCGTGAGCGTTTTGCCCACCTGTTCGTTAACTCCATTGAAATTTCAGCTTCTTTATGAGTTGCCGGAAAAGATGTGCATTCATCAAAAGCCATGGTGATATCTGAACCTAGCATATTTTGTATCTCGGTTGAGCTTTCTGGGCTTAGCATATGTTTGCTACCATCTATATGAGATGAAAATACCACCCCTTCTTCTGAAATTTTTCGCAAAGAACTCAAGGACATTACCTGAAAACCACCAGAATCTGTAAGAATAGGCTTTCTCCAATTCATCATTTTATGAAGTCCGCCCATTTCCGCAACGATCTCTGCTCCAGGCTTTAGCATTAAGTGGTAAGTATTACCCAGTAAAATATCAGCTCCAGTTTGCTCAACCATCTCAGGTAGCATACCCTTGACTGTACCTCTTGTGCCAACTGGCATGAAAGCTGGTGTTCTTATTTCGCCATGAGCGGTGGTTAAAATCCCCGTTCTTGATTTTCCAGATTGTTTTAAAATTTTGAACGAGAGAGACATATTAGCGCTTCCTTGATAGAAACATCGCATCTCCATAACTTAAGAATCGATAATTATTTTTTATTCCGTGATTATATGCAGATATTATATTTTCATACCCAGCAAAAGATGATACTAAGACCATTAGGGTTGATTTTGGCATGTGAAAATTCGTAATTAATTGATCTGCGATCTTGAAAGCAAACCCGCCCTTGATGAATAAGTCTGTTTCAAATTGACCAGGATGAACTATACCATCATTTAAAGCTGAATGTTCTATTGTTCTTAGCGATGTTGTTCCAACTGCTATAATATTTCTTCCGCTTTTTTTTGCCTCGTTAATCTTATTTGCAGCTTCCTCTGAAATTTCCCCAAATTCACTATGCATGACATGGTTTTCAATAGAATCTTTCACTGGGAGATATGTGCCCGCCCCGACATGCAGAGTGACAAAGCAAAAATCTACACCTTTTTTTTGCAGCTGAACAAAAACATGGTCGGAAAAATGAATCCCAGCTGTAGGAGCTGCAACCGATCCTGGCTGACTTGAGAAAATAGTCTGATAGTCCTCCTCATCCTCATCATCAGCAACTCCCCCTCTAATATATGGTGGAATTGGGGTAGAGCCGAACATATCAAGAAAATCATAAATAGTAACAGAGCCTGATAAATCAAATTCAAATTCTACTAACCCTAGATCATACTTATTTTTTACTATAATTTTATGATCGCCAAATTCGAAACTATCGCCTATCTGTAATTTTTTTGCAGGCTTTGCAAATCCGCTCCATATAGTATTTGTGATTGGTTTATTAAGATTGATACCTATTTTTTCTGATCCCTTAAATAGCGAGAGATAAGCTTTGATCACCTTGCTATTATTAAAAATGATCAAACTATCATCTTTGACATAATCACTCAGATTATAAAAATGCTCATCTTTGAGAAATCCATCATGACTTACTAAAAGAAGCCTTGACTCATCTCTATTAAGCAGCCTTCTATCGGCAATTAAATTTTGCGGTAAGTTATAGTCAAAATCATCTATATTCATAGTAGTTTTTATTGAATCGGTCGAAAAGAACAATACACAAACAAAAATATTTTACAATAGTCTGGTACTCGCATATAGTTCTTGAAAAAAATTTTATAGTAAGGGTTTATGGAAAAAAAGCGAGTAGTTTCGGGCATTCAGCCTACTGGTAATATTCATCTTGGCAATTATTTAGGGGCGATAAAAAATTGGGTAAATATGCAGAATGAGTATGATTCTTTCTTTTTTCTTGCGGATCTTCACGCGATCACTCTTGATCAAAATCCGGAAGAACTTAGAAATGAAGTTTATAAACAAGCAGCATCTCTTATAGCACTTGGTATTGACCCCAGTAAATCTACTCTCTTTATTCAAAGCCAGGTAAGAGAACATTGCGAACTTACATGGATTTTAGGTTGCACCTGCCCTACCGGGTGGCTCAAACGTATGACTCAATTTAAAGACAAATCATCCAAAAAGGATGAGGTAAGTTCAAGATGGGGCTTATTCTCTTACCCTATATTAATGGCATCGGACATACTTCTTTATGAAGCAGATCTTGTTCCTACTGGCGAAGATCAAAAGCAACACGTAGAGTTAACGCGGGACCTTGCGGAATCTTTTAACAGAAAATTTCAAATAAAT
The DNA here is from genome assembly GCA_033761815.1 of Rickettsiaceae bacterium. GTDB lineage: Bacteria > Pseudomonadota > Alphaproteobacteria > Rickettsiales > Rickettsiaceae > JANRKH01. Next base: position 5,444 of record JANRMF010000034.1, read on the forward strand.
TGCTTCAAAGTGCCTGAGCCTCTAATAACTGGAAGTGCAACCAGGATCAAAAGCCTTAGAGACGGAACGAAAAAAATGAGCAAATCAGACCCGTCTGATCAATCCAGAATCAATATAACAGACTCGGAGGATGAGATAATTGATAAAATCAAAAAAGCAAAAACAGATTCTCTAGATTATATTTCTTATGAAGAATCAAGGTTAGAAGTGTCAAATTTGCTTGAAATTTTTGCAAGTATTACAGAAAGAAATCCTGATGCAATAGCATTAGAATATAGGGATTTGGGATTTGGTAAGTTTAAAAAGGATTTGGGAGAAATTCTTGCTCATCATCTAAATCCCATCAATAAACAATATAAGTTAATTCGGGATGATAAGCAATATTTGCAGTCTATTTTAAAGCAAGGAGCGGAAAAAGCGTCAGACCAAGCATCTTCAGTTATGGAAAGAGTAAAAAATGTGGTTGGGTTTTTGTCATTTTAATATATAGGTGTAGCGTCTGCTTACATTTCTTTGTTACGTAGAAATGTGTACAGAATCTAGAAAATTAATAGAGCCAATCGTCAAAGAAATTCACAAGATTGCTAAAAAACCACCAATGTATATCCCGACTTTGACAGCAAAAATCC
>JANRMF010000035.1:0-9292 GCA_033761815.1 Rickettsiaceae bacterium
GAGCTTGCAAGTTGCGCACCATTCTGCTGTTGCAAAAATAAATATTATTTCTCCTTTTTCTTTATAATCAGATAGCTTTTGAGCCGAAAACTCCTCCCAGTCTCTACTTCCATGGTGAAGAGTAAGATTTGTTTGGTTTGAACCTATCCAAAATGGTATATTTAAAATTCCGCCCAAAAGACATAATAATATCATCGCTTTTCGTTTTATACTAGACTCAATGGCAAATCTAATCCCATAAGCTAATATTAGAACGCTAAAGGCCGAAAGAATGCCTATTTGAGCTTGCAATATCCAAAATAGCCAAAAAATTGTTAGAATCAATAATAATATAAAAAAATATTTTAAATATTTCTGCCATTTGCCTGACCTCGGCAGCAAATCTATGATTCCGGGCCAAAAACTAACTAAAATATAAGGTGATGCAAATCCTATTCCTGATGTTGCGAAGATCATTATAATGACAGGAATATTCTGACTTAAGGCAAAAGTAACGCTAGTTGCAAGGAAGGGTGCAGTGCAAGGTGTTGCAAGTATTGTGGAAACGAGTGAGCTTGCGATGACGTTGAGGGAATTGCTTGAGCCTGAATAGTTTAATAAAAAAGGTATCTGTAAATTCAGATTTATTCTATCCAGAGAGATTCCAAGTGTAATTAAAACAAAAACAATGCATAAAATAATTACACTTGGCATTTGCAAACTGAGGCCTGCGCTAAAAAACTCTCCCGACATCTTTGCAAGGGATGCAAACACACCAAGACTTGCAAAATATATTATAATAGTTGCAATAGATATAGCAGCATCTCCCCTTCTCTGAGACGGAGTTTTTGCATTGACAAGATTGAATAATTTTAGCGAAAGGACGGGGAGAACGCACGGCATAAAATTGAGAATAAATCCTCCAAGCAATGAAATAGCCAGATAATATATCAGAAAATTGGAACTTGCGGTAAGAGTCTCTATATTCTCTAGCTCTAGTTCTTTTATATAATTTGTTTTGCTGAGAAAAAACTCTACTTTTCCTTTTTTATCTCTAAGCCCCTCAAAGACAGAGATCTTTAAATCCTTTTGAGATATGTTTTTTGCGGGTAAGTATATTTCCTGATTATATAAGGCAAAAATTTTACTTTCTTTGTCGCTCACCACCACCTGCAAATTGTTTTCAGAGAATTGAACCTTTTGAATTAAGTCTTCCTTTGGCGCGCGGTTCTGCGAGACTTCATCAGTATTTCCGGGTATTTCCAGTACTAGCTCATGTTTTTTTGGAAAGCATCCAAGACTATTGCACTCAACATAAGTCATTATTAAGGTGGCTTTAGCTGGCTTATCTTGATCAATTTTCTTAATAACAATTGGAATAGATAAACTTTTAGTATAAATTGCTGTATTTTTACCATATTCTTTCTGGATTAAAGGCCAAGGCCACTGGATCTGGTGTGAGCAGATATTCTCAGGGTTTTCTAAAGCAATTTCGGAAGGTAAGCCATGTTTTGTTTGCCTGAACCAATAAATTTTTGAATCTCCATCAAGGTCGAGATTTAAGGAGATTTGGTTATTTTGATTAGCAATAAAAATTTGATCATCCGCTATTGAAAATAGAGGTAATGATAATATTATTATAATAAGGGTTTTGCGCAAGACTTGAAAATTCATTAATTATACCTTATATTAATAGTAAATGGGGGTTCTTATGATCGAAAAAAATAGAAACATCAGCTTTGAAAGTCTAACAGGGAAAATGCTTGTTGCCAATCCATATTGTTCATTTGGCGACATATTCGATAAAAGCGTTATTTACGTGGCAACTCACTCAGAAGAGGGTGCAATAGGTCTGATTGTCAACAAAGCAATCAGTAGACTTGGAATCAAAAAATTATACAGAATCAAGGATGAAGAAATTTCCCGCAAGCAAGATATAGAGAAAAATATCCTAATTGGAGGCCCGATGGATCCTGAGAGAAGTTTTGTGATTCACTCGGCAGATTACATGAAAAACCTAACTTTCTCTCAGAGTAATTCCATCGCAGTTAGCTCTAGTGTTGACGTTATTAAGGATATATTAAACGGCATAGGACCCATGAAATCCAATATCGTTTTAGGATATACTGGCTGGGGTCAAAACCAACTCGAAGAAGAAATTGAAAATAACTACTGGTTAATTCAAGATGCAGATCAGCAAATTATTTTCGGCGATGATGACCACCTTAAATGGAGCATTGCTATTGAAAAATTTGGGATAGGCCATGGATATTTTTCATCTCAAATGGGTCATAGCTAATCCTTGAAATTTTCAAAATTTAGTGTATAGTGTCCAAGTTAAGGCTGCTATCAATATTGTGCCTAAATTGATCTTAAGCTAAAATACTAACTAAAAATATACTGATTAGCTGCAGGCACGAGCTATCATGAGTAATTATAATGGTACCATTATTTCAAAAAATAAAAACAAAACAAAAATTTATTCCTACAATTTTCGAAGAAGGAGAGTCTGAAGATTTCGCAACTCTTATCTCAGAAGCAACCGTTTCTAAAGTAAAAGAGGGTAGTGTAGTTAGAGGGATAGTAGTTGGCATCGAAAACGATACTGTAATCGTTGATGTTGGGCTAAAAAATGAAGGTAGAATCCCTACTAGCGAATTTAAGCTAGTTGTTGATCATGAACTACCAGCAATTGGTGACGGGGTTGATGTTTACGTCGAAAAACTCGAGGGTCGCAACGGAAGAACAATGCTCAGTAGAGAGAAAGCCATCAGGGAGGAATCCTGGGTTATTCTCGAAAAAGCTCATGATACAGAAGAGCTTGTTGATGGTGTAATTTTTGGAAGAGTCAAGGGCGGATTCACTGTTGACCTATCCGGAGTTGTAGCGTTCCTGCCTGGAAGCCAAGTAGATGTTAGACCGATAAAAGATGTCGGACCTTTAATGGACATAGTCCAGCCATTTAAAATTTTAAAAATGGACAAAAAACTCGGAAATGTTGTTGTTTCTAGAAGAGCTATATTAGAAGAGTCAAGATCTGGGGCTCGTGATGAGATGCTATCACAGATACAAGAAGGAGTTGTCCTTGAAGGTTTTGTTAAGAACATCACAGATTACGGGGCGTTTATCGATCTTGGAAGTCTTGATGGATTATTGCACGTGACAGATATTTCTTGGGCGCGTATTAACCACCCATCAGAAGTATTATCTATGGGCCAAAAGGTCAAAGTTATGGTGATTAAGTTTAATGAGGAGACTAAGAGAATTTCTCTAGGAATGAAGCAACTTGACCAAAATCCTTGGAATGGCATTAAAGATGAATTCCCAGTTGGAAGACGCATGACAGGAAAAGTGACAAATGTAACTGAATATGGCGCATTCATTGAGATTAAAAATGGAATAGAGGGGCTTGTTCACTCAACAGAAATCTCATGGGTGAAATCTAATCAAAATGCTAAAAAATCCCTCACAATAGGTCAGGATGTTGAGTTTGTTGTGCTTGAAGTAGATGAAGATAAGCACAGAATTTCCTTGAGTATTAAGCAATGCAAAAACAACCCATGGCAGGAATTTGCAGAAAAGAATAAAGTTGGCGATGTTATTAAGACAGAGATCAGAAATATTGCTGATTTTGGTTTGTTTGTAGCGATAGGACAAGAGATAGATGGCATGGTCCATGAGTCTGATATTTCCTGGGATGCTAATGACTCAGCAATTAAAAACTTCAAAAAAGGCGATATTATTGAGTGCAAAGTTTTATCCATAGATACTGAAAAAGAAAGAGTAAGCCTTGGTATAAAGCAGCTTGTAACCGGTCAAGAATCCCAGTCATCATCAAGTTTTTCAAAGGGTATGGTTGTAACTGGAGTCGTTAAAGAAGTTAAAGATGATGGAGTGATCCTCGCTTTAGACAATGAGAAAGAAGGTTTTGTCAAAAAAGCAGATCTTGCTTCAGATAAGACTGAGCAAAGAACAGACAGATTCCACGTTGGGGACAAGGTGGATGCTAAAGTTCTTAGCATGCAAAAAGATGGTACTGTTTCCCTTTCTATTAAAGCTTTAGAAATCCTTGAAAGAGAAAAAACAATCAAGGAATATGGCTCAACAGATAGTGGGGCAAGTCTTGGCGACATTCTTGGGGCTGCTCTAAGTCAGCAAACAGGATCTAAAAAGTAGCAATCACAAAGCTAAAAAGAAGAACCCCTCGGGTGTGAGATATTCACACTCCAGGGCTCTTTTGTTGTTATATACACTATATTAATGCTGCTCTTCTGGTATTGCGGATTGAATTTTTCCAACTGAGCTCATATTGAGAAGTATGATAACTATTCTAGAGTTTTTAAGAGACTTAGGCTCTTTTAGGTCATACGGCTCTGTGTTTGCTCTTCCTGTGACTTTCAAAATCTGATCTTTTTTTATTCTTTGTTGATAAAATTTGCGAATAATATCCGCTCTCTCTAATGATAGAGTCCATTGATCCTTCCCCTTAATTCCTGGATCCGCCTCCTCAGAAGTGTGACCTTCTATTGCAATATAATTTGGAACACTTTTTATTAGATCTCCAATTACATATAAAAATTTATTCATATATGGCTGGATTTCTGTACTGCCTGACTTAAAGACTGATCTATTTAGCGAGTCTATAATTTGAATTCTTATACCTTCCGGGGTTTTATCTATAATAACATTATCACTCATTTGCGAGACTTCCCCAGTTCCGTCCATGCTTTGAGCAAGATTATTCATCACGCTTACAAGTTTCGTTGCATCGCTATCAACGACCATCTCTTTTTCTTTGTTATGATCTTGTGGTTCTGTTGGGGTTCCAGGATAAAGAGATTCAGTAGATTGATTTAGGTGTAAAGTCCGAGTTAGAGGCTTGGAATTTGATTCTCCTCCAAAACCCCAGCCTCTCATCCCCCTTAAACCAGATTCTGGCATAAAATATTGCGCAACTCCCTTTAGCTGGTCAGTAGTAACAGTATTAATGAGCCACATCAGTAGGAAAAAGGCCATCATAGCTGTTACAAAGTCAGCATATGCAACTTTCCAAGCTCCGCCGTGATGCCCATCATGGTGTTTTTTTATCTTCTTGATAATAATTATGTTTTTCTTGCGACTATCCAGCTCATTTGGTTGATCGTTGGGTTCTTCTCTAGACATAATTATTCAACCTTGGCATTATTTATATATTTATCCGTCTCATAAAAATCTGGTCTTAGATTTTCAGGAATATTTTTTCTCATAAACTCAACGGTAATAATAGGAGCGTTGCCGCTAAGGTGACTTACAAGCCCCGCTTTAAGACATGTTATAAACATAATTTTTTGCTCGGCATAGTTTTTTAGATAGTTCCCAACAGGGTTGAATAATCCATAAGCGAATAATATTCCCGTAAATGTTCCAACTAACGCAGCTGCAATGAGTGACCCAAGGACTGAAGGTGGCTCTGTTATACTGCGCATTGTAACAATTACACCAAGAACAGCAGCAACAATTCCAAGAGCGGGAAGACTATCTCCTAATGCGGTTATTATTCTACTTGGAGCTAGACATTCATGTTCATAAATTTCAATATCTCTATCAAGTAGAGCTTCGAATTGGTGTGGATCTACACCCATTGTAATTAGCCTTAAATAATCTCTAAAGAAATCCATTGCTTTTTTGTCTTTGGCAAAACTTGGGGCTTTTCTAAATAGATCGCTATCTTGTGGGTTTTCGATGTGAGCTTCTATTGCAAGCATCCCTTTAACTTTAATGAATTTGAAAACATTGAAAGCAAGAGATAGTAATTCTAAATATTCATTTTTTGATTTATGTCTAACTTTAAATAAATATTTTAGAGAAACTAGAGTTTCTTTAATCAAGTCTAGTGAGTTACCGATAATTGTAGCGCCAATACCCGCTCCGATTATAATCAAAAGCTCATTTGGTTGATAAAGAAGGGATAATTCACCATGATGCATGACATATCCACCAATCACCGAGCCTACGACAACAAATAAACCTATAATGAACAACATCTCCTTTCTCCTAACTTTTTTTGATCTCTTATAATACGAAAGAAATTCTTCATTAATAATGTAACATTTTCTTCATATAAACCAGAATAAATATCTGGCTTATGAAAACAATTTTTAGATGCAAAGAAATTAGTTACGGATTCTACCGCTCCAAATTTCGGATCCTTTGCCCCGAAATATAATCTCCCAAGTCGGTACATGGAAATTGCGGAGGCGCACATTGGGCATGGTTCCAGCGTGACATATAGATCACAATCCTGTAGGTACTTTGTTTTGAGTTTTTTGGAAGCAATATTAAGAGCTATTATCTCGGCATGCTTTATTGGAGATTGTTTAGATTCTACTAAATTATGGGCTTTTGCTATGATTTTTCCGTCTATTCTTCGGACAATAACAGCACCAACTGGCACTTCACCAGCTTCAAAGGCTTTTGCAGCCATTTGAAGGGCGAGTTGCATAAATTTATTTTGGTCCATCAAGCTCATCTCTAAATGGTGTATCTTCATCGATCCCTGATGGGTCTTGGTGAATGATAATTTGCGCTACTGGAAATATTTTTAAAATATCTTTTTCGATTTTTTCGGTAATGATATGAGAGTCATAGAGTTTCATATTCCCATCAAACTCAACATGAAACTGAATAAAAAGCTTATTAGCAGCCATTCTGGTTTTAAGGTCATGAATTGCTATAATTTCGCGCCTTGCTTTATATTTCATAAGTATTTTGATTATTTTTGCCTTATCTTTTTCGTCTACTTCTTGATCTAGTAAATTGCACAAACCCTCCCGCATAATTTCGTAAGCGCCCCAAAATAAATATATAGCAATTAAGATACCGAATATTCCATCTATATACCAATAAGAGGCACTGAAATATATAGAAATTGCAACAACAATATTAGACAAAAGATCTGTCAGATAATGTAATTTGTCAGCTTTTATTATTGATGATTTGACCTTAGAGAGCACATATGTCTGATATAATACAAGAGAAAATGTTAGTATAGTGGAGAGGAATATGACAATAAGCCCAGATTCTGGGTTAGTAACCTCGCTATGGCTTTTAAGTTTGTAGAAAGAATTCGCCACTACAAAAAAACTTGATGCAATAAAAAATATTCCTTGGCCAAACACAGCAAGATCTTGAATTTTTTCATGCCCAAATCTGTGGTTTTCATCGGGTGGAACAAGAGCGAATCTTAGGGCGAGCATATTCAGAATAGAGGAGGTTATATCAAGCCCAGAATCTACAACAGATGCAAAAACGGAGGCTGAATTTGTCTCGGCGTACCCATATAGTTTCATTACGAAGATCAGCGCCCCATTTGCAACAGCAAAATAAGAGGCTGATTTAAGGAGAAGATTTTGTTTGTTAATATCCATTATATATGCTATCATACTGCTCAAATGTCAATCATAAAAAAATTTATGGTTAAGTTCAAGTTAAATGAGAAGAATTTGTTATGAAAAACACGATTAGTAAAGTTTTGGCCCTTTTGTTAAGCGCGGTTGTTTTTAGCTCTTGCGCAGAAAATGGGCGCATGTCAAAGCAAGGTGGAGGGGTCGCTCTTGGAGCTCTCGCTGGCGGCCTGATAGGATCCGCTTTTGGTAAAGGAGAGGGGAAGATTATTGCAATAGGAGCAGGGGCTTTACTGGGCGGTCTTGCTGGAGGTGCTATAGGTAAGAGCCTTGATGATAGAGATAAGATGTTGGCAGAGCGTTCAGCGCAAAAAGCTCTTGAGAGCGCGCCAAGCGGCCAGTCCACAGAGTGGAGAAATCCAGATTCAGGACACTATGGATACATAACACCGACAAAAACATATCAAGCTGAATCAGGTAGATATTGCAGAGAATATAGTCATGAAGTTCGCGTTGGCAGAAGGGTTGAGCATGCATACGGAACAGCTTGCAGAAAACCTGATGGAGATTGGGAAATCATCAAATAGTTTGGTAATTACTTATCATGACTATTGCAAAGAATAATGATATTATTCTGGAATTTGAGAATATTAGCAAGAATTTCAATAATAAAACCATTATAGAATCTGTTAGTTTCAAAATTCACAAAAATACCATAAATGTGCTTGTGGGACCAAATGGGGCAGGAAAGTCCACAATTGCAAAGATTTTACTTGGCATTGAAGATCCTAGCCTCGGCCGCGTGATCAAAAACGACTACCTCAGAGTCTCTTATGTGCCCCAGGCTTTTAAAATATCTGATCAAGTCCCCCTTACATGCAAAGAATTTGCCTATTTGTGCAACATTAATAGGGAAAATTTTATGGACTCTATTTATGAAAAATCTTCAGATATAGATAAAATATGGAGCAAAGACTTATCAACCCTGTCTTCAGGCCAGCTGCAATTCTTCCTACTTGCGATTGCTTTTTCATCAAACCCAGATCTTGTTGTACTTGATGAGCCAACTGCATTTCTGGATGTTGATCTTGAGGATATATTCTACTCCACTATTGAAAAGGTAAAGAACAAATCAAAAAAAATGTCCATTTTTTTGATCTCTCATGATCTTCACCATGTTATTAGCTCAGCAGATCAGGTATTATGCATAAATCACCATATATGCTGCAGCGGAAAACCATTTAAAACCCATAATTCACTGAGCTCTAATATAGGGGTATATAAGCATACTCACGACCATAGACACTAACAATCTTATGCGATAGAGGTCTATTGAATTAACTCGGGGTGAAGATAAAAAATGCACCTAGAGCTATTAGTGCGAACCCAATTATGTGGTATAATGTTATGGGCTGCCCTAGATAGAATACTGAAAAAAAGCAAAATACCACAAGAGTTATCACCTCCTGGATGGATTTTAGCTGGGCTGCGCTGAAATAATCTGAGCCAATTCTATTTGCAGGCACTTGAAGGCAATATTCAAAAAAAGCTATCCCCCAGCTCGCAAGAATAACAAGAAATATTGAAGAAGACTTGAACTTCAAATGGCCATACCAGGCAAAAGTCATGAATATATTAGAAAGTAGCAATAATCCTACTGTTATAAGTGGGGTGCAATTCATAAAAATAATTTTTTATACAGGTTAACTAGGTCTAAAGTAATCAAACTTACGCCTCATTCCTAACATTTTACTACAATATTAAAAAATATAAATACTATATGCAAATCCAAGGTAAAAATGCTATAATATGTCACAAATTTGTGATAGTTATACCAGGTTCCGAAATTAACTGAACAAAAGCAATTTTTTAGGACTCACCTCTCTCGCACCTATTATCTATAGCCTTACGCAGGCTAGCCTTTAAATTGC